>NZ_JASZYL010000024.1:0-59782 GCF_030316985.1 Variovorax sp. J31P179 | reverse complement strand
ATCCTTGCCGGGTAGGACTGTCTGGGTCGTCATTTCCGTCTCCTTGTCTAGAGGTTGGAAATCCCGTTGTAGCTAAACGGGGATGACTCGGGTAGTCCTACATAGCATCTGTAGGCGAGTTTGGCGAACAGGCAGGATCGGCCATCACCTGCCCTTCGCGACAGTCCGCTTTCGGGCAGCAGCTTTTGACGACAGGGCCCTTCCGAGCGGTTGTGACGAGGGCAGATGGCCGGTCCAGCTACTTCAATGGGGAGCCGCCGAGGTCCAGCACCAGCGATTGGTACTCGGGCGACTGCCGCAGCAGGCGGCCCGCGATCTCGCGCAATCGGTCCACCTCCTTGGCCGAAAGGACGAAGCTCGTCGGGAGGTTCATGAAGGAGGCACGCTCCTCAGGATCGTGAATCTCGTTGAAACTGACGTCCAGCACATGAGAGCTGACCTTGGGTACGCTCGCCTCAGCCTGTGCCTCGCTCGCGCCCGCCAGGCGTGCCCGGGCGACGATCAACTCACGCTGCATTTTCGCAATCTCCGCGAAATCTTTCATCAGTTCGACAGTCTCAAACGAGTAGCGATCAATCGGAACTCCCGATGCTTGCAGCAGCTGTGCAGCGGTGCCGGGTGGCGACTCGACGCGATCCCAGGTTGTGCGAGGCGCAGAGCGTGCGTTGACTACGATCAGGACCACCCTCCGGAGATTGCTGGTGCCGGTTTGACCGCGGAATGCAGCGCTGACCTGGAGTTCTTCCAGCGCTTCCAGAACTGCGCGCACCCCAATGTTGTCCGCTACGCCCCCGTCGACCAAGTGGATGTACGGGCGCTCCTGGCTGTTCTGGAACGCATTCATCTCGCGGTACCGCTCCAGCGAGCGTGCCGGTGCCCGGGCGCTAGGGTCGAAGTTGGCCGCGTCCCTCACCCACGCCGGATACTGGTAGCCACAGGTGCCGCCATAGTTGTTTAGCGTCACGGGCGACAGCACCACCGGTACCGCCGAAGAGGTGGCGGCGGCGCGCGACAAGCGAACTCTGCTCAGATCCGAGCACAGCAGGTCAAAGTCGTTTTGAGAGTACGCAAGGCGAGAGCCTGTCGAGATGTCGGTCCCGGTCGCAATGGCGACCGGACCGTCCTTGCCGAGAAGGTCGCCGAAGGTTGCGCCCTCGAAGAGGATCTCGTCGTAATATTCGGCAGCAAGTTCGGAGCGGCCTGCGCTGCCGCCGATGAACTTGGACCAGTTGAACGGATTCGCGGCGCGCCTGAGCAATGCGCCCTCGACGTCACGCTTGAGGAAGCGATGCTCGTATTCGCCGAACAAGCGTTCGCCATACATCGCATAAGCGAGCGCGGTGAAGCTTCCCCCGGACACACCAGTGATGATGTCTACCTCGTCGAGGAGTCGTCGGCGCTGGCCATCCACAGTGATCTCGGTGCGGCGCAACTCCTCCAGCACACCATACGAGAACGCGGCGGCGCGCGTGCCACCGCCGGAGAACGAGAGCACGAACAACGTTTGCTGGTCATTGACCTGTCGCTTGGGCACGAGCAAGTAGGGCCGGTAGCCCGACTTCGGGTCCACCTGAGCAATACGGGCGTTGATGGGCCGGCTTGCGCAGCCTGCAAGCGCGAGTGCTATGAACACGCAGACGATAAGGCGGTATGCGCACATCTCCACTCAGCCTCCATCAAGGCAGCCATTATGCGAGGCTTCGGCGCAGCTTGATCGAGGCGCCGTAGCCGTGTCCCCCGCCTGCTCGGATCGGCGTGGGCCACTTTGGCACCCACATGGTTGCGCTCTATGCTGGTGTCGGAGGACAATCCACGCGCGTCGTGGTCGTGAGGTCAGTGCTTCCCAACAAGATCTGCTTTGACGATGAAGAACCTATTCATACTCAGGGGTGCGTTCAACGGCCTGTTTTCGCTCTACTTGGCATGTGTCTTCATCTTGGGCATGAAGTTGCCGATGCCGAGCGATGGCTTCTACGCTTTGCTGGATGGTCTGCTTGGATTGGCGCTCGCCGCAACAATGCTTCGAGACATACGTGGCGAATGGTTGTTTCCGCTCGTATTGATCGATGCGCTGGCTCGCGTCGCGTTTGGGGTTTTGACCTTCAACAATCCGGCCCTGGGTACAAGCCTTGGATGGGTGCTTTTCCTTGCCCTCGGGATCTCGACCCTGATGGCACTCGGCGTCGTCGGCGTGCTCTATGTTTTCTTGGGCAAACGAATCTGGCGCAAAACAGGGGGTGGCGCTCGGCCCCTCGCCCGCCCGGCACTCATCGCAAGCATCGTTACTCTGCTGGTTGGCGTGAGTTTGAATCTTGACCCCACTTCAGATGTTGCTCAGCCTCTGATTTTTTGCGCCTACACGCTCGTTTTCGGTTTGACGCTGCTGCTTGCTGGACTGAGCCTCTCCAAGGAGACCGATCGGCTTGTCACTCGGACTTGATGAAGCAAGCCGAGCTTCGCTTCGGCTTCGGCTTCGGCTTCGGCTTCGGCTTCGGCTTCGGCTTCGGCGCACATCGTGCTTTTTCGACTCGCAGAGTGCGAGCCATGCGGTCGAGACGCTGTATGCCCCGACTGCGTTTGGTGGGAACACCGAGGTCTGCATGCTGCTGCACGACACGCAATGCGGACACCAAACGGGAGGGAACTGGGGCAACGACCCGGGCCACCGCCCCCTATGGCTGATTCAACTGCGCATACGGCACGAAAGCCGCGCCGCCCCAGTTCGCTTGAAGCAAGAGACCTTGGTCAGTGAACTGATAGGTCGAGATGTAGGGATTGAAGGAGGCGGACAGGTCCGCCGATGTACCACCGGCTCGGAGCCTCATGGTGGCATCAGCTGACGCACTGACGTCCGCGCCGAGCTTGCGAAACTGATCGAACAACTCTTTGTTCTTGAAGATCATCACCTGGCGAAAGTCCTTGTACCCCAGGCCAGGACCGGTGCCTGCGCGACCCGACAGCATGAAGGTGTTCGACTTCGTTGCGTTGTCGACCAAGACGCCCTTGCCATGGGCGCCAACGAAGAGGACCACATTGATCTGCGAAGAATCGAAGACGGCATAGCCCACCGCCTTGTTGAGTTCGTCGCGCGCTTCGGGCTTCTGGGCAAAAAGCTCGGCCAGCGTGCTGTCGCGCATGGCAAGAATCTCCGCCCTGGCCTTCGGAATCTCTGCCGGTGCCAACGTCGGCTGGGTGATCCGAGAGGATGCGCCGCTGTCCGCCATGTTGCCACCTTGCTTTGGCCCGGCGGCGCACGCCGAGAGCACAACAATCAAAGGGATCATGATGGGGGCAACACGTCTCATATTCGACCTTTATTGCCCGTCTCCGGGCTGGCAAGATACACGCGCAAGGGGTTGATAGTATCCAGATCACCGAGACATAGCGAGCGGCCGCCGAGACGGGTTTTCCCGGCTGCAACGTTCGAACCGAAGGCGGAGCCGATGCACCGCTGAGGGGAGCTACCGGCTACAGTGCACGAAACGCGCTGAACGAGCTAGCGCTCACCCTTCCGAGCCAGGAGGACCTATGAAGAAGATTGGATCCGGCCATGCGCAGAGGTCGCTGTCTGTCTCTAGCATGACCGCGTGGCGTGCAGGCATAGGCGGCGATCGACCATGACCAACTTCGTTGGACCACTTCCAATCGTGGTCGCCGTCCAAGCTGCTGTCATGTTCGCCCTCTGGATCCGTGGGCAGCGACGGTCACGGGCGGAACGGGTAGTTCGTGAAAGCGAAGAGCGATTTCACCGCATGATCGACCGTGCGCCCGTCATGATCTGGACCGCCCGTCCCGACACGACGCTTGACTACCTGAACTACCAATGCGTCGAATTCACGGGACTGCCGATCGAAAAGTTGCTGGACGAAGGCTGGCTGGACGCTGTCCATCCGGAAGACAGGGACGACTGTATTGCCATCTACGGTCCGGCGATCGAGGCGCGCCGGCCATTCCTCTTCGAGTATCGTGTGCGTCGCGCTGATGGAGCCTATCGATGGCTGCTGGCGACGGGGGTTCCGAGATACGGACCGGATGGAATTTTCGTGGGCTTCGTTGGCTGCGACGTGGACATTACCGAGCGCAGGGAGGCCGAGGACCTGACTGAAAAGAGCCGGGTTGCGGTTGAGGCGAGTAATCGCGAAATCCAGCACCTCGCCGGCCAACTTCTCACGGCGCACGAAGATGAGCGAAAACGCCTCGCGCGGGAACTGCATGACGACCTCACGCAGCGCCTTGCGCGGCTCGCGATCGATGCGGGTCGCATGGAGGGCGCCGCCGACGCACCGGAAGGCTTGCGCCCGCTGCGCGAGGAGTTGGTGCGCCTGAGTGAAGACGTGCACGCCCTGTCATACCGCCTGCACCCCTCGGTGCTCGATGACTTGGGCTTGGTGGAGGCGCTCAGGGCGGAGTGCGACCGCGTGGCCCAAAGCGGCCAATTGCGTGTCAACGTCCAGGCAGAGGCGGTGCCGGCAGCATTCCCTGTACAGGCTTCGCTGTGCTTGTATCGCGTGGTCCAAGAGGCATTGAGCAACGCGGTGCGGCATGGAAGAGGGAGCGCCGTAAACGTCCTGCTGTCGCCGCGCGCGGGAGGTCTTCAGGTCGAGGTGAGAGACAACGGCAGCGGATTCGACCCGGAGCGTTCGCGCGACCATGCCAGCCTCGGGCTCGCCAGCATGCGCGAGCGGGTCCGACTTCTACAGGGCGAATTCAACATCGATAGTGCGCCCGGACGCGGCACCACCATAGTGGCATGGGTGCCCTCATGAGGGTTGTCAGATGACGAAGCCGCGCGTGCTGCTTGCCGACGACCATCGCATGGTCGCCGAGGGGCTCAAGAGCTTGCTGGCCGAAGAGTTCGAGCTCGCCGGCATCGTCGAGGACGGCCTCGCTCTGGTGAAGGCGGCGCGCGAATTGAACCCCGACGCTATCGTGGCGGACATCTCCATGCCAAATCTCACTGGTATCGACGCATTGGTACAGCTCAAGCGAGACAACCCGCAGGTTCGGGTCGTGTTCCTGACGATGCACCGCAATCCTGCATATGCCCGCCGTGCTCTGCAAATCGGTGCGTTGGGGTTCGTGCTCAAGCATTCGGCGCCGGCGGAACTCGTACTCGCAGTGCGCGCCGCGCTGGAGGGCCGCACCTTCATCGCCCCCGACCTCGCCGCGGAGGTGTTCCGCACGCCCGCCAAGAAGGAAGCCGGCCCAGCGGAGGCGCTGACGTCTCGGCAGCGCGAGATCCTGCAGTTGCTCGCGCAGGGCCATTCGGCCAAACAGATCGGTGCGGCGCTGAACCTCTCGGCGCGCACAGTCGAAGATCACAAGTACCGTTTGATGGAAACACTGGGCATTGAAAACAATGCCGAGCTGATCCACTTCGCGATCAAGCACGGCTTGGCCCCGTAGTTATTCGGGACGCGGAACCCGTATTTTCCGGTCGCAGAACCCGTAATTTTTCGGGGTGTGCTTCGATGCGCTTCGAGCTATCTTGGTCGCACGGGGGAAATAGTCGACCCGCCACCATAGGAGCAGCGCGATGAGCATGACCACTGCATTCATGGCCAGCCCAACCGATTCAGGCTCAACCGCGGGCCTCGCTGAGCCTTCCCGGGCAAAAGGCTCGATGTTGCTCGCCAACGGTACGCCGTAAGACGCGCAGCCCGCCCCCCAAGCCACACCGGGTCCAGCGACCATGAATCCCAAGCACAGCTGTGTGCTGATAGCGGATCAGCATCACGGCCTGCGTGACGGCGTCCGCGGGCTGCTCGAAACGCAATTCGATTCGGTTTTCATGGTGGCCACTGAAGCAGCGCTGCTCGAAGGTGCCGAGCGCTTGAGTCCAGCCATCGTGCTGATCGATATGTCTCTCTCGGGTGGTGACTTGGGCGCCCTCCTTAGGCACATCAGCGCGCTCGCGCCCGACGCGAAGTTGTTGTTGCTGTCCGTGCACGACGAGCGGACGGTCGCCGAGGCTGCCCTCGCCGCCGGAGCCGACGGGGTCGTGCTCAAACGTTGTCTGGCCACGGACCTGATGTCCGCGGTCGATGCCGTCCTGGCAGGGCAACTGTACCTTTCATCAGGCTTTATGCAGTGAAGAGCAAAGAGCCTGACCGTCGTATCGCCGCGCTTAGAAGGACCTCTTCCATGAACCGCATCGATATTTCTTGTGAGCCCATCGCACGCGCCACCGCCGCTGCCTTGCTCGCGCTTGTCGCCATCTCACTGACGGCCTGCACGCACCTGCAGACTCAGACAAGCGACACCCGACTCGGCAAGCTGAGCTTCGAAAATGGATTCCCATCCGAAGAGACGACCCGCAAGGTCTTCGACGAGCTGGACTATCAACGCGCCGTGCAAGCCTACCTCTGGGCCTATCCGGCGGTTTCATTCGAATCGATTCGCATCGGAACCAAACGGGACCTCGGCGTCGATCTCAACGATTCGGTCATCGCCGACAACTACGCCGACCCCAAGAGTCGCTGGCTTACGGCGAACGACACCACCATCTACGGGTATACCAATGTCGACCTTGGCAAGGCTGGACCGGTCGTCGTGGAGATCCCACCGGGGGCCATCGTGGGCATTCTTGACGACTTCTGGCAGAGATCCATCTCGGACCTCGGCCTGCCCGGCCCCGATCGCGGGAAGGGTGGGAGGTACCTCCTCCTCCCACCGGGGTACAAGGGCGCCACACCCAGCGCCGGGTACTACGTTCTCCAGGGCACGATGAACAACTACAACGTCATGGTGCGAGGCATCGTTCAAAACGGGGAGAAGGATGCCGCCGTCCAGCTTGTCAAGCGGGTCAAGGTCTACCCGCTGAGCGAGAGCAGCAATCCCAGGCCGAACAAGTTCACGTCCATGTCCGGAAAGGTCATGGACACGACTCCGCCCACCGGGATGGAGTTCTGGGAGCGTCTTTCGACGTTCATCAACAACAATCCCGTTCAAACCCGCGACTTGTTCTACATGGCGATGCTCAAGCCGCTGGGCATTGAGAAGGGCAAGGAGTTCAAGCCCGATGCCAGGCAGCGCGCGATCCTCGAAGAAGCGGCTCGGACGGGCGATGTCATGGGCCGTGTGATGCTGTTCGAAGGACCCGATCGATTCCGCCAGGTCGGGGAAGGCCTCGGAAACGAGCCATTTCCCGGGACGAAATGGCACTGGGTGTTCCAGGTGAACCCCGCACAGCAAACCGACACGTACGGCCAGATCGATGAACGGCTGCACTACACCTACGGCGCGATCTATACCACCCCCGCGCTGGGCGTCATGAAAGCTGGCCCGGGTGGGAACTACATGCAGGCGTTCAAGGACAAGGACGGCAACCGCTTCGTCGGCGGGAAGTTGTATCGCCTGCGCGTACCTGCGAACGCACCGGCCGAGCAGTTCTGGTCGCTGACGCTCTATGACACCGCGACCCGCTCGATGGTTCAGAACCCGGCCAATGACGCGGCCCGCTCGTCGCTGGACAAGCTCAAGACCAACATCGACGGCTCGATCGACCTGTATTTCGGACCCGCCGGAAGCGCCCCTGCGGGCCAGGAAGTCAACTGGATCGAGACCCTGCCCGGCAAAGGCTTCTACCCAATGATGCGGTTCTACACCCCCAAGGCAGGCTTGTTCGACGGAACATGGAAGCTGCCGGACATCGAGCCCATCAAGTAATGACAACAACCCACACGGAGGAGTTCTTCATGAAAACCAGACAACCTATCGCCGCTACGTTCGCGCTGTTGCTCAGCGTAGCCACCATGATTTCCAACGCACAGACTATTCCGCCCTCCATAACGACCCCGGATAGGGTCGAAACCAGCATCGGAACTCTTGAGTTCAGGGACGGTGCGCCGACCGCCGCAACTGCACAAAAGGTCAAGGACAGCCTGGACTTCGTGCGCGGTGTTGACGCGTTCACGAACAGTCTTTCGGGCGCGTCTGCATTTGCGATCCGAAAGGGCTTCCAGAGCATTGGGGCGGAGGACAACACGATCGTCATCTTCTCTGAGCTGATGGACTCGAACTCGCTCTTTCTCACCCCCAATGCCGACACCATCTATACGATCGCATCCCTCGATCTGACGAAGGGCCCGTTGGTGGTCGAGGTCCCGCCGGCGCAGCTCGGCACCATCAACGACATGTGGTTCGGCTGGGTGATCGACATCGGCTTTCCCGGCCCTGATCGGGGCGAAGGGGGAAAATACCTGCTGGTGCCGCCTGGCTACGACGGACCGCTTCCCGACAGCGGCTTCCACGTGGGCCACTCGAAAACCCTGCATGCGCTCTACGCTGTTCGCGCTTTCATGGAGAACAGCGATCCCAAGCCGGCAGTGGCTTCCATCAAGAAGTCGCTGAAGATCTATCCGTACCGGCCGGGAGGCTACGGCACCGGCCTGTCCACCATTCTGGAAGGGAAGGTCAGGCCGGCGCCTGCCGTTGCCATACCGCCGACGAAATTCGTTGAGGCGAGCGGCAAGGCCTTCAACACGATTCTGCCGAACGACTTTTCCTTCTTCGAGATGGTCAATGAGCTCGTGCAGATGGAGCCTGCAACCTCTTTCAACGTTGAGCTCTCGGGCCAGCTTGCCGCCATCGGCATCGTGAAGGGCAAGCCATTCAATCCGGACGCCCGGATGAAGAAGATCCTCACGGATGCAGCCGCCGTCGGCAACGCGGCCGGGCGAGTGCTGAACTGGGGCGCCGCCGATTACCCCGGTTGGGCCTACTACCCGAAGTCCTCGTGGGCCAGCATGTTGTGGCAGGGTGGCTACGACTTTCAGACGCCGCCACCAATGGTCACCAAGGAAGGCATCAAACCCTTCCCGCCAACTGGCGCGCGCACCCTCGACTCTCGTGCGGCGTTCTACTACGGCTACACGATGGACTCGCCGGGAATGATCATGCGGCTGACCAACGTCGGGTCGCAGTACCTTATGGCCTTCGCCGATGCCGACAGGAACCCCTTCGACGGTGGCAAGACCTACAAGGTGACGCTGCCGAAGGACATTCCGGCAGCCAGATTCTGGTCGATCACCCTGTATGACAACCAGACGCGCTCGATGCTTCAGACACCGCAGCGCTCGCCCCGTGCTGGCAGCCAGAGCTTCCCGTCACCGGCTGCGGTCGCGAACTCGGATGGGACCACCACGATCTACTTCGGCCCGAGCAAGCCGGCCGCGGCGAAGGAGGGCACATGGATCCAGACAACGCCTGGCAAGGGTCATTTCGCGATCCTGCGCCTCTACAGCCCGCTCGAATCGTTCTTCGACAAGACCTGGAGGCCGAGCGAGATCGAGGTGGTGAAGTAGCAAGCATTTGGCCGAACAACAGGTTGAGGAGCTCCTCATGAATCCCAGACACCCCAGCCATCTCGTCACCGCTGCGACGGTGCTCGCACTCGTTGTCCCCACGATGAACGTCGGCGCACAAGGAGCGGACATGCCCAAGTCCATCATCACGCCAGACCGGGTGGAGTCGAGCCGACTCGGAACGCTCAGTTTCAAGGACGGCATCTCGGACAACGCCACCGCGCAGAAGCTCTTTGACGAAGTGGACTACGTTCATGCGGTCGAGGCAGTCATCGGCGGCTATGCGGCAGTTAACCAACTCGCGCTTCTCAAGGGATTCCGGGCCGCCGGGGTCAACGACAACGAGGTCCTGGTGACCCCGGGCCTCATGGATGCCAAGTCCCTCTTTCTGACGGCCAACGCCGACACGTACTACTTCTGGGGGTATCTCGATTTGACCAAGGGGCCACTCGTGGTCGAGACCCCGCCGGACAGTCTGGGCATCTTCGACGATATGTTCTGGAACTGGATCGGCGATTTCGGATTCCCCGGGCCCGACCGCGGTCAGGGTGGTAGATACGTGATCCTGCCACCCGGCTACACCGGGGAAGTGCCCGAGGGTGGCTACTACGTGCGCAGATCCAACACCACGCATGTCACGTTGCTGGGCCGGGCGTTTCTTCAGAACAACGATCCGAAACCCGTCGATGCAATCGTCAAAAAGACGCTCAAGATCTATCCCTATGTACCTGGCGGCGAAGGATCGAGCGTCGCCAGCTATTTGGCCGGAAAGGGAACCATTGGGCCGCTGAGCACGCCGGCCAGCCCGCGGTTCGTGGATGGCACTGGCAAGGTGATGAACACCATTCCGCCCTCGGATTTCAGCTTCTTCGAGATGTTGAACGAGGCCGTGCAGATGCAGCCTGTCGGCGTGATGGACCCGGAGATCGCGGGCCGTTTGGCCGCGATCGGTATCGTGAAAGGCAAACCCTTCAATCCCGATGCCCGAATGAAGAAAATCCTCGGCGAGGCCCTCGCTGTGGCGAATGCCGCCAGTCGCGCCATGTCGGTCGGCGGCCGTCCGTCGGAGGGGTTCGGCTACTACGGCGCCGACTCACAATGGATCAATGGATTGTGGGTCGGCGGTCATGAATTCATGACCCCGCCGGCGGAAGTCACAAAGGAGGGACTCAAGCCCTATCCCAGTGATGGCGCACGCAAACTGAATGCCCGGATGTGGTTCTTCTACTCGATTACTGGCATCACGCCGGCCATGGCCATGCGCCTGCCAAACGTCGGCTCTCAGTATCTCGAGAACTTCCGGGACAGCCAAGGCAATTGGTTCGAGGGGAACAAGATCTACAAGGTCACGCTTCCGCCCAATATCCCGGCCGCCCGATTCTGGTCGTTCACCGTTTACGACAACCAGTCGCGCTCGATGCTGGATACGCCGCAACGCTATCCACGCGCAGGCAGCCAGACCTATCCGTCGCCCGCCGCCAAGGCGAACGCCGATGGATCGACGACGGTTTTCTTTGCGCCGACCCAGCCTGCCGGCGTCGAGCGGGGCAACTGGATTCAGACCGATCCGAAGAAAGGCTGGTGGACCATTCTGCGCCTGTACAGCCCGCTCCCTTCGTTCTTCGACAAAAGCTGGAGACCGGGCGAGATCGAGTTGGTGAAGTGAGGGACGCCGCCCTAAACGAGGCTGCAGCTAACCCAACACGTCAGAAGGAGTCATCATGAGCAACGCATCAATGACAATGGGCGGCACTGAAGTGACCGTCACCATCTCAGACCTGGGCTGGAAATTTATCCACTGGGGTCTTGGTCTGTTCATCACCGGATTCGTCGTCGGCTTCATTCCGATCCTGCACTACTTCCCCGGCGCTCAGGCGGGAGATGTCGGCCCAGTGTTCCTGAAGAACGTCACGCTGTGGTGGGGTTGCCCCGCGATCCTGGCCGAGATGACGCTCAAAACGGGGAGCCTCGGCATGGTTGCAATCGGCTTGTGCTATCTGGCTGCAGTACGGCAGGGCACGTCACCGAATCCTTCTAGGCAGGAGCGTTTTGCGCTCACGCTATGCGCCGGGGGCCTCGTCGCCGAGTTCGTGACGGCCGGTGTCGGCTATGCCGTTTGCAACATGGTCTGGCCGAACTTCTATTTCGAACCGGTGCAAGCCGGAAAGAATACGTGGCTCGCTCTCCAGGGACTCAGCATCCTCGTCTTCTTCGTCGGCGCATGCTATGCGGTTGCCGGTGTCCGCAGAGCAGCCCCTCAACGGCGATGAAACGCTTTCTCGTGAAGTGGTTCTGGCAGGACGGGCACTGGCAGGCTGTTGCGTGGCTTTGCGGCATCGGTGCCGGGGTCTTCTGGGTCTATTCAGGCGCGCCGATGATTTGCCATTGAGCGAGTGCCCTTCGACGTGGAAGCGAGTGAGACCGAGATCGTGAAGCGCGCAGCGGGTCTTTGGTGCTGGGAATTGAACTCAAACTAAACAGGTCCAGAAAATGAAACTAGCCAGTCTCATAACGGCGTCGTGCGCTGCAGTGCTGTTGGCCTCGGCGTCGCCGATGTGCGCGGCCGACGAAGGCGGCATGAGCTTCTGGCTGCCCGGCCAGTTTGGCAGCTTCAACGCGGTTCCCGGGGATCCCGGCTGGTCGCTACCGCTCATCTATTACCACACGACCGCCGATGCGGACCCCAGCAGGCTGTTCCTGCGCGGCGGCCGGGTGACCGCTGGACTGGATGTGAAGGCGGACCTCTTGTTTGCCGTCCCGACTTACGTCTTCACCGATCCGGTACTGGGCGGACAGGCGAGCGTCAGCGTCGCGGGGGTATTCGGGCGCACCAAAGTCGGCGTGGACTCGACGCTGACGGGTCCAGGTGGTCGCACGGTGACAGGAAGTCAAAGCGATTCCCTGACTGCCGGCGGCGATCTGTACCCGGCCGGCTACCTGAAATGGAATCGCGGCGTCCACAACTTCATGGTCTACACGATGGCCGGCGTGCCCGTCGGCGCATATCAAGCGGGCCGCCTGGCCAACCTGGGTACCAACCACTGGGCCCTGGATGCAGGCGGCGGCTACACCTACCTCGATCCCAAGGCCGGCCATGAGTTTTCCGCAACGCTCGGCTTCACCTACAACTTCGAGAACCCTGACACGGACTACAAGAACGGGATCGACGGCCACCTCGATTGGGCGGCCTCGCAGTTTCTATCCGAGCAGCTGCACGTTGGCCTGGTGGGCTATTTCTATCAGCAAGTGACCGGCGACAGCGGCGCAGCCGCGGTCCTCGGGGACTTCAAGTCTCGGGTCTACGCTGTCGGGCCTCAGATCGGTTACTTCTTTCCGGTCGGCGGAAGGAAGTGGTACGTCAACCTCAAGGGCTACTACGAGTTCGAGGCCCGGAACCGACCTAAAGGCTGGAACACGTGGGTCACACTGGCGATTCCGTTCGGGGGGAAAAGGCAATGAATGCTGCTGAGCCTCACTTCCCGAAAGAGAAGGTGCGCGTGACGCGCGCGAGGTCTACAGTTGCGTGCATGCTGACCTTGGGGATCAAGGATCCGAAGGTGAGCTTGAAGAGCTGGGTCAAACATTCATAGATGAATAAGGATGCAGATATGACACACCTTCAAAATTGGCACGGCCTCCTGGCCGCCACATATTTCGGCCTTGCGCTGGGCATCGCCGGCACGACTGCTTCGGCCCAGGAGCGTCTTGATCGCACGGTATTGCCCCTTGCGGAACCGAAGCCACCGACGTACACCGAGATGGACGCACGTAAGGCGAAGCCACCGGCTCGCTTCGAGGTCAAGGCACCCAAAGGCGCTCCCAACGTAGTCATCGTGCTGATCGACGACATCGGCTTCGGCGGGCCCAGCACGTTCGGCGGCCCGATTCGCACACCTACGATGGACTCGCTCGCCCAGCAGGGAGTGCGCTTCAACAACTTCCACACCACGGCGCTGTGCTCGCCGACGCGCAACGCGCTCAAAACTGGTCGCAACCATCACACCACCAATACCGGTTCGATCATGGAGAGCTCGACGGCGTTTCCCGGGAACACCGGCCAGATCCCGAACAGCGTAGCGCCCCTCGCAGAAATGCTGCGGTTGAACGGCTATAGCACCGGCGCCTTTGGCAAGTGGCACGAAACCGCCGCTTGGGAGACCAGCGTGTCGGGCCCGTTCGACCGGTGGCCCACGCACCAGGGCTTCGACAAGTTCTATGGATTCATCGGCGGTGAGACCGACCAGTGGTATCCACTCATCTACGACGGCGTGATCAAGGTCGATCCCCCGAAGATGAAGGACTACCACTTCAGCGTGGACATGACCAACCAGGCGATCAATTGGGTGAAGGCCCAGCAGTCGATGACGCCCGACAAACCATTCTTCGTTTATTACGCGACCGGAGCGGTTCACGCGCCGCACCATGTGCCCAAGGAGTGGGCCGACAAGTACAAGGGCCAGTTTGACAAGGGTTGGGACCAGACCCGAGTCGAGACGCTCGAGCGTCAGAAGAAGATGGGCGTGGTGCCGAGCAATACAGAACTGGCCGAACGGCCCAAGGACCTCAAGGCCTGGGACTCCCTCCCGCCCGAACAGCGGCGCCTCTTCGCGCGCCAGGCCGAAGTGTTTGCGGGCTTCCTCGAGCACACCGACAACGAGGTCGGCCGACTCAAGAAGGCGCTCGAGGACATCGGCGCTATGGACAACACGGTGTTCATCTACATCATGGGCGACAACGGCACGAGCGCCGAAGGCGGCTTTGTCGGCATGTACAACGAGATGACGTACTTCAACGGCGTGGAAGAGAAGGTGGAAGACCTGATCCCCCTGATCGACAAATGGGGTAGCCCCGAAACCTTCCCGCACATGGCCGCCGGCTGGGCGGTGGCCTTCGACACGCCTTTCGCGTGGACCAAGCAGGTCGCCTCCGACTTCGGCGGCACGCGCAACGGCACGGTCATCCACTGGCCGAAGGGCATCAAGGACAAGGGCGGATTGCGCAGCCAGTTCTCGCATGTCATCGATATTGCCCCCACGATTCTCGAAGCTGCCGGCCTGCCGCAACCCAAAAGCGTCAACGGGGTAGTTCAGGCGCCGATAGAAGGCACCAGCCTGGTATATGCCTTCGACAATCCGAAGGCGCCGGAACGGCACAAGACGCAGTACTTCGAGATGTTTGGCAATCGCGCGATCTACCACGATGGCTGGCTCGCGCGGACCATCCACCGCGCACCGTGGCAGACCACCAACCTGCAGCCACTGACGACGGATGTCTGGGACCTTTATGACGTGAAGAACGATTTCAGCCTCACCCAAAACCTGGCTAAGACGCAGCCCGCCAAGCTGAAGGAGATGCAGGCCCTCTTTATGAAGGAAGCCCAGAAGTACCACGTTCTGCCCATCGACGACCGAACCATCGAGCGCATGAATCCGACCCTCGCGGGCCGGCCTGACGTTTTGGGCAACCGCACGTCACTCACCCTCTACGAGGGCATGCAGGGCATGATGGAAAACACCTTCATGAACATCAAAAACCGCTCGAGCAAGATCACCGCCGACCTCGAGATCCCGTCCGGAGGCGCCAACGGCGCGATCCTGTCTCAGGGCGGGCGCTTCGGCGGCTGGTCGCTTTACATGAAGGATGGGAAGCCCGCCTACGTCTACAACTTCCTCGGGCTGCAACGCTACGTTGTCGTCGCGCCGGCAGCGCTGCCGGCTGGCCCAGCAACGGTTACGCTCGACTTTGCTTATGACGGAGGAGGTCTCGGCAAGGGGGGCAAGGCTGTTCTCTACGTGAATGGCACAGCTGTTGCTGACGGACGTGTCGAGAGGACGCAGCCCAATATCTTCTCGGCGGATGAGACGGCCGATGTCGGCATCGACAACCAGACCCCGGTTGCCGAGGGCATCGGTATCGGCCCGGATACCCGGTTCACCGGAACGATCAAGAAGGTGACTCTGGAAGTGAGCCCGGCAAAGTAGGAGCAGGCTTATGAGCAAGAAAGGCCGGGAACGAGAAGCGCGCATGCCCGCGCAAGCTCCCACCGCGCAAGGCAGGCCAGCGAAATCTACGCCTGCACCGACGAGAGTCGCACGTCGCAGCCTTTTGATCGCGGGGGCGGCCGCGGCAGCGGTCGCCGCTGGCAGCAGCGGCCTGTGGTGGTGGCAAAGTCGCCGCGGGCCGGCCAAGGCCGAGGTGCGCATCGGCGACGGCGTGGGCGGCCCGCTCGGCATGGTCTGGGTGCCCGGCGGCGAATTCCTGATGGGCAGTGACCACCAGCTCGCGCAGAACAACGAGCGCCCTGCCCACAAAGTGCGGGTCAGCGGCTTCTGGATGGACCGCACGCACGTCACCAACGCACAGTTTGCGGCCTTCGTGAAGGCGACCGGCCACGTGACGACCGCCGAGCGCAAGTTGGATTGGGCAACGGTCGGCGTACAGTTTCCACCGGGGACGCCCCAGCCGCCGGACTCCGAGCTGGTTCCGGGCGCGATGGTGTTCGTGGGCAGCGACGTCCCGGTCGCACTCGACGATGTGTCGCGCTGGTGGGCGTTCGTACCCGGCGCGAACTGGCGCCATCCGCAGGGACCGGACAGCAGTATCGAAGGCAAGGACGACCACCCCGTGGTGCAGGTGTCCTACGACGACGTGCTCGCGTATGCGAAGTGGGCGCGCAAGCGCCTGCCGACGGAGGCCGAGTGGGAGTTCGCTGCGCGCGGAGGACTTGAGCAGGCAACCTACGCCTGGGGCGACGAGGTGTCGCCCCAGGGGCAAAGGATGGCTAACATCTGGGAGGGCCGGCAGGAGCGCTTTCCCGTGGTGAAGCCGATCGTGAGCGCGAAGGCGGGCGGCGCGGCGGGCACCTCTCCGGCGGGCACCTTCCCGGCCAACGGGTATGGCCTGTACGACATGACGGGTAACGCTTGGCAGTGGGTAGCTGACTGGTATCGCTCTGACGAGTTTGTCGCGCAAGCACGCGAAGGCAAGTTGCTCAATCCTCGCGGGCCCTCGGCAAGCTATGACCCGGAGGACACGAGCGTGCCGGCGGACGCGCCGAAGCGAGTGATCCGCGGCGGCTCCTTCCTGTGCAATTCGGACTACTGCCTTAGCTATCGCCCGAGCGCACGCCGTGGTTGCGATCCGTTCAATCCGATGTCGCACCTCGGATTTCGGCTGGTCGTCGACGCCGACGCCTGGAAGTCCCCTGCTTCAAACCGGCTGTGAGAAGGTGCTCCACCTTTTCTAGACGCGGCGCGGGCGGCTTCATCCTTGGCATCGGTTAGTCGTTCGAAAGGGACGCTGTGAAGATCAGACACACCCATTCCATCATTGCCGGTGCGCTCTCTTGCGCGCTGGCTGTCACAGCGGCCGTAGCCCAGTCGGCCGACCCGCTGCCGTCGTGGAACGACGGCAAGTCGAAGCAGTCCATCCTGACTTTCGTGTCAACGGTCACCAGGGAAGGCTCCCCGCAGTTTGTCCCACCCGCCGAACGCATCGCCACATTCGACAATGACGGCACGCTCTGGGCCGAGCAGCCCTTGTATTTCCAACTGCTTTTCGGGATCGATCGCATCAAGGAACTTGCTCCGGAGCACCCCGAGTGGAAGGAAGTAGAGCCATTCAAGTCGGTCCTCGCGGGGGATCTTAAGACCGCGTTCGCGGGCGGCACCAAGTCGCTTGTCGAGATCGTTGGCGCCGGCAACACCAACATCACGCCGGACGAGTTCGACCAAATCGTAAAGAAATGGGCGGCGACAGCAAGGCACCCGAAGACGGGGCGGCTCTATACCGAGATGGCTTACCAGCCGATGCTTGAGGTGTTGGAGTATCTTCGTGCCAACGGTTTTAAGACATACATCACGTCAGGCGGCGGAGCCGACTTCATGCGCGCGTTCGCGGAACGCGTGTACGGCATTCCTCCCGAACAGGTCATCGGCAGTGTGGGCGAGGTGAAATTCGAGATGCGCGACGGCAAGCCCGTGCTTATCAGGCAAGCCGCCCTGGATTTCTTTGACGATAACGTATTCAAACCGGTCGCGATACAGCGGAACATAGGCCGACGGCCGATCGCAGCGTTCGGGAACTCCGATGGTGACTTGCAGATGTTGCAATGGTCGTGTGCCGGCGCGGGCACGCGTTTCTGCCTCTTTGTTCGTCATACCGACGCGGCGCGTGAATGGGCCTACGACATTTCGCCGCTCGGCCGACTTGAGAAGGGCCTGGAAGAAGCCAAGGCGCACGGATGGACCGTCGTCGATATGAAGAACGACTGGAAAGTCATCTATCCGTTCGAGAAGAAGTAGGTCAAGTCAATAGACCCTTCTCCACGATCCTCGAAAGAGGCAGATGCGCGGGGCGAAAGGGGTTGAAGGGAAGGTGCGCGCAGCGCGCCCCAGTCCTCGGAGCGTTGTTCGTTTGCTGAGAGGTGGCGACCTGCGAGGGCGAGATGCACCCGAAGACCTGGGCGATTTAATCATTTAATCGAGGACGAATGAGAAAGGACTCAAACATGAAATGCCTGCACAAGCAAGCTCACTTCGTAGCTGACGTCGGCATCGACAATCAGACTCCGGTTGCCGAGGGCATCGGTATCGGCCCAGATACTCGTAGCGCGTAGATAGTTCGTCCTCGGCTGCGACTGACCGCTTTTCGGCGTCGAATCGCGGTCGCTCAATGTCCGGGGTGGGCCCTGAACGCCATTTCGCGACATTCGGAAGCAGCCGCTCACGCGCGATTTCGCCCTGATAGCCCACTTCCGCCCACGCTCCGACCGCGGCGAGGTCAAGTTCCAAAGTAGACCGGCCGTTCGCCAGGGAAAGGGCCAAGGTCGGGTCTCGGCAATGGCCGTCACCCGGCAGCCAAACTCGAACGACAGCAGCCACAGCGTTCGAGCTTGGCCTCGAACTGGAACTGCCAGGAGCGGTCGTCCGCAAGTTACCGCCTCTAGCACTCGAACAAGTTCATCGGCAACTCCAAACGGCGCCGGATGGTACATGGAGCGTTTGGCGAAAGCCGCTCAGCTTCTGCTCCAGCTGACCTCAACATGCAGAGGGTCCGTGGGCTTCAACGCCAATGGACTGATAGCGGCTCCGGTACGCGCCGGGACTGAGGCCCATGCGCTCTCGAAACAGCCGCGAAAACGAACTGGCGTCGTTGTAACCCACCTGCACGGCAATCTGGTCGACCCCGAGATCGCTAGCTTCCAGGAGCGCGCGGGCCGACTCGATCCGCAGGTGCTGCAGATAGGTTAGGGGCGATTGATCGAGCACTGCGTTGAACCGCCGGATCAACGTCCTTTCGCTCACGGCCAACTCGGCAGCGAGGTCGGACATGCGGACGGAACCGGACATGTTCTTTTGCAACCAGTGCTGTGCCCGGTGAACCACTCCGTCGGTGTGGGCGATGGCCGCCAGCAACGGTAGGTACGGAGTCTGGGTCGTCTGGCTCACATCGATTAGCATGCTCTTGGCGCATTGCGACGCAATCGGCGGTCCGCAGAATCGTTCGACGACACGAATCGCCTGCAAAAGATAGGAGGCCGAGGCGCCCGCGCAGAGCAAGCGGTCGACTTCCGTGAGCACCGGCTGCATCTGCAACTCAACGCGCGGGAAGCGCGTACGGAATTGCCGCTCGAGCCACCAGGTCGTGGTGGCGATGCGGCCGTCCAGGAGACCGGTCTGAGCGAGGATGAACGTGCCGGTGCAGTTCGCCGCCAGCCAAGCGCCGCGACGCCACTGCGATATGAGCCATGCACAGGTGGCGGGCTGGCCCTTCAACAATAGATCGAACTTCCGGTGGCCCGCGTAGTGCAGGCTCGGGATGAAAACGAGGTCGTAGTGTTCGCGCACGCCGATCTTGTGGGTCTGCAGTCGCAGGCCGTTGCTCGCCTCGATGGGCTCGCCTGTGAGCGACACGAAACGCCATTCGAACAGCGCGGCAGAGGCACCCTGTTGTCTGCGCAGATGCGAGTTCGCCACTTGCAGGATGTCGGCGAAGCCGCCCAGGCTGGAGGCGTAGCAGCCATCGAAGCTAAGGATTGCGGCGCGGGGCATGGTCTGTCGTATTTCGCACAGAAAGCGTCAGTTTCGCCAATGTACCCCGAATGCCCCGAAACCTAGACTGGGACTCGCATCAACGGGGCAAGCACGCTCCACCAGCCAAAGGAAATACGAGACATGAACGCCAGAGACAACACCATTGCAACGAGCCCTCAGGCGCCCGAGCGCCACCAGCCGAGGCTCTACCACGACTTGCTCACGCCAGACGAAACGAAGGCGGTTCGCGAAGAGGTCCGCCGCTTCGCCGACGAGCACGTCGCGCCCGTGGCGTGGGAGATCGGGCACCGCGAAGAGTCGGTCGAAAACTTCCCTCGCGAGCTCTTTCGCAAGATGGCCGAGGCGGGTCTGTTCCGCATTCCCTTCGCGGCCGATGTGGGGGGCCGTGGATTGAAGTACCCCGCGTGCGCGACCGCCGCGCTGATCGAGGAACTGGCCTACCACTCGAACTCCGTCGCTGCCGTCGTGGATGTGCATTGCATCCTGGCCGGCCACGCGCTGGAGCATGCTTCGCCCGAGTTGCAGCGGCGCTACCTCGCACCGCTCCTGGCCGGAGAGAAGATCGGCAGCTTCGCGACCACCGAACCCGACGCGAGCACGGACCTGAGCATCAAGACGATGCAGACTTTTGCGAACCGCGAAGGCGCGGGCTATGTGGTCAGCGGTCGCAAGCGATTCATCACGAACGCGCCCGTGGCCGATTTCGTCGTTCTGCTGTGCGCGGAGGAAGGGCGCATGACGGAGATCGTCATCGATCTTGATGCGCCGGGCGTGCGCGTCGGCGCACCGGACCGGAAGATGGGCAACCACGGCCAGCTCACGGCGGACATCTATTTCGACAACGTGCAGGTTCCCGCCGAGAACGTCGTTGGCGCGGTGGGTGGCGGCTTGAAGATCGCACTGCAGACATTGACCTACGGCCGCATCGGCATCGCGGCCAGCGGCGTCGGCATGGCTCAGGCGACCTTCGATCACAGCGTCGAGCGGCTGAAGACGCGGCAGGCATTCGGCAAGGCGATCGCGCAGTTCCAGCACTGGCAGTTCAAGCTCGCAGAGCGCGCCACCGAGATCGAGAATGCGCGC
This sequence comes from Variovorax sp. J31P179, assembly GCF_030316985.1. NCBI lineage: Bacteria > Pseudomonadati > Pseudomonadota > Betaproteobacteria > Burkholderiales > Comamonadaceae > Variovorax > Variovorax sp. J31P179. The sequence continues at coordinate 39,339 of NZ_JASZYL010000024.1, read as the reverse complement.
AACCTCTACATGAAGGCTGCGCTGCGCATGGATGCGGGCGAGGCCTTCCCGGAGCCAGAGGCGGCCATGGCGAAGTGGTACGCGACCAACCTTGCCGCGGAGTTCGCACGCGATGGGGTTCAGATCTTTGGCGGATACGGGTTCATGTCGGAACTGGCGGCCGACGGTTCGCACTACCGGGTGGAAGAGATCTACCGCGACTGCAAGATCGCCGAGATCTATGAAGGCACCAACGAAATACAGAAGCTGGTGATCGCGCGCGCCATCTTCGGCAAGGACATCACGGGGTAGACATGAAGGTTCTCATCATTCATGCCCATCCCGAGCCAGTCCTTCAGCGCAGCAAGTGCAGATCTCGGATCTGTACGCGATGAAGTTCAATCCAGTTGCGTCTGCCGAGGACTTCGGGTTGCGAGCCGATCCTGACTACTGCACCTACGCGCTGGAGCAAAGGCACGGATTGCAAACAGGCACGATCGCGCGCGACATCCAGGCCGAGCTCGAAAAGCTCCTATGGTGTGACCTCCTGATTCTGAACTTTCTATTGTTCTGGTTCTCGACGCCCGCCATTCTCAAGGGGTGGATCGATCGGGTGCTGGTCTCCGGGACCGTCTACGGCGGAAAGCGCTTCTATGACCACGGCGGGCTGAGCGGTAAGCGTGCCCTCGTCAGCGTCACTCTTGGGGGCCAGGAACACATGTTTGGCGAGCGCGGGATTCACGGTCCGTTCAAGGGGATGCTCAGGCATCTTCTTCAAGGCACTCTCGCATATACGGGCCTGGGTGCTGCTCGGCGCTCTCGCAAGCGCTTCCCTGCTGGCCGCACCGCTCGAAGGTGTCGGGGCTGTCGACCTTGGTGATGTCGCTGATCTGGGCGTCTCTAAGACTCTTCCCGTTGTGGAAATTCGTCGAACTTTGACATCGTGGACGTTGCGCCCGTGTCATGGCGCCGTCTATGGACTGACGTCGTTGTGTGACGACATCAGGCGTCAACCTAGTGTTCTGTCCCGCTGATACGTGAGCAAACGATGAAGCTTTTCAAGGATCGATTCAGCGGTGGGCTGGGAGTTGGCGTTGTGGTGGGTCACGAACTGATCGATGCGTTGGACGAGTTGCTTGACGCTGGTGACTTGGCCGTTTGGTCGCAGCTTGCGCGCAGCTCAAGCATCAAGCTCGACTAGCCCCCACCCGGAAAGCCGGGCGAGGTGCCGCCGCTCAGGTCGTCGCGCTTCCTGTGAGGCCTTCGAGCCATCGCCGCTCCGAGACGATCGCGATCGCGTGGCCTGCCTGCTGCAGAGCCACCGCCTCCTTGATTGTGTGTCCAAGGGGAGTCTGCGCCCAGTTGGACGACACCTTGGACCCGATCACGAGGTATCGGACGTTCTGGCTGACGACCGCGGTCGGCCAACCGCCCGCGCGTTCCAGAAGCCGCTCGCAAGCTGCCTTCGTCCCATGGAGGAACTCGCCCGCCAGACACACCAGCGCGTCGCGCAGCGTTATCTCGGTCGCCTCGTCCAATGGCAGCGCGGCGCCGGCCGCGCCGCCCGAATCATCGAACACGAAGTCCCCCGCAGCCAGCTGGGTGAGCGTGCTCGTCAGGTAGGCGCGCTCGTCCTCACTCACATGGCCATCCGCCAATACGGTCTCGATAGCGCCGCTGATCGCATGGCCGGGCCAAACGCGCGCCACGTCGCTGTGTTCGGCGAGCCATACCTTGAGAAACTCGATCTCCAGGTCGTCGAGATCGCCATCGGCGACGATGGCTTCCACGATTCCCACGAGCTGTTCGATGGCATGTCGCATGGATAAGTCTTGTGTCACGGCGGGGCTCCATTGCCCTCGGACCTCCGAGGATGAAAGGCAATGTAACAGCCGGGACGCGACTGCGGGGCGCCGGCATTCCCACGCGTGCGCGCTTGAATCCGTCGCCGCGGCGCGGGTCGCGCCAGGGGCCACGATCGTGCCACCCACATCCTTAAGCAGGCGCTTGAACTCCGAAGAATCCGAAATGATTGTTCCGGCGGCGGCGCGCACGCGGTCGACCGCCTCGTCGTGAAGCACGACGCTGGTCGGTTGGAGGTTCAGGTAGTCTAGTTCCGCCTTGTCCTTCAGGGCGAGAACGAACACGTCGGTCGCTTAGATCTCGGCGCCCGGTGCCCGAATGGTGGCTGCGACAGCGGCTTGTCGCCGGCCGTCGACGCCGATCGCCGGACCTTGCGCACGGCGTTCCAGCGGCCCGCCAAGTCCCTTGTCAGTTCGACCGCTTCGAACGACTAGCGGTTGATCGGAACCCCGCTCGATTTCAGCAGGATCTGAACGCTGTCGGGCGTCGATTCCGTTTTGTCCCATTGGGTCGTCGGCATGTTTTCCGTTCAGCGCATCGTCCGGCCGACAGGGCCGAGCCGGCGGCTCGTTGCCCCGTACGCGTCTTCAACCCAGGAACACAACAGCGGACGCGTGGTCGCCGGCTCGATGATGTCAAGCACGCCGAATCGTTCAGCCGTGCGCATAGGCGACGAAATCGCGTGATAGTGCGCTTCGAGTTCCAACCGATGTGCGACCGGGTCTTCGGCGGCGGCGATGTCCTTCTTGTACGCTGCAGCGACACCACCCTCGACCGGAATCGATCCCCAGCGGGCTGAAGGCCAGGCGTAGCGGTTCGGCAGCGCGGTCCCCGAGGGTCCGTGCCACGGGCTCAACATGGCGCCGGCGAGCCCCACGCAGCGCCTCAGCACGATTGCCAGCCACGGAACACCCGACTGCTCAATGGCATGCAGGGTCTGCATCGCGGCCGCGAGCGTGCCTTCACGCTCCGCATCGGGGCCGGTCATCACGCCCGGCTGATCGGCCAGATTGACGATGGGCAGGTGGAAGGTGTCGCACAGATCGACGAAGCGCGCCATTTTCAGCGCTGCGGCGCGCGTCAGCGCACCGCCCATCACCACCGGGTTGTTCGTCATCACGCCCACTGCATGGCCGTTCAGCCTGGCCAGGCAGGTGATGGTCGAGCCGCCGAAGTCGGGCGACAGCTCGAACACCGAGCCCTGGTCGAAGATCGCCTTCAGGATCTTGCGCGGCTGGAAGATCTTGCGCTTGTCGGCAGGGATCGCCTGGTTGAGCCACGGGTCGCAGCGATCGGCCGGATCGTCGCAGGCCAGGCGCGGCGGCTGTTCCCAAACGTTGCTCGGCAGATAGGAAAGAAAGCGTCGCGTGGCCTGCAGGGCCTCTTCCTCACTATCGACGGCCAACTGCACCGTGCCGCTTTGACGGTGCATCGCGTCGTAACCGCCGAGCGATTCCTTATCGATGTCGAGGCCGAGTGCCTGCTTGACGACGGGCGGGCCGCCCGCAAAGATCTGACTCTTGGCGCGAATCATGATGGCAAAGTGCGAAGCGCCGACACGCAGCGCGCCTAAACCAGCGCAGGCGCCGAGCGCAATCCCGACGACGGGTACCGCGCCGAGCAGTTGCGTCATCGGCAGCATCGCGTAGCCCGGGATCTTGGTGTGGCCGAGTTTATCCAGCAGCTTCACGCTGCCACCGGCGCTGTCGACCATGCGCACGATCGGCAGCTTGTATTCCCATGCGTAGCGGTCGGCGAAGATCCACTTTTCCGAGACCGACCCTTCCGAAGAGCCGGCGCGGATCGTGAAGTCGTCGGACGAGACAACCGTCCGCCTCTCGGCGATCTTGCCGACGCCGACAACGGCATTGCTGGGCGTGAAGCTCTCCCGCTTGCGGTCCGTACCGTACTTGACCGAACCGGCGAGCGCGCCGATCTCCTTGAAGCTGCCGGCATCGAGCAGGTGATGGATGCGCTCGCGAGCCGTGAGTTTGCCCGCCGCGTGGTGGCGCGCAACCTGCTCTTCGCCCCCGAGTTCGCGCGCAATCGCGCGGCGCTGGGCCAACTCGTCGAGGTCTTCGGCCCATTCGCCCGTTGCGGGCCTGGATGTCTCGGTCGTCGTGTTCATTTGGAAGTCGCTCCGTGGTTGTGGCGCGCCAGGTAGGCGTCGCGAAGATCGTTCTTGGTCACCTTGCCGGCGTGGTTGCGCGGCAGCGCATCGACGAACTCGATCACGCGTGGTTTCTTGTAGCCGGCGATAAGCTCGGCGCAATGCTTCGATAGCGCAGCGGCGTCGACGGCTTGTCCGGCTCGGCGAACCACGAAGGCCGCGATCACCTCGCCCCATTCGGCATCGGGCAGGCCGAGCACCGCCACCTCGGCGACGCCTGAATGCGCCTGAACTGCATCCTCGACCTCACGGGCATAGACGTTGAAGCCGCCGCTGATCATCATGTCCTTGTTTCGTCCGACGATGAAGAGGAAGCCCTCGTCGTCGAAGCGCCCAAGGTCGCCGCTGTAGTACCAGCCGTCTCGGATCGCTTCGCGCTCCAAGTCGGGCCGGCGCCAGAACGCCACCTCGCCGATGCCGCGATGCGCGATCGCGATCTCCCCGATCTCGCCCGCAGCCAAGGGATTTCCGTCGGCGTCGCGCACCGTGATCTCGACGTCCATCGTCGGACGGCCGCACGAGGTGATGCGGTCGGAAGGCTTGCCGTCCTGCAGATGATCGTGCGGGTACAGCACGCACAGCGGCTGCACGGCCTCGGTCATGCCGTATTGCTGGCGCAGGATCGGGCCAAGCCGTTCCAGCGCCTCGTGGATCATCGACGTCGGCGTCGGTGCCGTGCCGTAGTGCACGCGCCGGAGGGCAGTCAGATCGGCCGCTGGGTTGGCAGTCAGCGTTTCGAGCAGGCGCCCCATCATGGTGGGCACCATCATCAGCTGGCTGATGCGGTCCCGGGCGATCTGCGCCAGCACCTGTTCGGGATCGAACTTGTCGGCGACGATGTTGCGCGCGCCGCGCAGGTAGCACGGCAGCAGGTGCACGCCGGCGGCGTGCGTCAGCGGGCCCACGTGCAGCATCGCGTCGTCGATGCCAAGTCCGTATTCCATGGCCGCGAAATGGTTCGCGAGACGCGCTTCCCAGCGCTCGATGCTGTAGGCCACGCCCTTGGGCTGGCCGGTAGTGCCCGAGGTGTAGGCGATGCGCAGCAGCAGGTCGGGCGCTACCTTCAGGCCCGGAAAGCCATCTGTGGCGCGCTGCAGCAGCGTTTCGTAGCCGAGGACGTCGGCGTCATGCCAGTCCACACCGATCACATGGCGCAGCGACGGCACGAGCGCCTTCACCTGAAGCGCCATCTCGCGAAACTCGCGCCCGGCGATGAGCACGGAGGCTTCAGCGTCATTGAGGATCCCGGCCTGCTCGCGCACGGTGTGCCGCGCGTTCAGGGCGACGTAGCCCTGCGCAGCCTTCTCCGCGCCGAACTGACTCTCGATGCTCTCCACCGAGTTGTTGAGCAGCACCGCGAGCCGTTCGCCCGGAAGCTGGCCCAGGCCGATGAGCGCGTTGGCCAACTGGTTGCTGCGCCGTTCGATCTGCGTATAGCTGTAGCTGCGGTCGCGAAACACGACCGCAGGCCGGTCGCGAAACTGCCCTGCCGCCCATGACAAGGCGTGCCCCGCGATTCTGTGGGAGCTCATTGGAGTGCCTCCTTGGAGGCGGTCATTTCGGGTCGAATCGTCGGTGTCGCCATCGCATGTCCCCATAAAAGTAGTCTGAACCGAGTCGGATGCTGAAAATGTACTCGACATTAGGATTGTTGACAAGCTGAATGTGCCCATGATCTAATAAAGTGTTGGGGCGGCAATGCAAACAATCCCTGCTCGACAAGGCAAACTCTCAATTCAAGGAAAGATCCATGCGTACGACTGGCGAGACAAAGTTGCACATGCGGCTTCTGGCGGCATTTACTATGGCCTTGGCCGGCGCTAACGCCGTGGCGCAGAGCCCCTACCCCGCTCAGCCCGTCAAGATGACGGTCGGCTTCGCACCAGGGAGTGCGACCGATGTGCTAGCTCGGGTCGTGGCGCAGGGCCTGGCGAATCGATTGGGGCAACCGGTCATCGTCGACAACAAGTCTGGGGCCGGAGGGAGTCTTGCAGCGGAGGCCGTAGCGAAATCCAAAGCCGATGGCTACACGCTGTTGTTCGTGTCGAGTGCGATCGCTGTCAATCCGGCTGTGTATCCAAGGCTCACATTCGATGTCAGCGCCGATCTGACGCCAATCTCGCTTGTCGGCCGCGCCCCAATCGTCCTGCTTGTCAACCAATCGGTCCAGGCCAAGAATCTAAGTGAGTTCATCGCCTACGCAAGAGCCAAACCCGGCACACTGAACTTCGGATCGTCCGGTCAGGGCGGCGCTGCCCACATGGCCACCGAACTCTTCAGCATGACCGCAGGGCTGAAGCTGACGCACGTTCCGTACCGCGGGAACAGCCAGGCCATCACGGCGCTGCTCGCGGGCGATGTCGACCTGATGATGGACACGCTCATCAACGCACTGCCTCAGCTCAAGTCGCCAAAGATTCGGCCCTTGGCCATCACGGGCGATGCGCGGTCGCCACTCGCACCGGACGTGCCCACATTCCGGGAGATGGGATTGCCCGCCTTCGACGCCAGAGTCCTGTTCGGAGTCATGGGGCCGGCCCACATGCCCAAGGCGGTGGTCGACCGGCTCAACAAGGAGCTTGCAGCGACGCTGAAATCGAAGGATGTGGCGAAGCGGTTGTCGGAAGCGGGAGGACTCACGCTCGACGGAGGCAGTCCGGAAGAATTCCAGTCCACGCTTCGAAAGGAGCTGGCGATGTGGAAGAAGGTCGCCGCAGAGGCAAAAGTCGTCGCCGAATGATGAGGCCGCCGCTCGGAAGCGGCACCTTGTCGCGGGACTGTCTCCGCGTCCAGAAGCAGGTATCGGCCCCGGTACCTGCCCGTGGGCTCTCGAGACAACCGAGAAGAGGGCCTGGTGACGGGGGCACGGCCGCTGATGCCGACGGGATCAACCTCGATTCCGATGGTCAAGGGTGCCAAGGTCGTGCCTTTTGCGGTCAGCCAGCCCCAGCGTTTGACGCTTCTGCCCAATGTGCCGACGGTTCACCGAGTTGGGCTAACGGGAGATCGAGGAGATGGTTTGGCTGGGGCTGTGGGTCACGCCTGACGTGCCGGCCGCAACCCAGAACCCACTGCGCGAAGCCGCGTTGAAGGTCATGATGCAACGGCGATGCGCGAGCGATCGAAGGAGGTTGAGCATCGAGGTCAGGCAGCCACGCACCTCGGAGATGTTGAAGTCGATGCGCCTACCCAAGAGGCCGTCAACACGGTGCCAAAGTCGATCAACTTCAAGCCTTGGGGCGTTCACAAGTACTTTGTAAACCACTCAAGCGCAGCATCACTGCCTACATCAAACCCGTCGAAATAGATGCCGTAGTGATCGATCCCGGCGATGACTTTGTACTGGACTGGCGCACTGCCCTCCGACTTCAGGATTTCATGGGCCCTGCCGCTGTTCTCCTTGATCTCGAACAGCTCCTCGCTTCCCGCGTCCAGCATCAGCGTGGGCACCTTGAGCTTGCGCACCTCGTCGATTGCGTTGTATTGAAGAAACCGCGCCAGGTTCGGCGTGCCCGCGAGCCCGGGAAAGGCATCGATCCCTTGAGGAACCGGCGCGATATGCCCCCTTGCGATGTCGATGGCGCGCTGCCTGGCATGCACGGCCAACGGGCCCTTAAGAACCGGTGCGAGCGAGGCGACCTGAACCGCAAGCACCTTGATGCGGTCATCGTTCGCGGCATTGTGCACGGCGATGCCACCGCCGAAGCTTGTGCCCCAGGCCCCGATCCGGTTTGGATCCACGTTGGGCTCGCCCTCGATGTAGTCGACGGCAGACCGATAGTTCTGTAGCCATTCGATAGGATCGACCACTTCGCGGACCACGCGGACTTTGGCAACGCCCTCGTTCTTCTCATCCAGTTCTGGCAGATCGCCCGCTAGCAGGACACTGCTCCCGGACGAGGACCATCCGCTGTAGGTAAAGCACAAGCTCACCATGCCGGCTGCCGCGAATTTGGCCGCATAACGTTCTCCGGTCAATTTGCTTCCGCCCCAACCGTGAGACAGCACAACAGCCGGAGCGCGCTGGTCTTCGCCAAGGTCCTTCGGGCGATAGATGTCAGCGTCCAGAGCAACCCCGTTGCTCCAGACCCTCACCGAGCTGCGCTCCACCGTGTGGGGCATCGCGAGCTCGGGGTATTTAGTTTCCTTCGACGGCATTCTTGTTTCCACCAATTCGGCTCACTCGGGTTTGAAATTGATCGACGCCAGCACGGCCCCGACGCGCTCGTAGTCGGAGCGCAGCGACTTGCTCAGTTCGTCAGGCGTGCGCGGCTGGCCCGCGTCGAGGCCGAACTCTTTCAGGCGCTCGCGTGTCGTCGGCTGAGTCATGACCTTCAGGGCGGCTTCGCGCAGCCGGTTCTGTACCGTGGCTGGAACACTGGGCGTGACCCAAAGGCCCATCCAGCCCAGTGCCTCGAGTTGCGGGTAGCCGAGCTCGGCGAACGTCGGCACATTGGGCAGCATTGGGGATCGCTGGGGCAGGCTGACGGCGTAGGGGACGATCTTGCCGGCCTTGATCAGCGGCATGGCGGACGGAATTCCGGCGAACATGAGTGGCACGTGCCCGCCCACCACGTCGACGAGCGCCGGGGGCGAGCCCTTGTATCCGATGTGCGCCATGTCGATTCCCGCGGTCTTATTGAGCTGCAGTCCCAGCACATGCGACACGGTACCGGCGCTGTAGGACGCGTAGCTCACCTTGCCCGGGTTTGCCTTCACATAGGTGACCACCTCGGCGAGGCTCTTCACCGGCAAGGACGGATGCCCCACCATCACGAGCCCACCACGCGCCAGTTCGGCGATCGGCTTGACCTCCTTGGACATGTCGAAGCGCAGCTTGACTGAATGAGGTATCTCGCTGACTAGGGCATCGAGCGAGACGAGCAGCGTGTTGCCGTCGTGCGGGGACTGCATCAGTTCATTGACGGATGGCGCGCCTCCGCCGCCTGGCTTCGCCTCCACGATCACGGTGCGGTTGAGCTCCTTCTGCAGGCCTTCCGCCAGAAGGCGCGAGACGAAATCGACAGAGCCGCCGGGTGGCCCAAACGCGATGACGCGGACCGGCTTGTCGGACGGGGCCTGCGCGAAGGAGGAAGTCATGGCCAGCGTCGCGAAAGCAACTGCCAGGAGATTGTCGCAGCGGCGGCGGGTAAAACGGACTGTCATGTTTGCCTCCTGTCGTCTTGAGTCGTGTTGAGGTCCGCCCATTCAGGACGAGAGATGTTCTTGGAAGGGATTCGATGTCCAGGCCGCCTGCAAGGTCCTTCAGCCAATCGGAGTGCTCAGTCCACTTTGATGTCGTTCGTCCTCACAATCGATTGCCAGAGCTTGAGATCAGCCGCCACGATCTGTTCGAACTCGGCGGAACTCTTGGGCGGCGGGCTCGACAGGTTGAGCTGCTGCATCCGTGACCGAATCTCCGGATCGGCCAAGACCTTGATGATCTCGCGATGAAGTCGACTGACCACGGCGTCCGGCGTACCCCTGGGAACGAAAACGCCATACCAACCATCGACCGCGAAGTCGACGCCTTGCTCCTTGAACGTCGGCACGTCTGCCAGTCCCGGCGCGCGCGCGGTGCCGGAGTTGCCCAACGCCCTGATCTTCCCGGCCTTGACCAATGGGACCGAACTGGCGGCATCGACGAACGCTACCTTGACGAGCCCGCCCGCCATATCCTGGTAGATCTGGGGCATGGACTTGTACGGCACATGCGGAAGATCCATCCCGTTCCGATTCTTCAGCCACTCCATCACAAGGTGGCCACTGGATCCGACGCCCCACGTCGCGTAGTTGATCTGGCCGGGATGGGCCTGCGCATACGCGATGAAGTCGCGCAGGTTGGTGGCAGGAAAGTCAGGCGCCACTACAAGATTGACGCCGCCGGCGCCGACCTGCGCGACCGGGCTGAGCTTGTCGAGCACATTGACGGCCAGCGAAGGTTGCAGGGCCTGATTGATCACCGTCGCGCTGGCGCCGCCGAACAACACCGAGTAGCCGTCCGGCTTGGACTTCGCAACATCGGCGGTGGCCACGAGGCCGTTCGCGCCGACCTTGTTCTCCACGATGACTGGCTGCATCAGCGATTGCGACATGCTGTTGGCGATCAGGCGCAGCAGCACGTCGCCGCCGGTCCCGGCGGTTGTGCCGATCACCATGCGGATGGGTCGAGACGGCCACGCCTCCTCAGCGCGCGATGGGGCTGTGATCGCCGCGCTCGCCAGGGCTGCCAGCACGAGGAGTCTTCCGAGCTTCATGATGTCTCCGTTCTTGTGTGATCCGCGCTCAGGCCGCCTGGGCCAGCGGGCTCTGAGCGGCGATCCGTGCCGGGTCGGCCGCGGTAGGGGCATGGCCGTTGATGGTCACCCGGTTTCCATGCCGGCATGCCGGGAAGTAGTCCCACAACGCGTGGTGCTGCGTGCAGCGGTTGTCCCAGAACGCGATCGAATTCTGCTCCCAGCGAAAACGGCACTGAAACAAGGGATGCGCGAGGTGGTCATAGAGAAATCCAAGCAGAGCATCGCTCTCTCCCCGGTTGAGCTGGGGAATGTGCGTAGTGAAGCCGCTGTTGACGAACAGGATCTTCCTGCCGGTTTCGGGATGCACGGTCACCACCGGATGCTCGGTGCGTGAATAGGCAATATCCACCGGTTTGACGCCGAGCCCGTTCAACCAGGGCTTCGCGCCATCGTGGATCGCTGTCAGGCCTTCCAGGAACGCCTTCATGCTTGCCGACAGGGCGTCGTAGGCGGCGTACATGCTTGCCCACAACGTGTCGCCGCCCACCGGAGGGACCTCCGTCAGGTGGAGCATGCTGGCCATGGGCGGCGCCTGGTCGCAACTCACGTCGGTGTGCCAGCTCTCGCCGGTCGCGCGGGTGGAGTTGGCGTCCGCATGAACCACCAGCAGTTCCGGATGCTCCGGATGGCGACTGCGCTTGACCGGGTGCACGTGGAGCGAGCCGAACTGCTTGCCCAGACTCATGTGCTGTTGCGGCGACAGCTGCTGGTCGCGGAAAAAGATCACCTGGTTTTCCCACAGGGCTTGCTTGATGCGAGCCAAATCCCCGGGAGCCACGGGCTTGCTCAGGTCGACGCCGAAAACTTCGGCTCCGATGGTCGGGGTGAGTTTGCGGACGGCCAGGTTGCTTTCATGGATAGCATTCATTGGTTGTCTCCGATGGGTGTCATTGGGTGATGCGCTGATCGAAGTCTGATCAAGGCCGCTCGAAAACACCAATGAAAGCCACGGCCGCACACATTACTCTTTGGTTATGACGACCCCACGTCCGCGAGCGCCCACCCCCGTCAGCGTGCAGACTTTTCTGCAACGACGTCTCAGGTTGCGCCAGCTGCGCCTGCTGGTCGCACTCGACCATCATCGGCACGTGGGTAGGGTCGCCGCGGCCATGCACCTCACGCAGCCTGCCGTGTCGAAGGCCCTGGCGGAACTCGAGCGCGGGATCGGGATGACACTTTTCACGCGGACGCCCCAGGGGCTGGTGCCGACGCCCGAGGGCGTCTGTCTGATCCGCCATGCGCAGTTCGTCCATGAAGACCTGAATCGCGCCGCCCTGGCGCTGGACTCGATCGGTCAGCCGGACGTTTGGCACGTGGCAGTAGGCGCGATGCATGGCACCACGCCGGTGATACCCATGGCCTTCGAGCGCCTGCAACGACAGCGAACGCCGGCAGCAGCTGTTGATCTCACCGTGCAGGAGGGCTCCCCCGACCTGTTACTGCCCCTGCTGCGCGCGGGAAAGCTCGACGTCGTGATGGGCGTTGCACCGGAGCGAAGCGCCGCCGCTGACTTGCATGTGGTGCCACTCTACGTCGACCCCATGGTGTGGGTGGCGGCACCCGACCATCCGCTGGCTCGCACGGCCAGGCTCACGCTGGACGATCTAGCCGACACGATGTGGGTGCTGCCGCCGCGCGTCGCGCGCGTGCGGGCGATGATCGACGCCGTATTCCGCAAGCAAAAGGTGCTCGTCCCGTCGAGGCTGATCGAGACGGTGTCATTCGATTCGCTGCTGGGCATGGTCTGCGACCATGGAGCGGTCGCGCTGTCATCAAGGCGGCTTGCCCGAAGTGCCGAATCGCGTGGGCTCGTGCATGTGCTCGACATCGATATGGGAGGCCTGGTGATGCCCATATCGGCGATGACGCTCGTCGAGCCGGAACCCACCAGCTACGCAGTCGAGTTCGTCCAGTGTTTGACGGAAGCGTCGGCACAATAGCCGTTTGCCGAGCAAGCTCCGGCCCCGATCGCATTCACATTCGGAGGTCAACGTCCCAGCGGCACGTCGTCGTCCGCTCTGCCTTGCGCCTCTAGCTGCGTGATGGCTTCTCGCCGCGAGGTGTCGATGAGGCTTTCAACCGCGGCGGCCGCGCCGTTCGCGTCGCCGGCCTTCAGGCATTCCAGTGCTGCCCGCCAGATGCGCGCCGATTCCGTGCGCCTGGCGGCAGTCGCCAGCCCGAGCATCGAGTAGCGCCGCGTCTGTCGTACCAATGAACTGAGGATCTCGGCGAGCCGTTCGTTGCCCGATCCGTCAGCGAGCAGGCGACCCAATCGGATGCTGGCCTCGAGATAGGCGTCGCCGGCCCCCGGCTCCTTCGCCAGGGCTTCCAGTTCACGCACTTCGGGCTCGATCCCAGCAATCAGGGTGCCGTTGCGATCTCCCATCCGTCGCACCATCGCGCCGACCAGGTCGCGGCGGATCTCGAAGATGTCGCCAACCTCCTTGACGGAGAGCCGCGTCACATGGGCGCCGCGGTTGGGCAGGATGCGCACGACCGAGTCCTTCTCGAGCATGCGCAGCGCTTCGCGCACCGGGCCGCGGCTCACTTCGAACTGCTCGGCAAGCATTTCTTCCCGAATGCGCTCGCCCGGCACGTAATCGCCGTTCGTAATGGCCGCAAATATGCGCTCTGCAATCTGCTCGGTCAGCGTCATCAGAGGCCGGGCGGCACGCAAGATCGGCATTTCGGCGTCCGCGCCGGTTTCCAGCATCGAGGCCGCGCCCGAGTTTTTCACGGCGCTCATTCCTCTTCGAAGATCGCGACTTCCTGGCCCTCGCGTACGGCAGCGCCCTCGGCGATCAGGAGTTTGAGCACTCGCCCGTTATCAGGGGCGAGCACCGGAATCTCCATCTTCATGGATTCCAGGATCATGATCGTGTCGTCGGCCTGCAGCGCATCGCCTTCCCCCACCACGATCTTCCATACCGTGCCTGTGATCTCGGATCGAATCGTCTGTGTCGCCATGTTGAGTTCCTGAAAAAAGCAGTCCGCAATGTGTCGGACGCATGAATTTTACTCTACATGCGGATTGTTGACAACCTGAATGTACCCATGATTTAATCGGATCTTCGCAGCCGAAGCTGCCCTGCGGACCTTCCCGCCCAACCGGAGACAAGAGCCATGCCCCTTTCCCATACCGACGTACGTCGCATCCTCGAAATCCTCGACAGCGCCGCGCACCTCGAATCCCTCGACGTCACAGTGGGTGATTTCGAACTTCACGCCCGCAAGCCCGGCGCTTCCTCAACCCGGGTCGAGCGAGTTCCCCAGGCCACGGCAAGCCGCCTTGCCGAGTCGACCCAGGCGTCGGAAGCACCGGCCGGCGCCTCCAGCGCCGCCGCGCCCGAACTCTTGACGGAGGTGCCGGAAGGCCTGGTCGCGGTGCGCTCACCGATGGTCGGCAGCTTCTACCTGCGGCCGAGCCCCGACCAACCGCCCTTCGTCGCCGTCGGCAGCACCGTGCAGGCCGATGACACGGTCTGTCTGGTCGAGGTCATGAAGATGTTCAACACGGTCAAGGCCGGCGTCACGGGCACGGTCGAGCGCATCGTGATCGAGAACGGCAAGCCTGTGCAGCACGACCAGATCGTGATGCTGATCAAGCCGACGCAGGGAGCCTGACCATGAGCAAGACTGTTTCCCCTCCCGTTGCAAAGCGCGACATCCGGCGCGTGTTCGTGGCCAATCGCGGCGAGATCGCCGTGCGCGTGATCCGTGCCTGCCGCACCCTCGGCATCGAGGCCGTGGTCGGCGTGTCCGAAGCCGACACCGAGACGCTGGCCGCCAGGATGGCCGACGAAGTCGTCGTGCTCGGCCCCCCGCTGGCCTCGGAGAGCTACCTGCGTGCCGACAAGATCGTCGAGGCAGCACTGCAAACCGGCTGCGACGCGGTGCACCCCGGCTACGGATTCCTTTCCGAGCGCTCTTCCTTCGTGCGCGCCTGTGTCGACGCCGGGCTGGTGTTCGTCGGCCCCTCCGCCGATGCCATCGACGCGATGGGCGACAAGATCACGGCGGTGACCCTCGCCCAGAAGGCCGGCGTGCCGCGCGTGCCGGGTTCGGGTGCACTGTCCGACGTGGCGCACGCACAGCGTGTCGGCGCCGAGATCGGCTACCCCGTGCTGATCAAGGCGACGGCCGGCGGCGGTGGCCGCGGCATGCGCATCGTCCGTGAGGAAAGCGAACTCGAATCCCTGATGAGCTCAGCCTCCAACGAAGCGCAATCCGCCTTCGGCGACGCCACGCTGTACATGGAGAAGTTCATCGAGCACGCCCGTCACATCGAGATCCAGGTCATGGCCGACTCGCATGGCAACGTGGTCTACCTCGGCGAACGCGAGTGCTCGACCCAGCGCCGCCACCAGAAGCTGATCGAGGAAGCGCCCTCCCCGGCGGTTGACGAAGCGATGCGCCGCGCCATGGGCGAATGCGCCGTGAGCCTGACCCGCAACGCCGAGTACTGCGGCGCCGGCACGATCGAGTTCGTCGTCGACCAGCGCGACAACAGGTACTTCTTCCTCGAGATGAACACGCGCATCCAGGTGGAACACCCGGTGACCGAGATGATCACCGGCTTCGACCTGGTGGCCGAACAGATCCGCGTCGCGGCCGGGCTGCCGCTGTCATTCACGCAGGCCGACGTGCAGTTGCAGGGCCATGCGATCGAATGCCGCATCAACGCCGAAGACCCGGACCGCAACTTCCTGCCCCGTCCCGGCCTGATCTCGCGCTGGGACGTGCCGACCGGCGAAGGCATCCGCGTCGACAGCCACTGCTATGCGGGCTATACCGTGCCGCCCTACTACGACTCGCTGCTCGGCAAGCTCATCGTCCATGCGCCGACGCGTGAGCAGGCCATCGCGCGCATGCGCCAGGCGCTCGGCGGGCTGCATGTCGAAGGGCCTTCGACGACGGCGCCCTTCCATGACTCGGTGCTGGCGCACGACGATTTCGTGAAGGGCAAGGTCACGACGCGCTGGGTGGAGGAAACCTTCCTGCCGGAACGCAAGGCCGCGCAGAAGGCCGCAGCCCAGGCCGCCAAGGCGGCGCAAGCCGAAGCCGGAGTCCAGCAATGAACGATACCGTGCTGCCCGTGCTGCGCTATACCGACGTCAGCCTGACCGACGGCCAGACCGCACGCTGGGCTGGCGGCATGACGACGCCGATGGCCCTCGCCTTCGCCCAACGGCTGGCCGCCACACGCCCTGCGGCGGTCGAAATCGCCTCGCTGGCCACGCTGCAACAGTGCATGGCGCGCGGCGAGAACCCCTGGCAGCGCATCGAGTTGCTGCGCGAGCGCTGCCCCGGCATCCCGCTGCGCGCAGCACTTTCGCTGCTGACCGATCACGGCCAGCGCGGCTGCGATGTCATTCCAACCGAAGTCAGCACGCTGTGGCTGCGCGAACTGGTGCAGCGCGGCGTCGCCGAGGTCGTCCTGATCGATCCGCTGCTCGTCATCGAGCGCATGGCGCCGGTGATGAAGGCGGCGAAGGCGCTCGGCCTGACGACGATCGCCGCCCTGCCGTTCGCACAGGAATCGACGCACGGTGACGACGACCTGCGCGCCAAGGCATCCGCCCTCGCGGCTGCCGGCGCGGACCGCGTGATGCTGCGCGACGAGGCAGGCCTGCTGACCACCGACCGCCTGGCCACCCTGCTGCCCGCCCTGCGCCGCGGCCTCGGCACGACCGCGCTCGACCTGCACCTGCGCTGCCAGACGGCGCTGGCGCCGATGGTCGCGCTCGAGGCGGTGCGCCTCGGCATCGACGGGCTCGACACCGCGTTCGCGCCGGTGGCGAACGGCGCGTCGGTGCCGGCGCTCGGCACACTGCTGAAATCCTTGCGCCTGTTGAAGCAAGGCACTCCGGCCAGCGACCAGTTGCTGCACGCCGTCGGCGAGGCCGACCGGCTGCTGGCGGAGATGGCCGACTGCCACGGCTTCGCGCCGGCCCGCGCCTGGGTTTTCGACCTCGCGCCCTATGCGCACGAGTTGCCGGGCGACGTTGCGGCGCAGTTCATGCAAAAGCTGGCCGATGCCGGCCAGACACACCATCTGCACGCCTTTGCCAACGAATGCGCCCGCGTGCGCAGCGAGGTTGGCGCGCCGCCGATGCTGGCGCCTTTTGCGCGCCCGATTGCCGAGCAGGCGCTGCTGCATCTGCAGGGCGTGCCCCGCTATGCCGAAATTCGGCCTGGCGTGCGGCGTGCCCTGCAACAGGTCTACGGCGCGGCGTCGAACGACGTCGATGCACGACTGGCTCGACGCGTCGGCGCGCTGCCGAAGGCGGCCGCACCGTCGGTGGGCGCATTGCACGCGGCCCACCCCGAGGCAAGCGACGCCGCGCTGGTGATTTCACAGACCTGCGGCGTGGCGCCCCAAGCGCTGCCCGCTGCCGCTTCGCCCGAAGCACTGCGCTACGTCGGCGTGACGCCGGCGGAAGCCCTTCTCGCCGGCCTCACGGCACGCGCCGCGCCCTATGCGCAGCTCAGCGTGCAGGGCCCCGGCGTCTCGATCCAACTCCAAGGCACGGAGGGCTGAACCATGCTCGAACATCTCAAGAAACTCGTTGCCGCGGAAACCGCGCGCACCGGCAAGCGCCGCACGATCCACCTGACCGACGACACGCTGCGCGACGGCCAGCAATGCCTGTGGGCCACCCGCATGCGCACCGAGCACATGCTGCCAATCGCCGAACGCATGGACCGCGCCGGTTTTGTCTCGATGCAGGCGATCGCGCTGGTGCAGTTCGATGCCAGCGTGCTGTTCCTGAACCAGGACCCGTTCGAGCGCATCCGCCTGCTGCGCGAGCGGATCAGGCACACACCGATGCGTGCCGCCATACGCAGCAACCTGATGCGCGGCTTCTTTCCGGTGGCCGACGACATTACCGACCTCTTCGTCGAGAGGCAGATCGCCAATGGCATTCGCGAAATCGCAGTCTTCGACGCCCTACTGTGCAACGAGAACCTCGCTTCGAGCATTGGCACCGCGCAGCGGCTCGGTGCCGACGTGACCCTTGGACTCGGCTACAACATAGCGCCCGGCTATGACGACGCCCTGTATGTCAACAAGGCACGCGAAGGCGTGGAACGGTTCGGAGTGCGGACCGTGATGTTGGCCGACGCGGCTGGCATCCTGACGATTGATCGGGTGCGCACCTTGGTGCCGGCGATCAAGCAGGCGATCGGCGATCGCGCGCGGCTGGAATTCAACACCCATTGCCTCACCGGACTCGGGCCTTGGCTCGCCATCGAGGCCGCAGTGCATGGCGCCGACAGCATCCTGACAGCTGTGGACCCCCTCGCCAACGGCAACTCACTGCCGGCCAGCCAGATGATCGCGCGCAACTTGCGCGAGATCGGCTTCGACGTAGAGGTGAACGACGGCCTGCTGGACGAAGTCGGTGAGTACTTCGGCGCACTGGCCGAGCGTGAGGATCAACCGGTCGGGGTTCCTGCCGAGTACGAACCGAGCCACTACATCACCCAGTACGCCGGCGGCGCCATGAGCAACCTGGAATCCCAGCTCAAGCTTGCCGGAATGACAGACAAGATGTCGGCGGTGTTGGAAGAGATCGGACGGGTGCGCGTGGAACTCGGCTCGCCGATCATGGTCACGCCCTATCCAGCAATAGTCTCGGCGCAAGCGGTGATGAATGTGCTCAACGGCGAGCGGTACAAAGTCGTGCCGGACGAAGTGAAGAAGTACGTTTGCGGCTATTTCGGTGACCTGCCGCTGCCGGTGGATGCAAACGTAAAGGACAAGATCATCGCCAACGGATCGAAGGACGTGGCCCTCGCGCCATCCGCCATCGAACCCGTTCTGCCAGGACTGCGTCAGCGCTACAAGGGCATCGGCGACGATGAACTGCTGCTGCGCTATATGTACGGCGACGAGAAGATCAACGCGCTGAAGCCAACGGCCACGGGCGACCGCTACAGCCTTCGCCACCCCGTGGTCGACCTCGTCGACGGTCTTGCCCGCAGCGAGAGCAAGGCGCACATTCAGATGTCCGGCAGCGGCTTTTCATTGAGCGCGAATTGAAATACGGTTCCGCGCAAGGTGCGACGCGTCGTAGCCAGGCCGCCAAGGCGGCGGGCCCGTTCGCCATCGAGACGATGAATCTCGGCACGGCCACAGATCCCCTCTTCGTGCGCGTCGGTCGCCAGGCCGGCAATGGCAAGGGGGTGCCCCTGCTTCTGTTCAACGGCATCGGCGGCAACATCGAGCTGCTCGCGCCACTTGCCGAAAAAATGCCAGAGCGCGAGATCGTCATCTTCGACATCCCGGGTGTCGGCCAGTCGCAGATGCCGAAATGCCCCTATCGACTCGGCGGCATCGCGCGGATCGCCACACAGATCCTGGACCAGCTCGGCATCGGGCAGGTCGACGTGTTGGGCGTCTCCTGGGGCGGCGCCGCTGCGCAGGAATTCGCCCACAGTTGCCGCCAGCGCTGCCGCCGGCTCATCCTCTGTGCGACCGCAGCTGGCATGGTGATGATTCCCGCCAAGCCTGCCGTGCTCTGGAAGATGGCGACGCCCAAGCGCTACATCGACGCGAAGTACTCGCAGCGCATCAGCGGCGACATCTATGGCGGCGATTTCCGCACCAACCCGGCGTTGGGCGCCGGACTTTTCCGTCACGTCAAGTGGAAATCGAAACTCGGCTACTACCTGCAGTTGGTCGCGGTCGCGGGCTGGACCAGCATTCTCTGGCTTCCCGGACTCACTCAACCCACGCTGCTGATGGCAGGCGCGGATGACCCTCTTGTGCCGCTGGCCAACGCGAAGCTTATGCACATGCTGATCCGCAAGTCGGAGCTCAAGGTCTTCGACTGCGGGCATCTTTTTCTGGTGAGCCGCACGGACGAGTCCGTCACGGCCATCCGCGCCTTCCTGGACAAGCCCTGAGCGCGACAGGCATGTACCCATGAGCACTACAGACATCAGCATCGACTCCCTTGCCGCTCGCATCGGGCAGCGCATCGGCTCGTCGTCGTGGATCACCCTCGACCAGGGGCGCATCGACGAGTTCGCTCGATGCACGGAGGATTCGCAATGGATTCACGTGGACGTGGATCGCGCGACGGCGGAAAGCCCCTTCGGCGGCACCATCGCCCACGGCTTCCTGACCTTGTCGCTGTTGGCACCGACGATTTTCGAAGTCCTGATCTCGCACTTGCGGCTCAAGCAGGCGGTGAACTACGGCCTTGAGAAGGTGCGCTTCATCGCACCTGTGCGCGCCGGCAAGCGGGTGCGTAATCACATCAGCGTTGTGGCGCTTGAGGACAAAGGCAAAGGCCGTTACCTGCTCACCATCGAGAACTCGATGGAGATCGAGGGCGAGGACAAGCCCGCCCTACGGGCGCATTCCATGGTCATGCTGATCGCCCGACCCCCTGAAAAGAACTAGGAGACAAGAATGCCGGCAAATACGGCAGGCGCTGCGAAGACAGCCCTGAAGAAAAAGACCCCACCCGCGAAGTCGGCGAAGCGCCGCCTGGGCGCATCGCCCGACCGGGGGGCGGTGATCAACGAACTCAGCGACTTGGTCGCACGCGCCAGCGAGAACACGCTGGTACCCAACCCGCTCCTCGGGCTGCGCGCGGCCGATTTCGCGGAGGCCACCCAATCGCTGCTCAAGCTTGCCACGGTGTCCCCAGGCGCCACGGTCGGTTCCCTCGCAAAGTACGCGAAGGCGCTGGGCAAGATCGTGCAAGGAAAGTCGGATCTGGCGCCGGACCCCAAGGACCGGCGCTTCGCCGATCCTGCCTGGCAAGGCAATTTCGCCTACAAGCGGTTGATGCAGAACTACCTGCTTACGCACAACGAGTTCAATAACCTGATCGCGGGGTCCAAGCTGGGCGAGCGCGAAAAGGGCCAGGCGCAATTCCTCACCGCACTCGTGACCGACGCCCTGGCGCCCAGCAACTGGCTCGCAGGCAACCCCGCGGCGGTGCGCAAGGTCGTCGATACCGGCGGCGCAAGCGTCGTGGAAGGCCTCAAGAACCTCGTTCATGACATGCGGCACAACCATATGATGCCGATGCAGGTGGACAGCACGCCGTTCAAGATCGGCGAGAACATGGCCACCTCGCCCGGCCAGGTCGTGTATCGCAGCGAGACGTTCGAGTTGATCCAATACACGCCCAACACGGCACAGGTGTATCGGCGCCCGCTGGTCATGGTGCCGCCGCAGGTCAACAAGTTCTACGCCGTCGACCTGACGCCGGAAAAGAGCCTCGTGAAGTGGGCGGTGGACAGCGGTATACAGATGTTCATGGTGAGTTGGCGCAACCCCACGGCGGAACATCGCGACTGGGACCTCGAGCACTACGCGATGGCTGTGGACGAGGCGGTCGACGTGGCGCGTCAGATCACGGGCAGCCCCGACGTGAACATGTGGGGTTCCTGCTCAGGCGGGATGACACTTGCGGGTTATCTGGGCTGGCTCGCTGGCGCTCGCCAGGGCAAAGAGGCCGCCAAGGTGGCCAACGTGTCGTGGGCCGTTTGCGTGCTCGACGGTGCCGGCGCGATGAAGGAGACCACGCTTGGCTTGTTCAACTCGCCCGCGGCGGTGCGCGCCGCACGGGCCCGCTCACGCAGCAAGGGCGTGATCGAGGGCTCGGAGCTGGCGGCGATGTTCGCGTGGCTAAGGCCCAACGACCTGATCTGGAACTACTGGGTCAACAACTATCTGCTCGGCAACAAGCCGCCGGCCTTCGACATCCTGGCCTGGAACGCGGACACCACGCGGCTGCCGGCGAAGTTTCATTCGGACCTCCTGGACATCATGGAGAAGAACCCGTACGTCCAGCCGGGCGCCATGACCATCCGGGGCGTTCCGATCGATCTTTCGAAGGTGAAGATCGGCGCCTACGTGATCGGCGGGCTCACCGATCACATCACGCCCTGGAAGAGTTGCTATGGCACGGCGCGCCTGTTCGGCGAAGACTCAACCTTCGTGCTGGCCAATGCTGGCCACCTGCAAAGCTTGATCAATCCTCCCGGAGCGCCCAAGGCATTCTTCTCGACCGCACCAAGCAGCCAGGCCGATGCCGATGAATGGGCCAAGTCGGCGGTACGCCAGGAAGGCAGTTGGTGGCCACACTGGCGCGCGTGGGTGCAAGAGCGCTCGGGCGACCGAGTCGACGCGCCCAGCAAGCCCGGCTCGCGTGTGCATCGGCCGCTGTGCGCGGCGCCCGGTGCGTACGTGCTGGAGCGTTGAAGCTCTCTCAAATTCGCTTGTCTTGCACCTTCATGGCCGCCACGAGATCCTTGGATCCGGCGCCCCAGCGGGAGATCGTCCGGATGGCTTGTGCAAAAGGAACGTCCAGCGGATGCACCCGCTTGCGATCGAGGATGTGCACCGCGCCGGCCAACGGGGTCGGCACGGACGGCACGAAGACCGTGCACCGCCCGTCGTCGAGCTCTTCGACGACGAAGGCGGGCACCAGCGCCTCGTCGAACTCGACCAGCGCCGGCTTCCACGCGTCCTCCTCGCTCTGCTCCGCCATGCGCTGCGTCAGCGTCCGGAAGAGCGCATAGCCGGGCACGCGCTGAAACAGGCTCCTTTCGAGACGCCCTCGTTCAGCGCGCCCCACCGGCGTGCTGATCAGGATGCCCACCCCCAAACACACAACGAGCACGAGCAGGAGCGACATCAGGTTGCCCGCCGGCAGCCATGACGGCAGCATGGCGGCGATTGGATGCACGATCGTGACAAGCGACTGTCCGACCTTGAGCAGCAACAGGACGGAAAGATAGAGGGGGACAACGACGATTGCGCCGGCTGTCAAAACTTTCAGAAGATAGTTCCCGAAATGCTTCATGGCGTGGGGCTTCCTCGTTTGATCCTCAGGTCGGCCCGCAATCGGTGCCGAATGCGCCGGCTTAGCGCCGCTTCAGGCCGAACGGCTCATCCTGCAGCGGGTTGGGATTTCGGTGCGGCTGGCCGGGATCGTCTTCACAACGCGGAAGCCGTAGCCCGATCCCTCGACATCGAACTTCACGCCGGGCGTGCCCTGCTTGTCCATGACACCGACGACCAGCGTCTGGTGGAACTGGTGATCGTCGGCACGCATGTGCCCGCTTTGGCCCGCGAGCGTGACATTCGCCTCCTCGAGCGCTCGTGCGATGGCCACGGTATCGACACTGCCGGCCTTGTCGATCGCCTGCGCAAGCGCCTCGACCAGTAGCTGCATGCGCATATGGACATAGTCGTCCGACGCCTTCGGAAAGCGCGCGCGGAAGGACTGATAGAACGCCTCCGACTGCGGTGTCTGCACATTGGGCAACCAGTCCGCCACCGCCACTACGCGGCCGATGCCGGCGTCGCCGATCGCGGCAGGGGCACCGAGCGCGTTGCCGTAGAAGGTGTAGAAGCTGCCATTGAAACCGGCTTCGCGCGCCGCCTTGACCAGCAGCGTGAGGTCGTTGCCCCAATTTCCAGTGATCACGGCCTGCGCGCCGCTTGCCATGATCTTTGTCGCGTACGGCGCGAAATCTTTCACGCGTCCCATCGGGTGGAGTTCTTCACCGACGATCTGGACGTCTGGCCGAAACTCGCCCAATTGCCGCTTCGATTCGCGCAGAACCGACTGGCCGAAGCTGTAGTCCTGGCCGATCAGGTAGACGCGCTGCAGCGACTTGTCTTCCTGAAGCACCTGCATCAGCGCGGTGACCCGCATGTCGGCATGGGCGTCGAAGCGAAAGTGCCAGAAGCTGCAGCGCTCGTTGGTGAGCGCCGGATCGACCGCAGAGTAGTTGAGAAACAGCATCCGCTTCGAAGGATCGCGCTCGTTGTTCTTCTCGATGGCGTCTATCAGCGCGGCGGCGGTCGCCGAAGAGTTGCCTTGCAGCACGATGCGCGCGCCGTCGTCCATCGCGGCGCGCAAGGCGGAGAGGGCCTCTTCGTTCTGCCCCTTGCTGTCGTAGCGGTCCAGCTGCAGAAAGCGCGCACCGCCCGGCAGCTTCACGCCACCCCTTGCATTGATGCGCTCGACAGCCCACAGCAGATTGCGAAACACCGCTTCTCCGGTGTTGGCGAAGGGACCGCTCATGCTTTCGATCAGCGCGAGCCGGATCGGCGCCTGCGGCTGTCCGACGGCGGGAACGGCCATCGTCGCGCCAATAGCGGCGATGGCGAATGTGAGCGCCCTTCGGCGCATCGTGTCCATGGCTCACTCGGGCTTGAAGTCGATCGACTTCAGCACGGCGCCGACCCGTTCGTAATCGGAGCGCAGCGATTTCGTCAGCTCATCCGGCGTTCGCGGCTGGCCCACCTCAAGGCCGAAGTCCTTCAAGCGCTCGCGCGTCGTCGGCTGTGCCATCACCTTCAGCGCAGCTTCGCGCAGCCGGGTCTGCGCCGCGACCGGGACGTCGGGCGTGACCCACAAGCCTTGCCAGCCGAGAGCCTCCAGCTGCGGGTAGCCAAGCTCGGTGAAGGTCGGCACATTTGGCAGCAGCGGCGAGCGCTGGGGCAGGCTGACGGCGTAGGGCACGATCTTGCCGGCCTTGATGAGCGGGATCGAAGTCGGGATCCCGTCGAACATGAGCGGAATGTGCCCACCCATCACGTCTGCCAGCGCAGGGGTCGACCCCTTGTAGCCGACATGCGTCATATCGATGCCTGCAGCCTTGTTCAGTTGCAGACCCATCACGTGAGACAGGGTGCCGGCGCTGTACGAGGCGTAGCTCACCTTGCCCGGATTGGCCTTCGCGTAGGCGATAACTTCGGCCAGGTTCTTCGCCGGCACCGACGGATTGCCCACCATCACGAGCCCGCCGCGCGCCAACTCGGCAATCGGCTTGATCTCCTTGGACATGTCGATGCGCAGCTTAACGATATGCGGAATCTCGCTGACCAGCGCATTGAGCGCAATGAGTACCGTGTTGCCATCGTGCGGCGCTTGCATCAGATCATTGACCGCGACCGCGCCGCCGGCACCGGGCTTCGGGTCGACGATTACCGGCTGGTTCAGTTCCTTCTGCAAGCCATCCGCAAAAAGGCGGGCCACCATGTCGGTGGTCGCTCCGGCCGGTCCGGCGGCGATGACGCGAAGCGGCTTCTCGGACGGGGCCTGAGAGAACGCGGCAGGCGCAGCCAACACGGCAAGGGCGGCGGCAAGGGCGGCGCCGAGGGTGCGGCGGTGAAAGTGGGAGTTCATGTGTAGGTCCTGCTGTCTTCAATGGTGGATTCGCGTTTAGGGCCGCCGCCCCGCACGGGGGCTGGTAGGCGCTGTCGTCTAAGTGAAATAGTATCGTTATTTCTTATTGTTGACATTAGTATATTCACCGATTCGATGCCGCCTCTGCTCGCCAACGCCAGGGCCCCGCGGCGACGAGCCGGCGCGAGGTTTCGGCGGACGCGGCCCGCCGTACCATCGGCGGCTATCGGATTGGAGAATCGCCTGCGTTCCGAAGGACCAGGGTTCCGCTAGCGTGCAGGGGTCAGCGGCCAAGCCCCGCAGTCGGTCAGATTGCGGCCCTGGGCACGCGCCGCCGCGCGGGCCGCCAGCGCCCAACTGCAGGCATGAATCGAAACGCCCCCATGCGTGCCGCGAGTTCGCGGAGAGGCCAGCGGCGTACGCGCTGCCCGTCTAGGGGCTGTCGCACAGGTCGAGGGGACCGTGTTTCGACCGGCTTCTCTGCCCCTCAACCAGAGCTAGTCCTCAAGGAACTCGACCCGGCCGGTTTCCAGCGAGTACTCGGCGCCGACCACGCGCAACTGCCCGACTTCGATAAGGCGCTCGAGGATCTTCGACCCCTGGCGCAACTGCCCGACGGACTGGCGCACATTCGCTCGAACGCTTTCCCGGATCAGGGTGTCCCGGTTGTATCCGGGCTCCGGCGCCAGCAGGCCACTCACTGCCGGCTCAATGCGCTCGGCAATGAAGCGCAGGTGCGGAGAGCGGGCCTCGACGGGGCGCCGCAACCGCTCCAAAGTTCCGAGGATCGCGCCGCAATGTGTGTGCCCCAACACCACGACCAACGGTGTACCGAATTCGGCTGCGGCGAACTCGACGCTGCCCAGTTGCGAAGCGGCGACGATGTTGCCGGCGACACGGATGACGAACAGATCACCTAGGTCCTGGTCGAATACGATCTCGACCGGCACGCGTGAATCGGAGCAGCCGATGATGATCGCAAACGGTTTCTGCGCGAAGTTTGTCTTGGCGCTGCGCATGCGCCGCAGAAACGTTTCGCCGCTATGGACCTCCGACGCAAAGCGCTCGTTTCCTTCCCGCAGTCGCTGCAGTGCTTCCTGTGAATTTGTCATGAACGGCCTTTCATTTCGAGGAGATTTTTCGAACAAGCGGCCTCAGCGGGCCAGGTAGATGAAGACGGTTGCCAGCATCGCGAGGAACGCGGTCTCGCTCACCATCAGCACGATCGGCTTGAAACCCACGGTCGCGAAATCCTTCAGATGCGACTTCATTCCGATCGCCGCCATCGAGATCACCAGTAGCCAGGTCGAAAGCGTCTGCAGCGTGTGCTGCACCACCGGTGGAATCAGGCCGGCGCTGTTGACGGCAACGAGCAGCGCGAACGCCACCACGAACCAGGGCAGCAACGGCGGCTTTTTCGTGCCGGCCGGTCCGGCGACATGGTGCTTGCGGTACGACAGCGTGATGACCAGGATCACCGGCAGCAGCATCGCGACCCTCAGCAGCTTCACGATGGTCGCGACGTCGCCGGTTTCCTTCGACATGCTGTAGCCCGCCCCGACCACCTGCGCCACGTCGTGGATGGTGCCGCCCAGGAAGACGCCAGCCTGCTCATGGCCGAACCCGAGCGCCGTGACGATCATCGGGTAGAGGACCATAGCGGCCGTGGAGAGCGTGCTGACGCCGATGACCGTGAAGATGGTGGCGCGCTCCTTCACGTTGTCCTCGGGACTGGACGGGATCACCGCGGCGATCGCCATTGCCGCCGAGGCGCCGCAGATGCCCACTGCGCCGCCCGTCAGAACGCCGAACCGGGTTCGATAGCCCAGCATGCGCGCCAGCAGGATGCCAAAGCCGATGGTCAGCGCTACCGAAACCACGACCATCGCGATCGGCATGGCGCCCAGCGCCGCGATCTGCCCGAGCGTGATGCGTACGCCGAGTAGTGCTACGCCGATGCGCAGCAGCGTGCTCGCGGAGAAGCGGATGCCCGGGACGCAGCGGCCTTCGGTCGAAAGGAAGTTCAGCGCCATGCCGAGCAGCAAGGCAAAGAGCATGGCCGACACCCGGTAATGCTCGGCCAGCGAGATGGCAGCGATCGCCACTACCACCGACACCAGGATGCCGTGAAAGTTGGTGCGCGCGGGCGCGCGCCAGCCGGACAATGTCGTAGAGACGTTGTTCATTGGGGCTGCTCGCTTCTAGCCCGGACGCGTGCGGCGTCTGCCTCGTAGCTGCGCGAGGCGAGGACGAAGAAGAATGCCGCCGCCACCGCCATCGCAGGCGCCAATGTCAGCGCAAGCTTCAGGCCGAAGACGTCCGACAGCATGCCTACGATCAGCGGTCCCGGCGCGAGGCCGATCAGGTTGTTCGCCAGGGTCATCGTGGCCGCGACCGTTGCGCGCACGCCGGGGTGGGTGACATCGCAAACGATGGCACTTGAACATCCGCCCTGCGCTGCCGCGAACAAGGCGCCGAGGAAGATCAGACCGAGTCCCAAAGGACCGGGTGGCAACGCGAACGCGGTCATCAGGACCAACGCCGTCAGCAATGAATAGGCGGCCGGCACCAGGGCGCGACGCCGCGGGTGATTGCGGCTCAGCCGGTCAGCCAGGCCACCGCCGAAGACCATGCCAATGCCCGCTGCAAGGACTGCCATGCCGGCCATTAGCCCGGCCTTCTTCACGTCCATGTCGTGGTAACGGCCGAAGTAGGTCGGTAGCCACGCGATCAGCATCGCCGGCATCGCCATTTGCAGCCCGCTTGCAAGGTAGGCAAGATTTCCCGAGCGTGACGCAAACACTTCGCGTGCGAGCTGGGCGAAGCTCAATCGTTTCGGCGTGGCCTCACCCTGGCCCGCGGGGGTCAACGCGACCGTCTTGTAGTCGCGCACGACGAACGGATAGATCAGTGCCAGCACCAGGCCCGGCGCACCCACGACGAAGAAGGCCATGCGCCACCCGGACTGGGCCGCGACCGCGCCCCCGAGGACCACGCCGAGCACCGAGCCGAACAGGCTCGCCGACAGGAAGGCCCCCAGCACCGCGGCTCGCTGCCTGGCGGGAAACACATGGGCCAGCAGTGCGGCCCCCGCGGCACCGTAAGCCGCCTCGCCGAGGCCAACGAAGGCCCGCGCCCACAACAACTGTCCATGACTTTGCGCCAGGCCGCAGGCGATGGTCGCCAAACACCACACGAAAGCCATCAGCGTGATGCTTTTGACCCGCCCCCAACGGTCGGCAACCAGGGAAATCGGCACCACCAGCAGGCCGACGACGAGCGAGACCACGCTCACCAGCATGCCGAGCTGCGAGTATGAGAGCGCCCACTCGGCCTTGATGGCCGGGATGACGGCGCCGATGACCTGTCGCGACAGGTAGTCGGACAGCATCAGGCCGAAGGTGAGCGCGAAGACCACCCAGGCGTAGACGCGCGACCTTCGTGTCGGGTCGGTGGGAAGGGAGATGGCGGCGTTGGCCGGTAGGGAGGGGCTCATGGCAGTTGTCTCTTGAAGTAGTTTCTTGCGGGTCGGACGCGAAGTGCGCTCAGATGTAGGTGGGCCATGAGCGCATCTCGTGCGCGCCGATGCCGCCGTCACGATCGCGGCGGTGGGTGGCGAGCGCGTCGATGAGCCAGGCGCGGGTATGTTGCGGGGCGATCACGACCTGTACACCAAAGGCACCGGCCAGGGCGTAGGCGGAGGTGTCGCGTGCCATCTCGGCCTGGAGTTGGTCGAAGCGCTCCGGGTCGTCGTCGCGCCGGATGCCGTGAAGCACGCTGACCCCGATCTGCGGATCCATGAAGCTGGCGTCGGCGCTCGTCCAGGCCGCCACCTCGTCGCTGTTGCGACCGCCGCCCATGTTGATGTAGGCCTGACCGTAGCTCTTGCGCAGGATCACCGACAGCTTGGGCACGCTGCAGAGCTGCACCGCGTGAATCATGTTCATGATGTGCGCCGGAGCAGCCTTACGCTCGCCTTCGATGCCCACCAGGAATCCAGGCGTGTCGACAAGGAAGAGGACCGGGATATTGAAGGAGTCGCACATCACCAGGAAAGAGGTGACCTTGCGGCAGGCATCCGGATCCATCGCGCCGCCCTTGAACATCGGGTTCGAAGCCACGATGCCGACGCTATCGCCGTTCAGCCGGGCGAGTCCGGTAACTGCCGCGCGACCGAAGCGGTCCTTCAGGTTGAAGAAGCTGCCTTCGTCGACAATGCCCGCGATGACCTTGCGCATGTCGTAGGTCTTGCTGCGCGCAGAGGGCACGAGCTCGAGCAGCTTCTCCCCGTCGGGCGCGACCGCGTCGGCTGCTGGCAGGCTGGGAGGCCGGAGACCCGCGTGCGACGGCAGGTAGCTCAGAAAGCGACGAATTGCCGCCAACGCTTCCTCGTCGCTGCTGACAAATACGTCCACCAGGCCCGTCTGTTCGGCATGCAGCTTCCAGCCGCCGAGCTCCTCGGGGTCCACGGCTTCGCCGATCGCCAGCGACGTGACGCGCGCGCTCGACACCGCAAGGAAGGCGCCCTTGCGCATCACAACGAAGTCGGAAAGACAGGTGTACCAGGTCGATGAACCGAGGCACGGGCCGAGCACGGCGCTGACCCAGGGGATTTCCCTGCGCCGGCAGTACTGTTGCGGGTCTTGGCCAGCTGAAGCCATGGCCTCGGCGCCCAGGCTGTCAGGCACGCGTGAGCCGCTCGATTCGCCGAGGAAGACCAAGGGCATGCCGTTGCGGGTGGCCGTCTCTTTCAGGCGGGCGATCTTGCGCATGTTGACGGCCGAGGACGACGCGCCCATGACCGTCATGTCGTTCGACACCACCGCCACGCGCCGCCCTTCGATGCGGCCGGTGCCGGTGATCTTGGCGTCGGCTGGCGAGGCGTCGCGGTCAGCGGGAAGCACCGAGACGGCGAGCATGCCGGTCTCGCTGAATGTGCCGGCGTCCAGCAGATGGCCGATGCGCTCGCGGGCATTGAGGTGGCCGTTGGCGCGGCGCTTCGCGAGCTTGGCC
This sequence comes from Variovorax sp. J31P179, assembly GCF_030316985.1. Classification (NCBI taxonomy): domain Bacteria; kingdom Pseudomonadati; phylum Pseudomonadota; class Betaproteobacteria; order Burkholderiales; family Comamonadaceae; genus Variovorax; species Variovorax sp. J31P179. The sequence continues at coordinate 9,844 of NZ_JASZYL010000024.1, read as the reverse complement.
TCACCACCCATCGCAAGGGCGTCCAGGACGCGGGCATCGAGGTGGGCGCGTTGTTCTTCGTAGCTGGAGAGGCCGGCAGCCACGGCTTTGGCGGCCGTGGGCGCCGGGGTGGACGTGAGGTTCATGCCGACGCCGCGCTCATTCTTCTTCGAAGAGCGCGACTTCCTGGCCCTCGCGCACCGCTGCGCCCTCGGCAATCAGCAGCTCGACGACCCGGCCGCCCTCAGGGGCAACGACCGGAATTTCCATCTTCATGGATTCGAGAACCATGATGGTGTCGTCGGCCTGCAGGGTGTCGCCGGGTTGCACCAGGATCTTCCATACGGTGCCGGTGATTTCGGAGCGAATCTTTGTCTGTGTGGTCATGTTCGGGTGCCTGGGTTAGCCCGACTGCGTGTCGGAGGCACAAACTTTACTCGACATTCGGATTGTTGACAAGAGGAATGTGTCCATGATCTAATTGACCCATTGCAGCAGAGCTGCGCCCACCAGTGCGGACACGTCCGCTCTACCGGAGACAAAACCATGGTTGTTACAGATCGCGAGACGGATAAAAGCCCGGTGCCCCCGGCGCCCTTGCCGATCCCCACCAACGAGACCACGCCCTACTGGCAAGCCGCGCTCGAAGGCCGGCTCAACGTGCAGTACTGCCGCGCCTGCGCTCGCCACCAGTTCTATCCCCGACATTTCTGCACGCAATGCCTGTCGAACGAGATCGAGTGGGTGCAGGCCAGCGGCCGGGGCCGGATCTACACCTACACGGTGTGCCACGTGGCCGCGCACCCTGCTTTCGAATCGCGAGTGCCGTACGCGATCGGAATGATCGAGCTCGACGAGGGCGTGCGCATGCTGGCCGGCATCGTCGGCTCGGACTTCGAGCAACTCGCCATCGGCGCGCCGGTGGAGGTGTGCTTCGAACGCATCAGCAGCGAAATCGCACTGCCGATGTTCCGGCTCACCGCCGGAGACACCCCCGTCAACTCAGGCGCGAACGCTTCAACCCATTTCTGATACCGGAGACAACATGATCATTGATTCCTTCGACGCCGGCGCCACGGCATTTCCCGACCGCACCTTCGTCCAGGGCGGCGACGTGCAAATGAGCTACCGCGAGGCAGAGGACGCATCGCACGCGGTAGCCGCCGCGTTGGTGCGCGACGTTCAGCCAGGCACGCACGTGGCTGTGCTTTCGCCCAACCACCCGATGGTGCTGCCGGCGATGCTGGGCGTGATGCGCAGCGGCGCGGTTTTTGTGCCGCTCAACGCACGCGACTCGATCGAGGACATCGTCTGGTTCGGCGGCTTCTGCGAGATCGCGGTGCTGATCTGCCACGAGCAATACGCGCCGCACCTCGAACGCCTCAAAGCCGAGATCCCGACGCTCAAGCGCATCATCGGCCTGACGGAGCCCCTGGAGAAAAACGGCCAGGACATTGCGCAGTGGGTGAAGAAATTCGCCGGCCAGCGCGTTACCGTGCGGCGCGAAGGTGATGACATCGCGCTCATCAAGTCGTCCGGGGGCACCACGGGCCGCCCGAAGGCGATCATGCAGAGCCACCGCTCGCTCGAGACGGCGTACCGGATCGTCAACCAGTTCATGCCTCCTCGAAAAGACCCAGTGCATCTGGTCGTCGCGCCGCTCACACACGCAGCGGGGGCGACGATGGTCGCGCTGGCACGCTTCGGCGCGCGCAACGTGATCGCGCCCTCAGCCGACCCGGCGGTGATCCTGGAAGCAATCGAGCGCGAGCGCGTGACGCACATCTTCCTGCCGCCCACCATGATCTACCGCCTGCTCGCGCACCCCGATGTGGCCGCGCGCGACTGTTCCTCGCTCGAGTACGTGATGTACGGCGCGGCGCCAATGTCGGTCGACAAGCTTCGCGAGGGCATCGCGCGTTGGGGCCAGGTGTTCATGCAGGGCTACGGACAGTCGGAGGTGCCTGGGGTCATCAGTTGCCTGTCGCGCAAGGATCACTTCGTGCATGGCGACCCCGAGCTTGACAAGCACCTCGCCTCCGCCGGCCGCCCTTCTGGCGCCTGCGAAGTGGCGCTGATGGACGATGCCGGCAACATCGTGCCGACCGGCGAACGCGGCGAGATCGTCGCGCGCGGCGACCTGGTCTCGCCCGGCTACTACAACAACCCCGAGGCCACCGCCGAGGCGCGCGCCTTCGGGTGGCACCACACCGGCGACATCGGCGTGTTCGACGAGAACGGCTTCCTGTATGTGGTGGACCGCAAGAAAGACATGGTGATCTCCGGCGGATTCAACATCTATCCGAGCGAGATCGAGCAGGTGATTTGGGGCCACCCCGCCGTGCAGGACTGCGCGGTGGTCGGCGTACCTGACGCCGACTGGGGCGAACGCCTGACTGCGGTAGTCGAACTTAAGGCCGGGGGAGTTGTCACGGCCGACGAGATCGTCGAGATGTGCAAGAAGCGCTTCGGAAGCCTGAAAACGCCCAAGCAGGTCGAGTTCTGGCCCACGCTGCCGCGCAGCCCCGTGGGCAAGGTGCTGAAAAAGGATGTGCGCGCGCAGCTCGCGGCCTCATCGAAGCAGGCTTGAGAGGGACTGACATGGACCCGAAAGCTCTGAGTGGCCGCTTCGCCATTGCCGGCGTCGGCGAGGCCGGCATGGGCAAGGCCCAGCCCGGCGACACCGCGTTATCCCTGCAATGCGAAGCGGCGCGCCAGGCGATCCTGGACGCGGGGTTGAAGCCCACCGACATCGACGCCGTGTTCGCGCACTGGGACGACCGCGCCGCCGGGCTGCTGGTGACGGAGTACATGGGCCTGACGCCCAGCTATGTCGACACCACCGTGGTCGGCGGGCAATCGAACCTGACCCATATCGTGCACGCGATGGCGGCGATGGAGGCGGGTCTGTGTGACGTGGCGCTGATCACCTATGGCAGCACGCAGCGCCTGGACCGCAGCCGCACGCGCGGGGGGCTGGCTCAGGATGCCCGCTTGCCGACCGGCCAGTTCGTGCAGCCGTACGGCATGCTGAGCCCGATCGGCTTCTACGCGATGCTGGCGCGCCTGCACATGGATCGCTACGGCACGCGAGCCGAAGACCTGGGCGAAGTCGCGCTGGCGGCGAGGCGCTGGGCGCAGCTCAATCCGAACGCCATCGCACGCTCGCCGCTGTCGATGGAAGACTATCTGGCCTCCCCGATGGTCGCCGACCCGCTGCGCAAGCTCGACATCTGCCAGGTGACCGACAGCGCCGGCGCCGTGGTGCTGGTTCGGGCCGAGCGCGCAAAAGACCTCCCTCGCAAGCCGGTGCTGGTGCAGGGTTTCGCCGAACGCTACATCCAGCACGCCACGCCCTTCGGCACCGACGACTGGATCGACAACGGCGTGCTCGCCGAAATGGGCCAGCTGGCGCTGGAACGCGCGGACCTGACTCGTGACGAGATCGACCTCGTGCAGATCTACGACGCCTTCACGATCAACGTGCTGGTCGGTCTTGAACAACTGGGCTTTTGCGGGCCCGGCGAGAGCGGCGCCTTCGTGCGAGGTGGACGCATCGCGCCGGGCGGCGAGTTTGCAATGAACACCTCGGGTGGTGGCCTGTCCTTCAACCACGGTGGCATGTTCGGCATGCCGCTCCTGATCGAGTCGGTGCGCCAGCTGCGCGGCGACTGCGGCGAGCGCCAGGTGCCGAATGCCCGCAACTGCATGGTGCAGGCGGGCGGGCTCGTGATGTCCGCCTACATGGTCATGGTGCTGGGTACGGCGGCCTAACGGAAAGGGATTGAATGAGCAGTTGGACGACAGTCAAAGTCACGGAGATCGATCCGCACGTCAGCGTCCTGACGATGAATCGGCCCGAGCAAAGAAATGCGATCAGCGCGCAAATGGCTGATGAGCTCGAAGCCTGTCTTATCGGCCTGAAGGACAAGCAGGATCTCAGGGCGCTCATCGTCACGGGTGAAGGCACAACTTTCGGGGCGGGTGCGGACCTGAAGGAACGGGCCACCCTCGCCCCCGAGCAGACGCAAAAGGCACGCGACGCGGTGTTGCGATTCATCAAGATGCTCGAGGCGTTCCGGGCGCCCGTGATCGCCATGATCAACGGCCCTGCGATCGCCGGCTCCTTCGAGATTGCATTGGCCTGCGACATCCGCGTTGCCTCGGACCGAGCAATTTTTTCGATGCCCGAGGTGAACACGGTAGGTGCGTTCCCGGGCGCAGGGGGGCCCGTACGGCTGCCCAAGCTGGTGGGCCGCGGCCGCGCGAACTACATTGTCCTGACGGGCCGCAAGTTCTCCGCCGAGGAGGCCTCCGCGTTCGGCCTCGCAGAGCTCGTCGTGCCCCATGCGCGCCTGCTGGATGAAACGTTGACTCTCGCGTGTCAGATTGCTGCCAACAGCCCCGAGGGCGTCAGTGCGGCCAAGCAGCTGATCCTGAAGAGCTGTGATCTGGACCTTCAATCGGGCATGGAGCTCTCGCGCGCCCTCCGCGATCCGATGGATGGCACCGCAGCGGCAACAGAGGGAATCCAGGCATGGGCAGACAACAGGAAGCCGGACTTCGCGGCCCCGAGGCCAGAGTGACACCAAACCGCTACACACTGAAAACGAGAGTGAACACCCGATGAGTGAATACATTGCCCCCCTTCGCGACATGCAGTTCGTGCTGCGCGAGCTCGCACCGATCGATCAAGTGCCAGCACTGCCCGGCTGCGAAGAGGTCTCGCTCGACCTTGCAGAAGCGATCCTCGAGGAAGCCGGCAAGTTCGCCGGCGGTGTGCTGTCGCCGATCAATGCGAGCGGCGACCGCGAAGGCGCACGCTGGCAGGACGGCGAAGTCTTCACGGCCGGCGGATGGAAGGAAGCCTATCGGCAGTTCGTCGACGGTGGCTGGAACGCGCTTTCGTGCGATCCCGCGCACGGCGGCCAGGGCGTGCCGAGGCTGGTCGCGGCGTTGGTCGAGGAAATGCGCAACGCCGCCAACACGTCGTTCGCGTTGTGCCCAATGCTGACCCATGGCGCGATCGAGGCGCTGGAGCTGCGCGCATCGGATGTCTTGAAGCACACCTACCTGCCCAAGATGGTCAGCGGCGAGTGGACCGGTACCATGAACCTGACCGAGCCCCAGGCCGGCTCGGACCTTTCAGCGGTGCGAACGCGCGCTGTTCCCAAGGAAGACGGCAGCTACCGCGTGCACGGCCAGAAGATCTTCATCACCTACGGCGAGCACGACATGACCGAGAACATCGTGCACCTGGTGCTGGCGCGAACGCCGGACGCGCCCGAAGGGGTCAAGGGCATCTCGCTGTTTGTCGTCCCCAAATTCCTCGTCGGCGCGGACGGCAGCCTCGGTGCGCGCAACGACGTGCGCTGCGTGTCGATCGAGCACAAGCTCGGCATTCACGCCAGCCCGACGGCGGTGCTGGCGTTCGGCGACAACGAAGGCGCGATTGGTTGGTTGGTCGGCGAAGAGAACCGCGGCCTCGAAACCATGTTCATCATGATGAACGCCGCTCGCTTCTCCGTCGGGCTCCAGGGCATCGGGCTGGCCGAGCGCGCATACCAGCGGGCGCTCGCCTATTCGCGCGAGCGCACCCAGGGCGTTGAAATCGGCGCCAGCGGGCGCGGCAAGGCCGCGATCATCCGCCACCCGGATGTGCGGCGGATGCTGATGCTGATGAAGTCACGCACTGAGGCGCTGCGCGCCGTCGCCTGCGTGGTCGCGGCTGCGATGGACACCGCAAGTGGCCACGCCGATGCCGCGGAGCGCGCAGGCAGCCAGGCCTTCGTCGACCTAATGATTCCTGTGGTCAAGGGGTGGAGTACCGAGAGCGCCATCGACATCGCATCGCTGGGCGTGCAGATCCACGGCGGCATGGGGTTCATCGAAGAGACCGGCGCCGCGCAGCACCTGCGCGATGCCCGCATCACGACGATCTACGAAGGCACGACCGGCATTCAGGCCGCCGACCTGATCGGACGCAAGATCGCGCGCGACGGCGCCACCGCGATTCGCGAGGTACTCGCGCAGATGCGCGATGTGCAACGCCAGTTGACGGGGAAAGACGATGCGAGGCTGGCCGCCATCGAGGCCACGCTCGGCGAAGGCATTGAGGCGATCGAATGGGCGGTAAGCTTCATTCTCGACAGCTACGGCAGCGACCCGAGGAAGCCGTCGGTCGGCGCGGTTCCCTTCATGGAGTTGCTCGGCATCGTCGCGGGCGGGTGGCAGATGGCACGCGCGGCGCTAATCTCGCATCGGCGCCTGCGCGATGGTGCCGGGGACCCGGCTTTTCATCGCACCAAGCTCGAAACAGCGCGCTTCTATGCCGACCATGTGCTCGCACGCGCGCCGGGCCTGGCGCACACCGTGGTGCACGGTGCGGACAGCGCGCTCGCGGTCGAGGATGACCAGTTCTGAAGCCAGGAGGCGAAAGTCTGGGCATGTTCGGCATGCCGCTGATGATCGAATTGGTGCGCCGGTTGCGCGGCGACTGCGGCGAGCGACAGGTGCCGAATGCCCACAGCTGCCTGTTTCAGGCGGGCGGCCTTGTCATGTCCGCGTACATGGTCATGGTCCTGGGCGCGGCGCCCTGATGGAGGCCAGACCGTGCGATCACGCTTCAGCGGAACCGGTGCCCTGCCGCGCCTCGAGCTGCCTGATCGCCTCGCGCTGGGAATCCTCGATCAGCTTTTCGACCGCCTCGGCAGCCGCATCCACATTGCCGGCTTTCATGGCCTTGTGCATGGACTTCCAGTTGCGCGCCGACTCCTTGCGCCGTGCCGGCGTGGCCAGGCCCAGTTGCGTGTACCGCAGTGTCTGGCGCGACAGCGAAGCAAGAATCTCGGCGAGCCGCTCGTTGGTACAGGACTCGCGCAAGACGCGACTGAGACGAAACGAGATCTGGAAGTATTCTTGGCTTCCGTCCGGGTCCAGAGCGAGCGAATCCAGTGCACGGACGTCGGCGTCGATGACTGCGGCGAGGCGCGCCGCCTCGTCGGCGGAAAGCCGGGCGATCATTGTGGAGGACAGCTTGCGGCGAATCTCGAAGATGTCGGCGACCTCTTTGATCGAGAGCTGCGTCACGTGCGCGCCCCGATTGGGCAGGATGCGGACGACCGAATCCTTTTCCAGGATGCGCAACGCCTCACGCACCGGACCGCGGCTCACCTCGAACTGCTCTGCAAGGGCCTCTTCGCGGATGCGCTCGCCCGGCTCGTACTCGCCGTCGGCGATGGAATTGAAGATCAGCTCTGCGATCTGCTCCGGAAGTGTCTGAAGCTGCCGCAGGGTCGCTTTGGCGCGCGGCGCCGGCACTTCGGTTTCGGTGCGATCAGGCTCGGATTTGGAACTCGCCTTCTTCAGGACATTCATGGGTCTTTGTCGCCATATCAAGATTTTTGAGCTGCCACCCTGAGAGGTGGCAACCCAAGATTGTCAACATACAAAATGTGATCACGTATTAAATCACAAGTCTGTGCTTGCAGGCGTGCGCGGCGGCGGCGCACACGCCGCAGTACTTCCAGCCGGCCTGTGAGCCGTCCACTGAGCAACGGAAGGCTGTGAGACTTGCGGTTACAGTGCCGAACGGCTGGAGTCAAAAACCCGTCGCTCACACTGATCGACTTTCTGGAGAACGCATGGCTGAGTCGCGGATTTCACATTGGGGCCTCGCAGCCTGTGCTTTGTTGCTTGCAGGTTGCGCTACGCGGCCGGTCAATCCACCGATCACTCAAGCAGATCCGAGCAGTGGGTACCGCTTCGAGACTCGCCAGGCCGAGGTCAAGGACAAGGACGCGCTGGTCATCCTGGCCTTCTCGGGCGGCGGCACGCGCGCTGCCGCGTTCTCGTACGGCGCGCTCGAATACCTGCGGCGCACCGAGATCGTCACGCCGAAAGGAAGAGGCCGGCTGATCGACCAGGTCGATGTCATCACCGGCGTGTCGGGCGGCAGCTTCACCGCGCTGGCGTATGGGCTCTACGGCGACAAGCTGTTCGACGACTACGAGCAGCGCTTTCTGAAGCGCGACGTGCAGGGCGCCATCATTTCGCGTTCGCTGAATCCGGGCAACTGGCCCAGGCTGTCGTCGACAGCGTGGGGACGTTCCGAGCTCGCGGCCGAGTTGTACGACGAGGTCCTCTTCAACAACGCCACTTTCGGCGATCTGAACCGGGGCAAAGGGCCGCTCATCCTGGCATCCGCGACCGACATTTCGAGCGGCGCCCGCGTGGTCTTCCAGCAGGGCATGTTCGATGTCCTGTGCTCGGACCTGAACGCCGTGCCGTTGTCGCGCGCAGCCGCCGCCTCGTCGGCGGTGCCGGTGGTGCTGTCGCCAGTCACGCTCAACAACTACGGGGGCACCTGCAACATGACCCCGCCCCCATGGGTGGCGCGGTTCACGGATACAGACAACCCGCCGCGACCAGCCGCGCGCGCGATCCGCTCGCTCAGATCGCTGACCGATTTCACAGACAGTGCCAAGCGGCCCTATATCCATCTCGTGGACGGCGGCGTATCCGACAACGTCGGCATGCGGGGCGTGCTCGACTCCCTGGAGGTCCTGGAGGCGATGCAGGAGGCTGGGTTGCCGACACAGCTCGACAGTGCGAAGCGGATAATTGTCTTCATCGTCAATTCGCTCTCCGTGCCGCCGACGAAATGGGACGAATCCGAGTCGCCACCCGGTAGCGTGGAGATCCTGCTTAAGTCGAGCGGCGTGCCCATCGACCGCTACTCGTTCGAAGCGGTCGAGTTGCTGAGGGACATGGCCGCCCGCTGGAACACGATGCGAAAGATTCGGACGTCCGCGGCGATGGCGGGCAACAAGGACCCTGCCGTCGCAGCCATCACCCGGGGGCCTGACGCCGAGATCTATGCCATCGACGTGTCATTCGCGGCACTCAAGGACAAGGACGAATTGGCCTACCTCAACAAGCAGCCGACCACGTTCGTGTTGCCAGACGAGGCGGTCGATCGGCTGCGCGCTGCGGCCGGGACCATCATGGCAGACTCCCCTGAGTTCAAGCGACTTCTCAAGGACGTGGGCGGCGCGCTCGTTCCGGCCGCGGCCCCCCCAGCAATTGGGCGCCCAGCACCATCGCAGTAAGTGAAACGCTCAAACGGCAGGCCCCGCCTTCGGAGCCCCCGGCGGCATGCAGCCTCCAGGGGGCCGTTCGCTTAGCGGGTCGAGTTCCCCTGCTGGAAATGAATCGGCATCATTGATTGTTGCCGCCGCGGGGGAGCGCCCCGGCCTTGTTCAGTTCGCTATTGGCCGCGCGCCGCTTCTTGCTCGCTTCCTTACGGTCGCTCTGAGCCGGTGTTTCCCTTGCTGTGGGGGTCGACTGCCCTTCAGCGATTTGGGGCCCGCGGGCCGCAGCCGCGCCTTCAGCTTTGCGATCGGCGCGAGCCGCAGAGCGCTCCTGAGACGTGGTCTCTTGCGTTGCCCGCGCCTTCCCCTGGGAAGGATCAACGGTGTTGTTGCCTTGCGCATACGCGGCGACGGCAACCAGCTGCAATGCAGCGAGAGTCAAAGGAGCAAACAAATTCATCGAGGGCCTTCAGGTAAGGTTTCGTCCGGACTGGACGCTGGCAATATACAGCCGCCCTGACCGCCCTCACTGGAAATCATTTTCTGCGTCCGCGTGGTGACACCTTGCGGTGGCAAGGAAATCGGCCCAAGACCGCGCGGGGGCGGCGCGGCGCTTGCGGTCATTGCGTCGCGGCTACAGGCACCGGGCCGATCGCAACGCTTAGGGAAACGCTGATCAATAGGTCGCTGCGGGCACGGCCCGTGCATGCGTGAAGACATCGCAAGTCACAGCACCACCGAGATGAACCAACGCAGTTTTGCCAGCGCCGAGT
>NZ_JASZYL010000023.1:0-65850 GCF_030316985.1 Variovorax sp. J31P179 | reverse complement strand
ACTCGGCGCTGGCAAAACTGCGTTGGTTCATCTCGGTGGTGCTGTGACTTGCGATGTCTTCACGCATGCACGGGCCGTGCCCGCAGCGACCTATTGATCAGCGTTTCCCTAGCTGCCATTTCAATTGTCGTGGCTGCAAGTGCGTTTGCGCAGGCGACGTCGTGGCCCGAGAAAACCGTGACCATTGTTGTGCCATTTCCTGCAGGCGGATCGACGGACATGGTCGCTCGGGCAATGGCGTTGCAGATGCAGAGCAAGCTGGGACAGACCTTTGTGGTGGACAACAAGCCTGGCGCCACCGGGACGATCGGCGCCGGCATCGTAAAGCGGGCGGCGCCGGACGGCTACACGCTGCTGGTGTCGTCACTCGGGGCCTTCGTCGTCACACCGCATCTGCAAAAGAGTGTTCCGTACGACGCCACCAAAGACTTTGACTACATCAGCGTTCCCGTTCAGGCACCCAATGTCCTCGTTGGGAGTCCTGAACAGAAAGCGCGCACCGTTGCGGACGTGGTTGCAATGCTCAAGGCCAATCCCGGAAAAGTGACCTTCGCGAGTTCGGGCAATGGATCGTCTGACCATCTTTCTGCCGAAGTGTTCTGGCAGCAGAGTGGTACGGAAGGCCTTCATGTTCCATACAAGGGCGGCGCGCCAGCCATGAACGACCTTCTCGGCAACCAAGTCGCGTTTTCATTTCAGAATGTGAATGCAGTGTTGCCGCACATCAAAGCCGGAAAGCTCCACGCGATCGCAGTCACCGGCGACAAGCGCTCTCCCGTCCTTCCCGACGTTCCAACGCTCGCAGAAGCCGGCGTGAAAGGGGCCGAGGTGTATTCATGGCAAGGTATGGCTGCTCCGAAGGGGTTGCCGCCAGCGGTCAAGGAAAAGCTCGGCGCTGCGGCCATAGCGGCGATCAATGATCCGGAGGTGAAGAAGCGAATGGTGGACCAGGGGCTGGAGATCGTTGCGAGCACGCCGGCCGAGTTCGCGGCCTTTCAAGCCCGCGAGTGGGCGCGGTGGAAAACTTTGATTGAGACAAGGAAGATCACCGCGGATTAGCGATCTATCGGAGCTCACCATCATGTTGAAGATGTGGCGTACTTTCATCTGGTCGTTTGGCTCGTTGATTTTGGCAGTGGCAGGCATGTCAGCGTACGGCCATGGCATTGCAGAACCCCGACACGGAGGCGTGGTGCAAAGCGCGAACGACATTACGTTCGAATTCGTTTCGTTGCCGGAGGGTGCCGTGATCTACGTATTCGACCACGACGAAGAATACGGAGCGCATCAGATGACTGGAAAACTTACCGTGTTGCGTTCCGAAGGGACGAAGTTAGAGGCCGACTTGCGATTCTCGGGCGGAAATCGCTTGAGTACGACGGGACTGGTCTTGGCCCGCGGGGACAGAGTCGTGGCCACCATCAGTGAGCCGGGAAATGCGGTTCTTGTGAGGTTCACCGTCAAGTAACAGCATGCCCGTGCGCGAAGTTTCGCGAAGGGCGCGTGGGGGCGTCCTGCTCGGCTTTTAATCCAGAGTTCGCAATGACCGGCCGACATTGGCGGCATTCGGCACGCTTGTGCAGGCCAAGCCGCCGGAGGAAGGCCTACGTCGATGACACGGTCGCCGTCGAGTGAGCGAACGCGAGTTTTCCAACGACTGATTGGCCTCATCCCTCCGGTTCCTGTCATCGGACGTGTCAACGCAGCGCAGGTGCTCGCGTGAGCTAGCGTGATTCGCGTCACTCGACTTCCGCCAGACGGAAAAGCAGCCTCGCTCGACCTGGGCGTAGACAGAATGAGGATGGAGACTCGTCGCACTCTCTGTTTCACACGGTCGATCCCGCTCCCACGAATTTGAGGAACCTATGGCTTCAGAAAATCAGCGCCTACTGGGCATCAGTGGCAGCCAGCGACAGGCCTCGTACAACACCATGGCATTGCGCTTGGCGGCGGAGCAGGTGCCGCCGCACTCTAAACTGGATGTAGTCGACTGGCGTTCAATCCCGCCCTTCGACGCTGACTATTTGGCAAGGTCGGGCTATCCGAGAACTGTCGCCGAGCTTCGCGCAGGTATCGAGGCGGCCGACGGAATAGTGATCGCGACACCAGAGTACAACTTCTCGATCCCCGGCATGCTGAAAAACCTACTCGACTGGGTCTCCCGGGGAGCCGACCAGCCATTGGCACGCAAGCCGGTTGCGATTCTGTCAGCCTCTCCCGGTCCGCTCGGCGGCGCGCGTGTCCAGTACGACCTGGGCAAGGTGCTGCTCTTCATGGACGCGCGCGTGCTGGCAAAGCCCGAGGTCTTCATCGGAAATGCGGCCGCCAAGTTCGATGCCGAGGGTCGGTGCATCGATGTGGACACGATCCGCTTCGTCGGGCTGCAGATGACGGCCTTCTCGACTTGGATAGATCAGGTCAGGCGGATGTGAATCGCTGGCGTCCGCGGTTCGAGCGGCGTGCTTCAGACTTCAATCGCCGAGGCGCAGCCACTGGCCGGCTCCGAGGGTCTTGCGGATGTCTTGGCGCCCGCGTGTGAGCAGTTCGGTGAGCCGAGACAGGCGTTCCGGCCCCATGCGCGCGTTGGCTGCTGCGAGCGTCACTGCCCCTACCACCTGACCCAGGCTGTCGAGAAAGGGCATGCCCAGCGCTGTGACGCCCGGGTTCACCCGGTTGCGGATGACGGCCACGCCCGTTCGTGCGGCTTCGGCGACGGAAGCCTCCACCAGGGCGGCGGGAAAGCCCCATTGGCGCTCGATGCGGGACGTCACCCGCCCGAGGATGAAGCGGCGCTCGTCTTCGGGCAACGCCGACAGGATGGCGAGGCCACCGGCGCCCCACCCGAGAGGCCGCCGGCTGCCGACCTGGAGCGTGACCACGCGCAGCGGAGTCGGGCCTTCTGCCAAGTCGAGACAGACCGCCTCCTCGCCGCTCCGCAGGATCAGGTAGGAGGTCTCCTCGGCGTCTTGTGCAAGTCGTTCGAGCGTAGGCCTAAGTTGGGCTCGCACGTCGAATTGCTGCGCAGCTGCCAGGCCCAGCTCATACGCCAATGGTCCAATCACATAGTGTCGGGTGTCCTCGATCCGCATTGCGAGGCGCTCGGCCTGCAATTGGGCCAGCAGGCGGTGCATGCTGCTGTTGGGCAGGCCTGTGGCGCGGGCCAGATCAGTCAGCGCCATCCCGCGCCGTCCAGCCGTGGCTAGCAACCGCAAGACGGACGCTCCGCGACGCAGCGAACCTTCGCGCGCCTCTTTCCCCGCCCGTCGACCACCCCCCGCCTCCGCACGCGGGAGCGGAGTTGGCAACTCGCCGGGTTTGGAGCCGCCTGTCATCTCAGTCGGCCTTGATGCCCCGCTGAGGAATCAGCCGCGCCCAGAAGGCGATCTGCTCTCGCACGTAGCGGTCCATTTCGGCGGAATCGCTCCCGATCGCTTCCATGCCGAGGTCGGCCAGCTTTTGGCGAACAGCCGGTTGCTCGATCGCAGCGCGCATCTGGCTCGACAGCGTTGCCACCACGGGAGCCGGCGTGCCCTTGGGCACAACCATGCCTTGCCAAGCGTATACTGCGGCTGGGGCATAGCCGAGCTCTTTCAGCGTCGGCACGTCGGGTAGTTGCGGCATGCGTTTCTCCGAAGTGACTGCCAGGGGAACGAGCCGGCCCTCCTTGACGAACGGAAGCGACAGTGAGGGCGCCACCACGGCGAGTGGGATCTGCCCACCAGCGACGTCCTGCAGCGCCGGTGCATCACCCTTGTAGGGGACGTGCGTGGCCTTGATGCCGGTGGTCGAAAGCAACACCTCCATCGCCATGTGGTGCGGCGTCCCGACGCCAGCCGAGCCGTAGTTGACGTTGGCCCCTTTCTTACCGTCCGCCACCAGTTGCTGGATGGACTTGATCCCGCTGGAGGGGTGGGTAGCGATCAGGAGGGGGAAGCGAGCCATCAATCCGACATTGACGAAGTCAACCAACGGGTTGTACCTCACCTTGGGGTAGATCGCGGGATTGAGCGCAAGAATCGCGATGTCAGCCGTCAGGAGCGTGTAGCCGTCCGGCTCCGAGCGCGCCACGGCTTCGGCAGCGATCATGCCGGCCGCGCCCGCCTTGTTGTCGACCAAGACCTGCTGGCCGAGGCTGGTCGACATGGGCGCCGCCACCGTGCGCGCCAGCACATCTGTGCCACCCCCCGCCGGGAAGCCCACGACCCACCGGATCGGCTTGGTGGGGTAGCTTTGCGCCAGGGCGCCGAAGGAGAGAAAGGCGGTCGAGAGGCCCAGGGCGAGGGTGCGGCGCATGATGAGGGGGGGATTAGGCACGTGAAGTCTCCTTTTTGTGAAATGGGTCCGTCGAATGGAACTTAGGCGGCGCTTGCCTGGGCCTCGAGGCCCGCGTCGACGATCGCGAACAGCCCGCGCTCGAGCTGGTCGAGCAGCGCTGTCAGTTCTTCGTCTGTCCTGGCTGCCGCAAAGACGTATCTGTCGGGACGCACCAGCAGCACCTGGGCTTGCAGCGCGCGCAGCTGTTCGGCAAGCAGGCCGTCGCGCTCCCGCACGACCAGCACGTCGGGCGAGCGGGCCTCGTGATCGTCCTGGGCCACGAGAAGTTGGCTGCCGCCGATGCGCTGCCATTGCGCCAATTGCGCATTCGTCAGCCCCTCCAGCGCCGCAGGCCGGGCCGAGACCATCATGAAGCCCGGCGCAAGCAGGTCGTCGAGGCGCCTTTCTACGCCGCCTTCGAGGACCCAGGGCTGGACGAATAGCTCGCCGGCGCCAGGCGCCAAGCTTCCGTCAGGCAGACGACCAATGAAGCCGGCTTCCAGCGGCGGGATGAACTTCTGCCGAACGGTAATGGCTTTCCCAGTGGCGAGCTCTTCGGCCAGACGTCGATCGCGCTCAAGTGCCGACTGCGCGTCGAGTTCGCCGATGATGAGGCCGAAGGACTTGGCGTGCTCCACAACTGTGCGGACATGCTTCTTGCGTTCCACCTCGTAGCTGTCAAGCAGCGTCGTCGTGTATCCAAGCTGCTCGACACCGTCAATCTTCCACGCTAGGTTGATCGCATCGCGGATCCCTGCGCACAGGCCCTGGCCCAGAAAGGGAGGCATCTGGTGGGCGGCGTCACCCATCAAGAACAGGCGTCCTTGCCGCCAAGTGTCGACGACCAGGGCATGGAAGCGATAGATCGCGGTGCGGCAGAGCTCCAGAGGCGTGGTGTTTACAAACTCCGACAGCACCGCAAGCACCGCCTCGTCCGTGGCGAAGTCCTCCGGCGTCTCGCCGGGAAGTAGCTTGATCTCCCAACGTCGCAAGTTGTCGGGGCCGACGATGTAGGTGCCCGGTCGCGAGGGACGGCAGTACTGGACGCAGCGCGCCGGCAGGTCGATCGGTCCGCGCAGCCATGCGTCGACCACCATCCACCACTCATCGAAGGCGAGGTCCTCGATCGACGCGTCCATGCGCCGCCGCACCGCGCTGCGACCGCCATCGGCGCCCACGAGGTAGTGTCCGGTCAGGCCAATCTCTACACCATCCGACAGGCGCCGGAATGTGGCTTCCACGCCTTCCGCGTCCTGCTTACATCCGGTGAACTCGTGGCCCAGGAACACCTGAACACCCGCTTGCGCTTCCAGGCCCCGGCGTAGCGTGGCTTCCAGTTCCGGCTGCACGAACATCCAGGTCGGTTCCCAGGCAAGGAGGTGGGGCGGCGGAGCCGGATAGAAGCGCTTGATCACCTGGCCATCGATGCCGACGAAGTCGGTGCCGGGGTGGGGGGATGTGGTCGCGGCGATCTCTTCGGCGAGGCCGAGTTCCTGGAAAATCCGCATGACCTCTTGGTCGGCGGTGATCGCGCGGGGCTTGTCGTAGATCTCGGTCGCTTGGTCGATGACTGCCACGCGATAGCCGCGACGTGCCATGAGATTGGCAAAGGTGGCGCCGCTGGGGCCATAGCCCACTACAAGGATGTCGAACGCGGCAGTATCTGAATGCTTGGATAAAGTCATGGCTATTGCTGTGTACTGAAAGTGAAGGGCGCTTCTATTGCTGCTCGATGCGGGCGTCATTCACCACCCGCTTCCACTTGGCAACTTGCGACTCGACGAAGGCGCGGGTGGCGGCCCCGTCTGCGGATGCGGCCACTTCGCCGCCCGTGCCCTCCAACTGGCGCACCACGTCCGGCGAACGCAGCACTTTCGCGAGCGCGCCGCGCAGGTGCTCGGAGACCTCAGGTGCCAAGCCTCGAGGTGCCGCCACGGCCGTCCAGGAGATGACCTCAAAGCCGGGCACGGACTTGGAAACAGGTGGCACGCCCGGTAGCAGCGGGGTGGCGCCCGGTGACGTCACGCCGAGGGCCCGCAGGCGCCCGCCCTCGACTTGCGTCCTGGCTACTGTTACAGAGTCGAACAGCAAATCGACGCGCCCGGCAATGACGTCCTGTACTGGCGCACCGCCACCGCGGTAGGGGATGTGATTGAGCCGCACGCCAGCCATCGACTGGAACAGCTCACCCGCCAGATGCTGCGTAGAACCGATGCCCACGGAACTGAATGAGAGCTGGCCCGGAGCGGCCCTGGCGGCAGCGAGGACGTCGGGCAGCGATTGGTAGGGGCTCTGGCTGCTCGTGGCGATCACGAAGGGAAAGCGTGTGACTGTTGTCAGCCATTCGAAATCGTCGACCGGGTGAAAGGGCAGTGTTCGGTAAACGGCAGCCGAGACCGCGTGACCGCCCGTCATCAGGATGAGCGTGTTGCCGTCTGGCTTGGCCTTGGCGGCCGTTGCACTGGCGATGTTCCCCCCGGCCCCTGTCTTGGCATCGACGACTACGGTGCGCCCCAGCTCCTTACCCAAGCCCTGCGCCACGATGCGGGCGATCGTGTCCGAGTTGCCGCCCGGGCCGAAGCCCTGCAACAACGTGATGGGCGGCTCGGCCGCGTGCACTCTCGCCGCCAGCAAAATGGCAGCGAGCATGAGCAACTTGGTGCGAATCATTCTTTTGTCTCCTGGTTCGAGGCGTCACGCGCCGCCCTCGCGGCATCGGCGTCATGTGTGTCCGATAGCCCGGCGGCTGGGCGATCAGCCGGGTTGGCGCTCGTAGCCCGTGCTGCTGCCGAACAGGGTGTGCCGCTGCGACCAGTCGTGCGTCTTCTCCCACAGCGCCAGGACGGCGGGTGCTTCGTCAACGAACGATTGCAGCCTGGCTTCGTCGCGGCAGGTCCGCGTTGTCAACTCGAGCCGGTGGCCGGACGGATCGAAGAAGTAGATCGAGCTGATGAAGTCGTCATGGTTGGTGGGGCCGACCACCTTCATGCCGCGGGCTTCCATGTCGGCCTTGGCCTTGAGCAGCGCGTCCATGTCCTCGACCTCGAAAGCGAAGTGCTGGATCCAGTCGGGTGATTCCATGTCTTTCACGTTGCCAGGATCGCGCGGGCATTCGAAGAACGCAATGTTGCTGCCGTCCTCCATCTCGAAAAAGATGTGCACGTGGGGGGAATATTTGCCGGTGGAGGGCACGTGGTCTTCACCCATCGCATGGGAGAACTTGAGCCCCAGCACCTCGGTGTAGAACGTCGTGGTCTCGCGGGCATCGCGGCAACGGTAGGCGGCGTGATGAAGTTTCTTGCAAAGCATGGAGGTCTCCTTGAATCAACTAGGACGTCGCGGCAGGCGTCGGTGACTGCCAATGGGGGGTGAAGAAGGGGGCGGGACGCAGAATGCGGGACTCCTGTCGAACCAGGAGCGGCAGCATCTGGCGCACGTAGGCAATGAAGCCCTCGTCGGCCAGCAAGGCGGCGCGTCGCTCGGCGCGTTCGTCCAGGCTTTCGTATGCCCACAGATGGACGACCTGGTTCATCTCGCCGATCTCGCTGTGGTAGTAGCCAACCATGCGACCCAGGATCCGCTGCTGAATCTCAAGGCCCTGCGCCTGGTACAGGGCGAGGTATTCCCGCACCTTGCCCGGGTGCGTGGTGTAGGTGCGTTGCTCCACGAGCATGTTCAGCCCCGCGCCACCTTGTTGTCGATGGCACCGAAAATGGTGTTGCCCTGAGCGTCCAGCATTTCGATTCGCACACTGTCGCCGAAGCGCAGCCAAGCGGTCGTGGCCTTGCCGGTGGACAGTTCCTCGTCGGCACGCTTTTCCGCCAGGCACGCGTAGCCAGTCGACGCGTCGAGGTTGGACACCGCGCCGGCGCCGATGATCGTGCCAGCACTCAGGCTGCGCGTGCGGGCGGCATGGGCGATCAGGGTCGGGTAGGTGAAGAACATGTCCTTGCCGGTGTTGGCGTGGCCCATGGCTTCGCCGTTGATGGACGAACGAATCGGCAGGTCCAATTTCTCGCCGTCCCAGGCATCGCCCAGTTCGTCGGGCGTCACGGCCACCGGTGAGAACGAACTCGTCGGCTTGGCTTGCATGAAACCGAAACCTTTGGGGAGTTCGGTGCGGGTGAGCGTACGCAGCGTGAAGTCGTTCAACAGCATCAGCAGCTTGATGTGGCCACTGGCCTCGTTGGCGGTCAACCCCATCGGAACGTCGTCCAGCACGACGGCGAGCTCCGCTTCGTAGTCCAGGCCCAGAGATTCGTCCGGGATGCACATGGCGTCACGCGGCCCGATGAAGCGGTCCGACATACCCTGATACATCAGCGGGTCGGTCTTGTAGTTGGGGGGCATCTCCGCGCCGCGCGCCTTGCGCGCCTTTTCCATATGGTGCAAGTACACCGAACCGTCGAGAAACTGGAAGGCGCGCGGCAGGGGACTGGCCAGTTCGCTCACGTCGATCACGAAGCTATTCGGAACTCCGGATTTGTTGAGGGCTTGATAGACCTCATCAAGTGCGATGCGGGCGCTCTCCCATTGCTCGATGGCCTGCTGCAGCGTAGTGGCGATGTGGGGAACCTTAACGCCCCGCCTGAGGTCGCGGCTGACGACGATGAGGGTGCCGTCACGGCCACCTTGCTTGAGACTCGCGAGTTTCATGTTGATCTCCTTGTGGTGCCACGCGCGACGCGGGTCGCGTCGCTTGTCGATGCATCGGATTGTGGGAATCGGCTGCGCCCGCTGATCGACAATTTCCGCTCATCGGAAATCAGTTTGCGGGTGGAAGATCCTGCATGTGACCGCGCCTCGTCGGGCTGCTGCTATCCGCGACGGGGTTAGAGGCAGCGAGCGCCCGGGGGTCGTGTTGGGCCCTTCCCAGAAGCCCTGGAATTGCGTGGCGCGCGTCAGTGCCGGATCAGGTCAGAGACCGGGCGCCACTCTCGGTGGGTAAGACCGGGGTGGGTTCACGTCGAGTCTCAACGCGGCGCGGTGGAGGCGTCGCGGTACGCGCGGGGCGACACGTCAAAGCGTTGACGAAAGGATCGGCTGAAATGTCCCAAGTCGTTGAAGCCGTTCGCCATGGCGATCAGGGTGACGTTGCGGCCCTGTAGCGCAGGGTTTCGCAGGTCGGCAGCGGCTCGTTCCACGCGGCGGCGCCAGATGTACCTCGACAGCGAGGTTCCTTCTGCTTCCAGCAACTGGTTGATATAGCGTGGCGAAAGCTTCAGCGCGGCCGCGATCGAGGCAGTGTCGAGAGAGGGGTCCGTCTGGTGCCGTTCTACGAAGTCCTTCACCCGAATGAGCGCCGCCATGCGGTATTCGGAGAGCGGCAGCGGCGAATTCGGAAGCGCCTCGTTCAGCATGGCGGCCAGCAGATCCTTGAAGTGGTGGCCGATCTTTGCCGTGTTGAGGGGGTTCAGCGCGATCGTGCTCGTGGCCAAGCCCGACACGTAGCCGAAAACAATTCCCGAGAGTTCGCTCGCTCGCGCCAAGCTGGTCGCGGTCAGTCGGCTCACGTTCGCGGCGCGGCTGAGCACCGCGTCACGCGTCAGGGTGATGCAGGCCAGTTCGAACGGCTGATCGGAGCGCAACGCATAGGGGTGGGCGGCCTGACACAGCGCACCGTCCCCTGCGCCAATGAGAACCTCCCGTCCGTCCTGCTGTACCAGCACATGGCCTGACAGTATGAAGTTCAGCACCAGCCGCTCTTCCAAATTGTTTGAGGAACGTGGCGCCACATGGGTGACATCGTGCGCCGACGCCCGAATACGGGACACCGCCACCTCGGTGAGACGGATGACGGCCGCGGAGGCGTGGAAGGTGCTGTCTGCGTGGGGTGCGAAGTCAAGATCTACGATGTTTTCGCACACCGCCTGCCGCCAGTAGTCCAACCGGTCCTGCTCCGCCATACCTTCGGGCGTCGCGAAGGCAAAGCGGTGAGTCGGCGGTGAGGCGAATGTATCGGTGGCGGGACTCATCGAGGTGGTGCGGGTTGCCTCCGATCGGTGCGAGATTGGCGAAGCAGCCCGCAGGGAAGGGCGGTGACATAGTGTGCAAAGCAAGCAGGGTGCCAGGCAAGTGGCCCAGTAAGGCTTCGACGCAGTGGTAACCCTAGTTCCGTTCCAGCCCACTTTGTGCGCCGTCTCGGCCAAGTCGGCAATCGCATCACCCGGCAAAGTTGCCCTCCATGCGGTCCATTCCGGACCATTGACTTGGAGTTCCACGTGCAACTGCCTGACCTGTCTCGCGAAAACCCTGATCCCGTCGCCGCCAAGCGCGCCTTTCTCAAGTCGGCCGCGGCCGCGACGATCGCCTCGACGTTGGGGTGGGGCACCCATGCGCTCGCCGCGGGAAAAGACATTCTCCGCATTGGATACATCAGCTCCAAGACGGGGCCCTTCGCGCCCTTCGGCGAGTCCGACGACTTCATCCTGGATCAGGTGCGCAAGAGCGTCGCCAGCGGTTTGAACATCGGCGGAAAGACCTACGCCGTGGAAATCCTCGCGCGCGACGACCAGAGCAGCCCAGATCGGCAGTCCAACTTGGCAGCGGAACTCATCAACAAGGAGAACGTGGACCTGATGCTGGCGCAGGTCGCGATCGGTCCCAACGTCTCGCAGCAATGCGAACTCAATGGGGTGCCGTGTATCTCGACTCAGGGGCCTTGGCAAGCTTGGATGTTTCCGCAGCGGGGCGATCCCGCCAAGGGATTCAAGAGCGTCTTCCACTTCTTTTGGGGCATCGAGGATGTCGCGGCCGTGTACCAGGACCTCTGGAGCAACGCATCGACGAACAAGGTGGTGGGGGGCCTGTTCACCAACGACGTACCCGGCAATGCGTTTGGCGATGCGAAGAACGGGTTGCCGGCCTTCTTCGCCAAGGGGGGATTCAAGGTGGTCGACATCGGCCGCTATCCCGTCGGGGCCGACGATTTCTCGTCGTTTATTCAGGCGTTCAAGAAAGAGAACGTTGAGATCGTCACCGGTCTGTGCAACCCGCCTGAGTGGGCGAGCTTCTTGAAGCAGGCGGGGCAGATGGGCTTCCGGCCGAAGGTCGCCACGGTCGCGAAGGCGTTGCTGTTTCCAGGCGCCGTGGCGGCGCTGGGACCTAGCGCCGAAGGCATGTCTACAGAAGTGTGGTGGACGCCCGCCTATCCCTTTAAATCCAGCCTCACCGGTCAGAGCGCGCAGCAGCTCGCGGACGCGTACCAGGCCTTTAGCAAGAAGGAGTGGACGCAGCCCGTAGGGGTCGTGCATGCGCTGTTCGAAGTGGGCATCCAGTCGTTGAAAGCGAGTGGAGAGCCCAAGAATCCCGCGAAGGTCGCCGACGCCATTCGAACGCTCAAGCTCGACACGGTGATCGGTCGGCTCGATTTCGCCGACAGTGGCATCAAAAACGTCTCAAAGATGCGCGTGGTCGGTGGACAGTGGCATCTGAGCTCTGCGGGCAAACCCGAACTCTTCATTACGAACAACAAGACCGCACCGGAGATCCCGGTACAACGCAAGTTCGAACTGCTTCGGCAGGGGTGAAGCCATGTTGCTCGAACTGCGCAAGGCCAGCAAGCGCTATGGGGACATGCTGGTCATCCCTGAGTTGGACCTTGCCGTGCGGGAAGGGGAACTGCTGGGGGTCATTGGCCCGAACGGAGCTGGCAAGAGCACCGCCTTTGGCCTGATGGCGGGCAGCCACGCCTGCGACGGAGGCCAAGTGTTCCTCGACGGCGAAGATGTCACTGCCATGCGTGCTGACGAGCGGTGCCGGGCGGGCATCGGGCGTACGTTCCAGATTCCCCAGCCGTTTTCAGGCATGTCCGTCTACGAGAACGCGCTCGTGGCCGCGACCTTCGGCGCTAGCCTGCGAGGCCGCGAGGCTAGCGATCTGGCACAAGCGGCCCTGGAGGACTGCGGCCTGCTCGGCGTTGCAAACCATCGTGCCGCGGATTTGTCGTTGTTGCAGCGCAAGCGCCTCGAACTTGCCCGTGCGCTGGCCACGAATCCACGATTGCTCCTGCTCGACGAGGTGGCCGGCGGGTTGACCGACGCCGAAGTCGGTCAACTCCTCGCGTTGATCGTCTCCATCCATCAAAGTGGCGTCACCGTCGTATGGATCGAGCACTTGGTCCATGCACTTGTATCGGCCGCGGACCGACTGGTGGTGCTGGTCGAAGGAAAAGTGCTCTCGGACGGTGATCCTGCAACCGTCCTGAGTAGTCCGGAGGTCCGTGCCACGTATCTGGGCGCCGATCCGGACGAAGGGGTTGACCATGCTGTCCGTTGATCGGCTTGACGCGCACTATGGTTTGTTTCAAGCGCTGTTCGGACTGAGCTTCGAGATCGGCGCCGGTGAAACGGTCGCCCTGATCGGAGCGAACGGCGCGGGGAAATCCACGCTGCTCAAGGCGATCGTCGGCGCCATCCGTGTGCGTCGCGATGGTGTTCTCCTCGACCGCCAGCCGGTCGGTGGTGATGCCGAGCGTCTCCAGCTGTCGCGTGGTGTGGCCTTGGTCCCGGAGGGTAGGCGCCTGTTCCCAAGTCTGACGGTGAAGGAGAACCTGCAACTCGCCGCGCGCAACGGTCGGCGAGGTCCATGGACGGTCGAGCGCGTGGTCCGGGAATTTCCGGTGCTTGCGAGCTTTCTGGACAGGCCTGCGACGGCGCTGTCGGGTGGGCAGCAGCAGCTCGTCGCCATTTCTCGCGCGCTGGTGTGCAACCCGCGTCTGCTGCTGTGCGACGAGATCTCGCTCGGCCTCTCGCCGCTCGCTGTGAACGAGGTGTACGACCTGCTCGCGGGGGCTCGCAAGGATGGTTTGGCCGTAGTGTTGGTGGAACAGAACGTCCAGCGTGCGCTGGCGGAATCTGACCGCTACTACTGCATCCAGAAGGGTCGGACTGTCCTGAGCGGTCGCTCGGATGAGGCCGACCGGGCCGCGGTGGCGAAAGCCTATTTCGGAGTCTGAGCATGCTGACTGGATTTGTCGAAACACTGCTGTCCGGCCTCATGCTGGGATCGCTCTATGCCCTATTCGGCCTGGGCCTGAGCTTGAGCCTCGGTGTGATGAAAATGATCAACATTGCGCATGGTGATCTGATCGTCTTAGGCGCCTACCTGTGTAGCGTCGTGATGCAAAGCGCGGGCGTCAGCGCCGGTGCCTCTCTACTCGCGGTGGTCCCTGCGATGTTCGTGATCGGATGGACGCTGCAACTTTCGCTGCTCAACCGTGTCGTGGGTCGAGACCCTCTCGCGCCACTTCTGTTGACATTCGGCCTCTCCATCGCCTTGCAGAACCTGCTACAGGAAGGCTTTACCGCCGATACGCGAAGCCTTCCCGCCGGGGCCGTGGCCCTGCAGGGCCTCGTGATTGGGGACCTCTCGATCGGCGTTCTGCCCCTGCTAGGCACGGCGGTCAGCGTGATCGTTTTCGCGGCCACGAGCTGGACGATTGGGAAGACGCATTGGGGACGGCAGGCGCGTGCAGTGGCCGATGACCCCTCCACCGCGCGTCTAGTCGGCGTCAACGATCGCCGCTTCTTCGCGCTCGTCACCGGCTTCATCTTCGCGGTCATCGCGATCGGCGCTGCGCTCTACGGCATCCGTACACCCTTCTCACCGACCGCAGGACCGGAGCGCTTGCTCTACTCGTTCGAGGCGGTCGTGCTCGGCGGCCTCGGCAACATCTGGGGCACCTTCGCCGGAGGTTTGATCATCGGAGTGGCGCAACTGTTTGGCGCCAAGCTGTCGTCCGGGCTGGGCCCCTTCTTCGGACACTTGGTGTTCCTGATCGCGCTTCTCATCCGTCCTTCGGGCATTTTCAAGAAAGGGGGTGCCTGATGGCTTCCACCGTTGTGGCGCCGCACCAGCGATTGCGCTCCCTAGGCCGGCCCGCCTGGAAGGCCGCGCTTGCCCCCGTTGCGTTTATCGCCGTCGGTGCTGCCTTGCCATGGCTCACCAGCTTTGCAACTCAGCGTCTGCTGGTCGAGATGCTCACGGTATTCACCGTCGCGCTCGCTTGGAATCTGCTAGCGGGGTACGGCGGGCTGGTCGCCGTCGGCCAGCACATGTTCGTCGGCATCGGAGCTTACGCGCTCTTTGCCATCGCGAATCGCACGGGCCTAAACCCTTGGCTAGCGCTGCCGCTCGCATTGCTAGTCAGTGCAGGGTTCGCATGGTTAAGTGAGTGGCCGATGTTTCGGTTGTCCGGCGCTTACTTCGCCGTCGGCACATGGGTGGTGGCGGAGATGCTGAGGGTTCTGGCGCTCAACAGCGAATGGCTCGGCGCGGGCGCGGGCATGCCTCTGGAGGCCATGGCCCAATATGACCGGTGGACGCGCAATGCCGGCGTCTACTGGGCCGCCCTTGCTTTAGGCGTCGCCGCCTTTGCAACCGCGCGTGGTCTCTTGCGGGGGCGCGTCGGACTGGCACTGATGAGCGTGCGTGACAGCGAGGCGGCCGCAGCCGCCAGCGGTGTCGACGTGAGAAGGGCCAAGCTGGCGGTATGGGTCATCGCCGGGTCGATGACCGGCGTGGCCGGTGCGGTGGCCTACATGAACACGCTCCAGGTCACTCCCGATGCATCGTTCTCGCTGAACTGGACGGCGGCGGCGATCTTCATCGCAGTGTTGGGCGGCATCGGTACTTTCGAAGGGCCGATCCTCGGGACGCTGATCTATTTCGCACTCCGCGAAAGCTTCGCCCAGTACGGGGCCTGGTATTTCGTCGGCCTCGGCATGCTGGCCATGCTCACCATGGTGATCGCCCCGGGAGGGGCATGGAGCCTCGTGACCCAGCGCGTGTCCGTCGACCCCTTTCGTGTGCGTCGCACGCCCCCGCCCGCTTCATCCTCACTCACAAGGAAATAGATCTCCATGGCCCTCACTCACCCGAAGTATTCCGTTGCCGTCGTCCAGGCGGCTCCTATTTGGCTCGACCTCGACGCCACGATCGATAAGACGATTTGCCTCATCAAGGAGGCGAGCGCGGGCGGCGCGAAGCTGATCGTGTTTCCGGAAACCTGGCTGCCGGGCTATCCCTTCCACATCTGGCTGGGCACGCCGGCGTGGACAATCGCCAAAGGGTTTGTACAGCGCTACTTCGACAATTCACTTGCCTACGACAGTCCGGAGGCTCGGCGCTTGTCTGCCGCCGCGCGAGAAGCCCGGATCACCGTGGTGCTGGGACTCTCGGAGCGGGATGGTGGCAGTCTCTACATCGCGCAATGGCTGATCGGCCCTGACGGGGAGACCATAGCGCAGCGTCGAAAGCTGCGCGCGACCCATGCCGAGCGCACGGTCTTTGGAGAAGGTGATGGAAGTGACCTCGCCGTGCACGATTTGCCGGGACTCGGGCGCCTCGGAGCGCTTTGCTGCTGGGAGCACCTCCAGCCACTCACGAAATACGCAATGTATGCACAGAATGAGCAGGTGCACTGCGCCTCCTGGCCCACGTTCTCCTTGTACGAACCGTTCGCGCATGCGCTCAGCGCCGAAGTCAGCAATGCGATGAGCAAGGTATACGCAGTCGAAGGGTCATGTTTCGTCCTGGCGTCCTCGTCCGTCATCACCCAGGACGCGGTCGACCTGCTCTGCGACACCGATGACAAACGGACCTTGCTGCACGCCGGCGGAGGGCATTCGGTGATTTTTGGGCCGGACGGCAGCCCTCTCGGGCACCGCCTCGGCGAAAACGAGGAAGGCCTGATGTTCGCCGAACTCGATCTCGGCCTCATCGGTGTCGCCAAGGGGGCGGCAGATCCGGCCGGCCACTACTCAAGGCCAGACGTAACCCGTCTCTTCTTCAACAAGACACGCGCCCGACGCGTTGAGCATTTCTCGCTTCCTTCCAAGGACGCGACTCCCGAGGACATCGCCGCCTCTTAGGAGTTGGTAGTTGCAGGCTCCGACGAGAGTGGCTCCGAGGAGGGAACGTGGCGCGGAGTGGTCCGCTAGGAGGCGGATCCACTCTTGCGCCAGTATGGTGCCGTTGACTACCGTGTGTCGACTTGCAGAACGATCTTGCCAATGTGGCGATTGCTTTCCATCAATTCATGGGCTTCCCTCACTCGATTCATGGGGAAGATCGCGTTCACCACTGGCAGGCACCGTCTTTCGTTGAGCACCGGCCAGAATCTGTCATGCAGGCCCTTCGCGATGGATGCCTTCTGCGCGATCGAACGCGGGCGCAGCGCTGAACCCGTGATGGTCAAACGCCGCATGATGATCGGCGAAACGTCGAATTCAAATCGGCTTCCCTCTAGCGTGCCAATTTGGACGAGGCAGCCGTCGATCGCCAAGCTCTGAATGTTTCGTTCGACATAGGTCGCTCCGACCATATCCAAAACAACATCGATCCCACGTCCAGCAGTTTCATCAGCAATGACCGCCGAGAAGTTCTCCTTGCGATAGTTGATCGCGCGATGGGCGCCGGCGTCTTGGCACGCACGGGCCTTCTCATCGCTACCTACCGTCGTGAAAACGAGGGCGCCTGCCTCGCGTGCAAGCTGTATCGCCGTCAAGCCGATGCCACTGGAGCCGCCGTGAACGAGAAGTCGTTTGCCTTCACCAACCCGGAGTGGGTCGAATAGGTTGGCCCACACGGTGAAGTAAGTCTCGGGGAGTGCAGCCGCCTGCGCCAAACTGAGCGTAGTGGGAACAGGCAGGCAATGGCTGGCATCGGCTACACAGTACTCGGAATAGCCGCCACCCGCGGTCAGGGCACAGACGCGATCGCCTGGCACCCACGTCGTTACGCCTTCGCCGAGCGACTCGACTACCCCCGCCACTTCAAGGCCAAGGTATGGAGATGCTCCTGGTGGCGGCGGGTATGTTCCGGAGCGCTGCATCACATCAGGGCGGTTCACCCCGGCAGCATGGACTTTGATGAGGACCTGGCCGGGCCCAGGCGCTGGCACATCATCGTCGATCAGATGCAGGACGTCTATGCCTCCGCCGTCCCCATGGGACACCCGCTGCATCCTCATCCCTGGTCTCCCGCGTCAAACTCATCGACGCAGAGAATCCAGGCCACCCCGGCCAATATAAGAGCCACCGTTGCGTAAATCGGATTCGGTCGCGCGGCCTCGCCGCCGGAGATCGCGACGAGGGCCAAGTTAGCAAAGGCGACAAGCAAAGCACATTGGCGGATGGTGAATGTCATCATGGTCCGAATCAGGGCTTTGGTTCGGCGGCGGGTTGTGCAGGAGGCATCAACTGGAAGTTGTCCGTGATGCGCGCGTACATGCCGGGATTGGCCAGGCGACCGATAGGATTCATCTTCATCATGTCGACGCGGAGGCGATCATCCACGATGCCTTCTCGATAGTGAGCGAAAACCACTTCCCCAATGACCATGTGGTATGGGGTGTTGCCCAGAACGTGTATATCGGTCAAAACGCACTCGAGTTGCACAGGGCAATCCACAAGCCGGGGAGCCCGGACCCGCTGCGAAGGTGCCATCCGAAAGCCTGCGACGTGAGCCTCATTGATGTCGGCGCCGTACTCGGGCGAACAGTTGTTCATCTTTTCCTTGTTCGCATCGTCCACAAGCTGGACCACGAATTCGCCTGTGGCACGTACGTTCACGAGCGTGTCCTTCTCTTCTCCACGCTTAGCGAACATCGCCGGACCGATGGAGAACATGACCATCGGCGGGCCTAGCGCGACCGCATTGAAAAAGCTAAACGGTGCTGCGTTCACGCCTGCAGGACCGTCCGTCGAGACCAAGGCGATCGGCCGAGGTATTACGGTACTGGAGATGAGCTTGTACTGCTGGTCCCACGGCAAGGCGCGGGTGTCGAAGCCGACTGATCCGAACTCGTCAGTCTCGGGCACCACGATCAGCGGAGGCTTGGGCTTTCGCATCTTCTCAGACATGCTCAGTATCCCACCGTGAACCGCTCGCGCGGATGCGCCCCAGCTTCTAGTTCATCAACTAAGGCCAGCGCGTAGTCCTCTTGAGAGATCCCGCTCTTTCCGTCCGAGCCGACGAGCAGGTCGTCCTTGCCCTTGCGATAACTGCCTGTCCGCTCGCCGGGCGTGAACGTTGCCGAGGGTGACAAGAAGGTCCAGTTCAGCGAGTCGTCGACGCTTCGAAGCGTGTCAAGCACCTTGCCGCCCGCTTGGGCCTCTGGCTTCGCCATCTCGGGAAACGTCGGGGCGTCAACCAGAAACTGCCCGGACGCAGACCGGAGCGAACCAGCACCTCCGACGACAACTAGGCGTCCTACACCGGATTCCCGTACCGCGGTGAGTAGATCGGCGACATCAAAATCTTTAAACCGAACCGAGCTGACGACCACGTCATGCCCTTTGAGCACCTCGGCCGTGCGGGATGGCTGGCCGAGGTCAGCGACCTTGGCCTGCACGCCGTTCCGTGGCGCGACTTTCTCAGGATGACGCGAAAGGGCTGTCACCGTATGCCCACGCGCCAACGCTTCCGTCAAGATTCTTGAACCGACGCTGCCGGTTGCTCCGATTAGGGCGATCTTCATATCTGGCTCCATTTGATGACCCTTCATCGTACGTTTCAAGGTCGGAGCGAAAAAGCCCCGAAAATATGCTTCTTCATTTCATAAATCGAGCAGATCCATGGACCGCATTACTGCTGCCGAGGTCTTCCTTACGATTGCTGCCCGGGGCAGCCTCAGCGCTACGGCTGATGCCCTCTCCATGTCGCGACCGATGGTCACCCGCTACCTGGCTGAGCTTGAGGGATGGGTGGGGTCACGCCTTCTCCATCGCACAACGCGAAAGTTGAGTCTCACACCGGCCGGCGAAGAAATGCTGGTTCATTGCCAACGTATTCTCGACGTGGCAGCGGATATGGTGTCCTTGTCCTCCAGAAGCGAGGAGGGACCGAGGGGCGTGCTGCGCATTGCATGTTCGCAATCACTTGCGCAGGAAGTTCTTTCTGTCGCGGTTGCCGAGTACCTACGCGTCTTCCCGCTGGTCACAGTCGATTTTTCCATCGGTGCGCGCGCCGTGAATCTAGTCGAGGAACGTATCGATCTAGCGATACGCATTACCAACGACATCGACCCCAATCTGATTGCGCGGCCGCTCGCGCAATGTGCGTCTGCGATCTGCGCATCACCAGCTTGGGTCGCTAAGCACGGTTTGCCCCGGCGCCCGCACGACCTGTCAGCTCGGAATTGCTTGACCTATTCCCACTTCGGGAAAAGCCTCTGGGAATTTAGCCATGCGAACGAGCGTATTGCAGTGCCGGTAGGCGGCAACCTGAGTGCGAACGAACCACAGGTGCTGCTTGCTGCCGCACTTGAGGGTGTTGGAATCACAATGCAGCCCCTGTATGCGGTATCTCGCCTCATCACCGAAGGCAAGCTCGTACCGCTGCTCCCTGGCTTTGCGCCACAGACGCTAGGTGTGTACGGAATCCTTGCGTCGCGCCGGCAGGTGAGCGCAGCATTGAGGGCAATGATCGATTTTCTGGCAAGTTGGTTCCAAGACCCCTCGCGCTGGGTCACTGCCGTACCTGCCGCTTCCCGAAGCGAGAAACCCGTGAGAAGTAAACGTACCTAGCCACCTGCGAGGCGCCGGCCCTGGACGGGGCATGGTCAACATCAGGTCCCGCTTCGGCGTCAAGCCTGGTCGAACCCAGCGCGCGGCCGCGAAGGCTTCCAATCCCGCCATCACGCCTCAGCGTGCTGTCAAGCTTGGCGCCCCGTTCCCAAATAGGTGCCTGCCACCACCGCGATGAATCCTGCCAGATGCCAAAGCGTCAATCGTTCCCCAAGCAGCATTGCGGCGAATAACACGCCAAAGACCGGCACCCAGTAAAGGAACACCGCAGTTCGAGCAACGCCGATGGTGGCGATGGCACGGTTCCATACGATGCTGGCGATGGCGGTTGCGAACACGCCGGAGAAGAGGATAAGTGCCCATTGCCACCAGCCAGGGAAGAGGGCGGCCATATCCAGCGCGTTGTCCCGCCCGACCACCTGCGCGAGTAGCATCCCTGTGCCGACAAGGTGGACGGCCCAGCTGATCACGAGTGGGTCGAGGCGCCGGGCCAGTCTTTGAACAAGAGCGCCGCCGGACGCAAAGCTGATGACTGCGGCGACCAGCATGAAGTCACCCGTGCTCGCGCGGGATAGGCCGGCGCCCGGATGGCTCAGCACTACGGCCGCGACGCCGCCTAAACCGAGCGCCACGCCAGCCATGCGTTTCGGCGTCAACTTATCCCGGAAGAGTAAAGCCGCCAACAGTGCGGAAACAAGTGGACTGAGCGCCATGATGAGGGCGCCGTTTGTCGCCGTCGACCTCAGGAGGCCTTCAGAGAATAGCAGTTGATTCATGTAGACCATCAACGCTCCGCAAAGAAGCAGCGCGCAAACCTGCTTCATCGTCAGGGCTGCAAAGGCGCGATGCTTCCAAAATAGGATGACGGTGAGGACCGCTACCGCGACCACCATTCGCACCGCAGCAAGCAGAGCCGAGTCGAAACTTTGGGTCAGCAGCTTCACGGCCGTGACGTTCAGACCCCAGACCGCCATGGCGCCAATGAGCGTGGCTTGGACTGCCAGGGTCTGTCGAGCCGGACCGTCTATGGCTTTGAGCGTCTTCATTGGGAACGTCGCCTTTGGATAAGCGTCGCAAATGCAAATCCCAGAAGTAGCACACCGACTGCCGACACGATGAAGACGGCTGGAGCGGAAAACCGATCTACCATCCATGCCGCGCCGACTACCCCGATCGACTGGCCCAGGAAGAGGCAGGTGGCGAATAGCGAAACCGCGGTGCCCCGAGCTTCGGGGGCCATCTGTGTAGCGTTGGCCTGTAGCGTGTTGTGTAAGGCATAGAAGCCAAAGCCAGCAACCAGGCATGCGGCTGCGACCCAGCCCCAAGACGTCGCGTAAGCGATCGTGGCGAAAGCTACTGCCATAAGAAGGGCGCCGAGCCTCGCCAGGCCGGCCTCTCCCATCCGCTGCACAAGGGGTTTTGCGGCGCGGCTGTAAGCGAGGCCGCCGACGCCGTAGAGGGCCACCAGGGCGCCAGCGCTCGTCATCGAAAGCCCAAAACGCAAGTGAAGATCGCTGGGTATGAATGCTAAGGTGCTGAACGCCAGCGCGCCCTCGATTGCGGTGACCACCAACACCGTCCTGGCCCAGGGCGCGCTCACGACTGCCGCAAGACGCATCGTCAGGCTCCCCGCTTTGATGGGGAGATGTAAGGCCTCCCCGCGACGTGCTTTGGCTTCGCGGGCTAGGAGCAGTGCGCCGCACGCCGCGAAGACAATGGCCAACATCATGAAGGCAGAACGCCATCCAAGCGTCTCCGCGAGGAGTCCGCCCATCCATTGCCCCGCGATCATTCCGAACACGGTCGCCCCGAGCAGTCGCGCCAAAACAGCTTGGCGACCTTCATAGGCGACGCTGTCACCGATCCAAGCCATCGTCAGCGGGATAATCCCTGCTGCGGCGGCGCCAGAAAGCGCACGACTCACAACGAGCCATTGGAGGCTTGGCGACAGGGCAGCCGCGACGCTGCCGACGGTACATGCCAGGGTGGCACACGCGATCACCCTGACCTTCCCGTATCTGTCTCCGAATGGGCCGTAGAGCAACTGGAGGATGCCGTAGGCCAGAGCGAAGGCAGAGATCGACTGCGCAGACCGGCCGGTAGTTGTCGCGAAGTCGGCTGCCAACGCCGGCAGCATCGAATCGCAAATGCGCATAGAAGCCATACTGGCGAACGCGCAGCAACTGACCAGCCATAAACTCGCTGCCCACTCGCGGCCGGTAGGGGTCGCGTGCGATGTCAGCACCTGGCGGCCATCCCACGTCTTGCGCCCGTCACGCTGTCAACCCTGCGCCGACTATGAGGGCTGCAACTGTCGGGTAGAGCACGTCGGCACTGGCGAACCAATTCGTCAATCAGACGCAAAGGACTGCCTACGCCCATGAACCCACCCACCATCACTACGGCTCCCTCGGGGACCATGGCACCTGCTTGAACGACGGGGCTAGGCTTACTCACGGCGCCACCATGGAACAGCCAAGCATATTCGGCTGGTGACAATACCACGCGGCGAGAGCCATCCTTGCGAGATTCAAGTAGACCGCTCTGCGGCCGCAAATGCCTCGCGCAACACAGGCAGCGAACCGATGTGATTGGCCAGCACCAGAATCAGTCGTGCGTTGAAGGCGTGGCTTTCGTCGGTTGAAAGATCTTGATGAGCTTCAATAAGGGCTTCGTAGAAGTCGTCGGGCGCATCCAGGTTTGTGCTGGTGACGAGTTTTGGCGATGTGATCATGCAGGGCTCCTTAGGCTTTGGCCAAAGCGCGGTCGTAGGCCTCGCGGATATCTTGAGTCGTGGGCTGGCGCCAGCGCGCGCACACGTGCTGATCAGGACGAAGAAGAAACACGGTGCCGGGTCGCGCGTCGTAGCGTCGAGCGGCCAGGTCGTGCGAAGGGTCCAATGGCAAGCGGAGCATCTTCAACGGCAGGTCGGTGTCGGCTAGCGCGCGCAGGCTGCGTTCGGCTGCTTCACCTTCGCCAAACACAAGGGCTGTGAACTCGGTGGGGCTCAATGCCCGCAGCAGCCACCGAGACCGGCTATCGGCATCGACGATCGGGGCATCTGCGGCTGCAGCGCCGGGCACCATTCGTCCCTCGAAAGCATCCCTGTCGGGTGTGTTGAGCGCCGAGCCGTACAGGGTGGCCGGCACCGACAGGCGGCCGCTGTTGACCAGCGTGCGAGCGAAAGGTTGGGACTTCGACAACTGCAAGACCGCGTCACGGAACAGCCGGCTCACCTCGCTCTTGGGCGTGATGAAGTCGGTCGCGCGTGTGGAGTTGCGGATGTTCTCGTCGGCGGCGTACTCACGCTCGCTCGCATAGGAGTCGAGCAATGCGTCAGGCGCCTCGGCTCGCAGGACCGCGGCGAGCTTCCATGCCATGTTCTCGGCGTCCTGCACCCCCGAGTTGGCTCCGCGCGCACCGAACGGCGAAACACCGTGCGCCGAGTCTCCGGCGAACAGCACGCGCTCGTGGCGAAACGCGTCCATGCGAAGGCAAGCGAACGTGTAGACGCTGGCCCATTCCAGCTCAAAGCCTGCATCCTTGAAAGGCGAGTCGGCCAACAGCGCCTTGACGCGCGGAACAATGTTCTCGGGCTTCTTCTCTTCTTCCGGATCCGCGTCCCACCCGAGCTGAAAATCAATGCGCCACACATTGTCCGGCTGGCTGTGCAGCAGCACGCTCTGGTTTGGGTGGAACGCGGGGTCGAACCAGAACCATCGCTCCGCTGGGTAGTCGAGCTTCAACTTCACGTCTGCGATCAGGAAGCGATCACGGAAGACGCGCCCCTTGCTTTCCTGGCCCAGCTGTTGGCGCAGGCTGGAGCGTGCGCCGTCGCAGGCGGCGACGTACTGGGCCGACAGGCGATAGCTCCCATCAGGTGTCTCCACGGTCAAGAGTGCGTAATCACCATGCTGCTCAACGCCGGACACCTTGTTGTTCCAGCGCATGTCGATCAGTGGAAGCTGCGCGGCGCGTTCGGCCAGATAGCCTTCGACATAGTACTGCTGCAGATTGATGAAGGCCGGGCGCTCATGGCCCTGTTCGGGCTGCAGATTGAATTCGTAGACCTGTTCGTCCTTGAAGAAAACCTTGCCCAGGTTCCATGACACACCCTTGTCAACCATTCGGTCGCCGCATCCCAGGCGGTCAAAGATCTCGAGCGTCCGCTTGGCGAAGCAGATGGCGCGCGAGCCGCTGGAGAGCGTGTTGTCGTTGTCCAGCAGCACGACCGGAATCTGATGCTGAGCCAGATCGAT
Source organism: Variovorax sp. J31P179 (assembly GCF_030316985.1). Lineage (NCBI taxonomy): Bacteria > Pseudomonadati > Pseudomonadota > Betaproteobacteria > Burkholderiales > Comamonadaceae > Variovorax > Variovorax sp. J31P179. The sequence continues at coordinate 41,747 of NZ_JASZYL010000023.1, read as the reverse complement.
GGCCAGCGCGAGCCCGACCGGCCCCGCACCGACCACAACTACCGGATGACGCACTGGCGTTGCGGCGTCCTGATCGGCATGGTGCACGTAGTCGAACGTGACTTTCTGATAGTCGAGCGGTTCCCCGCCGACCGACGCAAGGTCGTTCAGCTTCATTGGCTTTCTCCTGAGTCTGGGCGTGCGGCCGGTCAGCCTTCGAGCGTCTTCCACATCTCGACGTCGCGCTCGGCGGTCCAGATGCGAGGGTCTGTGTACTTCGTGGCCTCGTCGTAGCAGCGCGTGACGTCGAACGGCATGCAGTGGTCGAAGATCACCCAGTGGCCGTACTTCGGCTTGAGCTTGGCGAAGGTCTCCTTGTAGACGGTGTTCAGGTCTTTGCCGGCCTGGGCGCCCTCGTTCACACTAGCGTACACATCGGCGATGAAGTCGCGTGTCTCGCTCAGACCCTTGGCGACGTCATCCGGCGTGGTGAGCGCGGCGCCGCGGCCTGGGACCAGCGCCTTGGGTTGAAGCGCGGCCAGGTTGTCCAGTGTCTTTGGCCAATCCTTGAAGTAGGCGTCGCCGGCGTAGGGCGTTGCGCCGAACTCGACGAGGTCGCCTGACAACAGGGTCTTCTCGCCCGGCAGCCAGACCACCGTGTCGCCCTTGGTGTGGCCGCGACCGAGCTGCAACAACTGCACTTCAAGCTTGCCCAGCCACAGGGTCATTCTGCCGGTGAAGGTCATGGTTGGCCAAGTCATGCCGGGAGGCACCGTCTCCACGTTGCTGAACAGACGCGGGAAGCGGCCGATCTCGCTGGCCTTGTCCTGTTCGCCCCGCTCGACGATCAGGTCAAAGGTGTCCTGGCTCGAGATGATCTGTTGTGGCTTGTAGGCACTGGCACCCAGCACCCGCACCGCGTGGTAGTGCGTCAGCACCACGTACTTGATGGGCTTGTCGGTGATCTCGCGGATGCGGCGGATGACGTCGGCGGCCATGGCTGGCGTGGCCTGCGTGTCAGCCACCAGCACCGCGTCATCGCCGATGATGATGCCGGTGTTCGGGTCGCCTTCGGCCGTGTAGGCCCAGGCATGCTCGGAGATCTGACTGAACGTGACTTTCTTTTCCTCTAGGTCGGCCTGGCTCGCGAACTTCTTGGCTTGTGTCATGGGGTGTCCCGTCGATGATTTGTAAGTAAGTTGGTCAGTGCGAGCCCAGATAGGCAGCCTTGACCTTCGGGTCATTGAGGAGCTCGCGACCGGAGCCCTCTAGGGTGATTCGCCCGGTTTCAAGCACGTAGGCTCGATCGGCCACACCCAGTGCCTGCTTGGCCATTTGCTCTACGAGCAGGATGGTCAAGCCTGATTGGCGCAGCTGGCGAATGGCTTCGAAGATGTCCTTGATGATCAAGGGCGCCAGACCGAGAGAGGGTTCATCCAGCAATAGCAACCTCGGCTCGCTCATCAGTGCCCGGGCGATCGCAAGCATCTGCTGCTCCCCGCCAGACAACGTGCCGGACATCTGATTCTGACGTTCCTTTAACCGCGGGAATCGCTTGAATTCCCGCTCTATCGCGGCTTCCGTTCCGCCAGCGTCCTTTTTGCGCGTATATGCGCCAAGCATCAGGTTTTCGCGCACCGTCTGGTCAGCGAAAACGCCGCGGCCCTCTGGCGACATGGCGACCCCGATCCCGACACGCTGGTGCGCCGGAACATGCGTGCAGTCCTTGCCGTCGATGAAGACACGGCCCTCTGAAACAGGTTCGAGGCCGACGATACTCTTGAGAAGCGTGCTCTTGCCGGCGCCGTTCGCACCGATGATGGTCACCACCTCGCCGGAGCAAACTTCGAGGCTAACGCCCTTGACTGCCTGGATAGCGCCGTACGAGACTTTGACTGATTCAAGTTTCAGCATTGCATTGGCCCCTTAGGCGGCAACAGCCTGTGCAGGTTCATGTTCAGGTTCAGGTTCGGCATCGTCGACTCCCAGATACGCCTCGATGACACGAGGGTTGTGCTGCACATCCGTGGGCTTACCCTCCGCAATCTTGATGCCGTAGTCCAGTACGATGACGTGGTCCGAAACGGACATCACCAGGTCCATGTGGTGTTCGACCATCAGGATGCTCACGCCACACTTGCCGATGCGCAACAGCAGCTGACCGAGCTCTGCGGTTTCCTGCGGATTGAGACCCGCGGCCGGTTCGTCGAGCAGGAGAAGTTGCGGCTCGGTCGCCAGCGCACGTGCCAGCTCCGCGCGCCTCTGCAGGCCGTAGGGCAGGCTTCCCGCCGGCTGGTGCGCGAGGTGCACCAGATCGACCAACTCAAGCAGCTGCAAGGCTCGTTCACGGGTCGCCGCTTCCTGTTTCCTGGCTCCCGGAAGAGACAACAGTGAAGCGAAGAAGCCGTTCTTCATTCGGGTGTGCCGGCCGAGCATCACGTTGTCCAGCACGGACAGATCCGCGAACAGGCGCAGATTCTGGAACGTGCGTCCCATACCCATGCAGCAGATCGAATGAGCGGGCTTTCCAGAGATCTCGACGTTTAAGAACTTGATCGATCCCGAGGTTGGCTCCACCACGCCCGTCAGCATGTTGATCATCGTGCTCTTTCCGGCACCGTTGGGCCCGATCAGCGCATGGATATGACCGCGCTGGAGGCGGAATGACACGTTCTGCGCAGGCTTCACGCCGCCATATGCCTTGGTGACACCTTCCACGACCAGAAGTTCTCCGCTTGCGGCCGGGCCTATGCGTGTGGCGTGTTCGGCTACGGGTCGTTTGGGCACCTCCTCCTTCTCCCGCCGTTTGAACCAGGAGCCAACCATGCCGGTCACCCCGCCGGGCATCACGTATAGCGCGAACAGTAGCAGGAACCCATAAAGAAAGTGCTGTGCGGAGGGCCAGCGCGAGAGCAGGGCGTCAATCGTGGTCAAGATCACCGTTCCTACGAGTGGCCCGTACATTGATCCCGAGCCGCCGAAAAGAACCAGAAGCAGAATAAAGACGGACAGATTGAACGTGATGAAGTCTGAGTTGATGTACTGGTTTTGCTGCGCGACCAGTGCTCCGGCGATCCCGCAGGTCACCGCCGCAATGACGAAGGCAATGACCTTTGCGCGATATACGCGAACCCCGACCGATGAGGACGCAATCTCGTCTGCTTGCAATGAAAGCAGCGCCCGACCGAAACGGCCTCGAATTAGGTTTCGAAGCAGCAGGTGAGTGATCGCGCACAGCGCAAGCGCGAACCACACCCATTGAACTGACGACAGCGGCTGGCCGTTCCAGGTCACCGGTCTGATGCCGTAGATTCCCTGAGCGCCGCCAAATACATCGGTCCATTCGCCTACGAGCTTCTCGACGACGATGCCGAACGCCAGGGTCACCATGGCCAGGTACGGACCTTTAACGCGAAGCGACGGCAATGCGATCAATACACCGCAGAGGCCTGAAATTACCGCTGCCGCCAACAGTGCGAGCCAAGGATCCATCTCGGTTCGTGTCGTCAGCAGCGCGACGGCGTAGGCACCCGCTGCAAACAACCCGGCTTGACCTAGCGATTTCTGCCCGGCGTAGCCCACCAGGACATTCATGCCTGCCGCACAGAGGTAGTACACGCACATCATGAAGACGATGCGCAGGTAGAAATCGTTGCCGAGCAGCGAGGTGGCGCCGATCAGCCCGGCGGTGACGAGCACTACGCCGACGAGGTGCTTTGCGGATTTCATACCTTCTCCACGAAAGGCTTGCCGAAAAGGCCGGTTGGCCTAAATGCCAGCACCACGATGACGAGGGCAAAGATCGCGACTTCGCGCCACTGCGCCTGCCAGAGGTTCACGAGGGACTCGAGGACACCCAGGGCAAAGCCCCCGATGACGCAGCCGCGAGGATTGCTGAGGCCGCCGACCATTGCGGCGGAGAAGCCCTTCAAGCCCACCGTCAGACCCATGAACAGGGAAGCTTGGGCGATCGGCGCCAACAAGAAGCCGGACAGGCCGGCGAGGGCCGAACTGACCAGGAATGCGCCGATCATCACGGCGTTGGTGTTGATGCCCATGAGGCTGGCGACGTTGCCGTTTGCCGCCACAGCACGCATCGCTTTGCCGACCATCGTTCGATTCATCACCCAGTCGAACACAATCATGACTGCGATCGCGACGCCCAGCGTAAGCAGCTCCTGTGGGCGCACGCCGATGCCCAGAATCCGAATCACCTCATCGCCGACGGGGCCCGGCACTACAACCGGCTTAGGTCCCCAGATTGCAAGTCCAATGCTCTGGAGTATGACGCCGAAGCCCAGCGTGCTCATGACCCATGCCATGCCCGGCCGCCCGGCGAAGGGGCGCACCCCGACCATATAGAGCAACCAGCCCAGGAGACCCATCACCACGAGCGCCGCGACCAGAGCCACTAGTTGCGCACCGAAGTCGGGCAGGGCAGCTCCGAAAGTCGTCGAGGTCACCGGTAGGCCTAGCATCAGGAAGAGCGCACTCATCCCGATGAAGGCTCCTGCGGAGACAAACTCCCCGTGCGAAAAGTTCAAAGTTTTGGTGGTCGTGAAGGTGATGCTGAAACCCAGCGCCACCAACGCATAGGCACCGCCCACGGCTAGGCCGCTGAGCAACGCCTGCAAGAGTGCAGTTTCCATCAGAGTCTCCTAAATGTGGATTGCAGCCGTGCGACCACTCTCCTGGGCAGGCGCTTAGCGCTTGATGTCGGCTGCGGAGATTTGCTTCGCCGTGCTGTCTGCGGCCAGGCTCAGCTTGCCGCCAGTCCACCTGATGAAGCTGAAATCTGCAGCTGTCAGTGCTTCGTGCTGGGACTTTGAGAACGGCTTGGTGTAAGTCTTCATAGCGCCTTGGACCGGTTCCTTCAGATCTTCCAGAGCCACGCGCATCTTCTCGCCATCGGTTCCGCCTGCTTGCTTGATCGACGCTGCAATCAGTTGCACCGCGTCGTAACCGTGCACGACGAAAGGAAAGGCGCTAGGCGCCGCCATCTTGGATTTGGTTCGCTCAAACAGTTCTTTTTGCTTGGGCGTGCTCGGATCGAGCATCGTACGCATGAAGACTGGCTTTTCGGCCAGCGTCTTCCCGGCGGCATCGTAGAAAGTTACGTTGTCTGCGGACCATGACGACATCACGGGCGGGAACCAGTTGATCTTCTCCATGGACCGAATTACCTGCGCCGTGGGGGTCCCCTGGGCCCAGATGAATACCACTTCGGCGCCGGAGGCCTTGAGCTTGTTCAACTGGGAGGTCATGTCGGTGTCGGTAACTGCAAAGCGCTCGGCAGCCGACACGTCTAGATCCTGCAGCTTCCCGATTTCCTGCATATCCTTCAGGCCACCGGATCCAAAGCCTGTTGTCTCTGCCATGAGGCCTACCTTCTTGTAGCCCGCTTTTTTTGCGTAGGCCATGAGACCGGCTACCTGCTCGCGATCAACCATCGAAACACGGAACATGTAGTTGTCACCACCCGTGGACTTCGTGATATCGGTACCCCCACCGATCATGCCCATCGAAACGATCTTCTTTTGGTTGGCGATGTGTTTCCACGCCATGGCGTTCCCCGAGTTGGTCGGGCCGAAAACTGCCACCACCTTCTCGTTGTCGATCAGGTCGCTCATGTTCTGGATCGACTTCGGAGGCTGCGATTGATCGTCGCGGATCACCAGTGTGAGCTTGCGGCCGTTGACGCCACCAGCGGCGTTGATGTCGTCGATGGCTGCCTGGATGCCCAGCACGCCGGCGGCGCCACTCTGAGCAGATGGCGAAGCTGAAAGGTCGCCGTTGAAGCCCAGCTTGATCTCTTGCGCCTGGGCCATGGCGCCCAGTGCGAAGAGCGAAGCAGCGGCAGCGATTGCCAGGCGGCGGGTCAAAATGTTCGCTTGCATGAAAGTCTCCTGAGGTTGGACTGGATGTCTCGTTATGAAATGGTGAGGGTTCGCGCTAGTTGGATTTGCGCGTCATGCGGCCAGGAATCCACCGTCGACCGGCACAGTGATACCGGTCACGTAGGTGGACATCGAAGATGCGAGGAAGAGGACCGCCCCGACGAGTTCTTCGGGTTCGGCGACTCGCCCCATGGGCACGCGTGCAAGCAGGCGCTCAATCTTTGCGGGGTCAGCGCGACTGTGAGCCGACATTTCCGTAGCGATCACGCCCGGAGCGATAGCGTTCACTCGCACTCCGTCCTTGGCGAGTTCGGCGGCCAGCGACTGGGTCAACAGCCTGATCGCCCCTTTGGAGGGCGCGTAGCCCATGGTGTTGACGTAGCCGATGAACGATGCAATGGATCCGACGTTGACGATGGTGCCTTTCGAGCGACGCAGGCCGGGCAGGCACGCGAGGATCACGTTGAGGTTGCCTTCGTAGTTGACCTTCATCACCTGCTGCGAATTGCGCGCTGCGTCTGGGCTGTCGATGCCGCCACGAATCAAAATGCCGGCATTGTTGATGAGCACGTCCAGCGGCCCGATCCGGCCTTCAATGTCGGCCACAACCGAGCTGCAGGCATCGGCGTCTGTGATGTCGAGGCGCTGGCTTTCGGCCTGCCCGCCGGCTTCGTGAATAAGGTGGGCAGTAGTGGCCGCGTTGTCCTCGTTCACATCCGTGACGATCACACGGGCACCGGCCTTAGCCAACCCGATTGCGATCGCGCGGCCGTTGCCTTGGCCCGCGCCAGTGACGAGCGCAAGTTTGTTTTCGAGGAGATTGGTGAGATTCATTGAAATTCCTTGAGAGGGTTCAGAGGGTTGCGTGCAGTCGTTCTGCGGGCGGAGATACGGGCGTGGAGGCAGCTTGGTCGGCAAGGTGGTTGGCGGCGATATAGCCGAACGTGAGACCAGGACCGAGGGTGATTCCGGCGCCCGTGTATTCGCCGCCCATGACGGACGCTGCATCGTTGCCGGCCGCGTATAGGCCTGGGATCGCGCGCCCGCTGGCATCCAACACCTGCGCATGTTGGTTGGTCTTCAGGCCCATGAACGAGCCCAGATCACCGGGTACTAGCTTGAGCGCGTAGTAAGGGGCGTTGCGAAGGGGCGCAACGCACGGATTCGGGCTATGCAGCGCGTCGCCCTGGTAGCGGTTGTAAGCCTTGCTTCCCCGACCAAACTCAGGATCGCGGCCGAATTGCGCATGTTCGTTGTAGCGGCGAACGGTCTCTTCAAGAGTGGCAGGGTCGACGCCGATCTGGCGCGCCAGTTCGGCGGGCGTGCGACCTTTCTTCAGATAACCGCTGCGCAGATGTGCGGCCATCGGCATGGGAAACGGCTTGACGAAGCCCAGGCCATAGCGACGAATGGCGCGGTGATCGGCAATCAACCAGCAGGCGCTCTCGGGCTTTCCCGTCGAGGCCCTGACGATGTCCTGTACCAAGTCGTGGTACGAGTTTGCCTCGTTGGCGAATCGACGACCCTCGAGGTCGACCGCGATAACGCCGGGCTTCGCTCGGTCGATGAAGTGAGGGAAGATCCCCTGCGTGCCGTCCTTACGAGTCACGAGCGACATCGGGGTCCAAGCGGCCGCGTTGCTCAATGTGTCGTCGAACTGCGCGCCCACTGCCTCTGCCATGCGAGCGCCATCGCCTACGTTTGTCTGCGGCGCGGGTGACCAGTGCTCTGAACCGCTTGTGACATGGGGGTAGGTGGCCTTGCGACGCGCAATATCGTGCGGGAATCCACCGGTGGCCATCACCACGCCACGCCTCGCGTGAACGGTGACACGTTGGCCGTCCCGCTGCACCACAGCGCCGGAGACCCGAGTACCGTCGCGCACAAGGTCGACTGCCGGGGCCGACAACCACAACTCGATGTTGAGGTCGGCCGCTGACTTCGCCAGACGGGCGGCGAGCGCATTTCCGTTCGTCAGCAGCATGCCGCGGCCGTACTTCATCACCTCAAGAAAATGCTTACTCAGGCGCTTCGCTACGTACAACGCGGACTCGAGCGATCGCGAGGCGCGCATGAAGTGGATGATGTCCTTGCCCGAGCCGATGGTCACTCCGAACACGGTCAGTTCGGGCAACACCGGTCCCAGCGTCGCGAGGTGATCCCCGAGTTCGCGAGCGTCATACGGGCGTGCGACCATGGATCGGCCGCCTTGTGCGCCGCCGGGCGCCTCGGCGTGGTAGTCGGGAAACATCAACGGCATGTCGAACTGCACGGCCGTCTTCGAGGTGAAGAACTCAATGGCCTTGGGCCCGTTCTGCAGGAAGGCGCGTACCCGAGGCTCGTCGAAACCTTCGCCAGCTTGATCGCGGATGTAGGTTAGTGCTTGGTCGGGCCTCTCGCTATGCCCCAAGGCCTTTGCCAGGTGGGTATTTGGGACCCACAGCCAGCCCCCCGACCGCGCGGTGGTTCCGCCGTAGTACGGCGCCTTTTCCGCGATGAGGACTTTGAGACCTCTCGAGGCGGCTGTGATTGCCGCCGACATCCCGGCGACACCTGATCCGAGGACCAAAACGTCGCACTCGACCACCTGTGCTTTTGACATGGACTCTCCAGCTCTATGCGGTCAGCAGGACGCTTGCCGCTTAAGCAATAGTCTATGTCTAGTCCGCTAACTCCTTGTTCGTACTAACCCTATACAAACGCGATAGACATAAACAAGCGCTCGGAGCGGGGCTTGGTTGAACAGGTTGCGCCATTCGGGCTGTTGTTCACATACACGGGCGCAGCTTCCTCGACGGAGGGCAACAGGCCGACGTTGGTTTTTTTAAGGCGAGGGGTCGGGGGCAAGGAGCAATGCCGCAGAGAGAGTGAGATGTAGGCAACCGCACGGTCGGCGGTGCGACGCCTCAATGAAGAAAAAAACGTGGTGCACAAAGCGCGCAGCGACGCGGGCAGCTGTGACCGCTCGAAGATCCTGAGGCGGCGAAAGCAGCGCCCGCAGCCAACTCGAAATGAATGTCAGACCGCGACCGCGACCGACCTTGCAGTAGGAGCTCCAAGCCGTTCGGAGATCGTGTCAGTACAGAGTCGCAACGCGTTAGCGTCTTTACCGTCCCAGTTGGTATCAAACATGCCGGTTGGGCCCGACAGGGTGACTGCCAAGACCATCTTGCCGGTGTAGTCGAAGACCGGCGCGGAAAACGCAGCGATGCCGGGCGTAGGGTAGTTGACGCCTCTGGACATCCTGTTCTCCCGTGCCTCCTGAATCAGGTCCTCCACCATTTTCTTATCGAGCGGCTCCGCGATGTTGGGACCCAATCGCATCCGATCGTCCAAAAGCATGCCATCGACCATCTGACGGGGCAAAAAAGCGACGAACAGTCTTCCGGTGGCGGTCGCGGCGAGGGACATGAGCGATCCGATGCGCATATTGGTGTGGAGCGCATAGGCGCCATCGAACATCTGAACAACCACCGGCCCCAGATCGCCCCAGATGGTCATCGCCACGTTGTGGGTAGATTCGCTCGCCAACGCTTCGGCGAAAGGCATGGCCTCTCGAATGGGGTTCAGTGACTGGAGGCCGATAAGACCCAGTCGGATCGCCATAGGCCCTACCTTGTAGTACCCCGTGACTGGATCCTGCGACACGAGGCCCACTTTGCTGAGACTGACCAGGTAAGGATGAATCTTGCCCGAGGGCATCTGGGCCTTTTTCACCAGTTCGCGCATGGCCATCGGCCGCGGCTCGGAGGCGAGCACCTTGAGGATTTCCCCTCCGACTTCGATGGACTGAATGCCGCGTTGCTCTCGCTCAGCGAAGCCGTCTTCCGAATCGGTTTTCTGAGCGGGTTGTGGGTTGGTTGGACGGTTCATTGCTCACCTGGTAACAGTTTTACTGCGCTAGTCAATGCATTGATTTTCTGACAAATAGCACGGGGGTAACGCAAATCGGCTCTCGGGCTGTTGTTAATGTCTAACGCGGTTGCATAGGGTTAGTACCCGGTCGCACACGGTAAAACTAGACATAGACTAACGCTGTAGTTGCTACAGCCGAGCGTGAAGCCCAGGGCCTTCCCGCGGCAAAGCGGCTTGCGAACCTGATTGGACCTGCATGACTTTGGAAAAGGAACTGGCTGGCCGCATCGCGCTGGTTACCGGCGGTGCTTCCGGCATTGGGGCGAAGACATGCGATGTCCTAGCCCGGCGCGGCGCTTGGGTGGTGGTGGTCGACTTCGACCTTCCGGGCGCGCAGCGCGTCGCGGACTCGCTTCGCGACCACGGGGTTGAGTGCCTCGCGCTAAGCGCCGATGTGACGGACCCGACGGCTATGGAAGCCGCGATCTCGCAGACCGTACAGCGTTTTGGCGCATTGCATCTTGCAGTGAACAACGCCGGCATAGCGTCACCCTTAGCTCCGGTGGGCGAACTCGACATCGACATCTGGCACCGCGTGGTCGGCGTCGACCTGACAGGCACTTTCCTCTCGCTGCGTTTCCAGATTCCTGCGATCTTGAAAAGCGGGGGCGGTGCCATCGTCAACCTAGCGTCCATCCTCGGGCTGAACGGCATGGCGGGACGTGGAGCCTATGCGGCCGCCAAGCATGGCGTCGTTGGCTTGACCAAGTCGGCCGCCTTGGATTACGCGCAACAGAATTTGCGTGTCAATGCGGTGGCGCCCGGATACGTGGACACCCCGCTTCTCAGCGATCGCGATCCAGCCGAACGCGCTGCGATCGCCGATTTGCACCCCATCGGGCGAATGGCGCAGCCCGGGGAAATTGCCGAGATGATCGCCTTTCTGCTTTCGCCTCGCGCCTCTTTCATCACCGGGCAGACCTACTTGGTCGATGGCGGCTACTCAATAAGGTAAATCATGCGAACGATGACGTTGTTACAGGCCTCTGCAGGCAAGGCGGAACTGTTTAAGGAATGGCTCGTGAGCGAGTTTGCGCCGTCGCGAGCAGGCTCTGGCGAGCTCATCGTCAACGTTGCGACTACCGCGCCGGCCGGCTTAGCACTCTACGGGTCCGCAGAGTCGAACTCCGGGGACCAATACGACGCCGTGATCGAAACTACGTGCGAAAACGGCGACGCACTGCGGACCTTCATCGACGAATTGCGACGAGATGCGCCCGTTTCAGTGCCGCTGGGTCATGGGTACGCCGTTGAGACCCACACGGTGCTACATCGCGCCGGATTCGAAGCTGGCCGGCCGACGCCGGGCTACAAGCTCCTGCGCGGCTTGTATCTTTTCGAGGATCTGCCCGACGCAGCCGCAAAGCGCATGTGGGCGCACCATTCGGGCCTCGCTACTCGAGTGCATGTGGGTATGGCGCGCTACGCCCGCCACTGGGTGGACGCCCGTCTGACGCCAGAGGCGCCAGCGATCCGCGGCTTTTCGGACTTGCACTTCCCCGATGAGGATGCCATGAGGCACCGCTACTTCGACTCGGAGCGAGGGCGCCAGGAGATCGTTCACGACATTGGGCACTTCATCGCCGGGGGATTGGAGCGCGTGTTTGCCCGGGAATACGTGTTCTGAGGCCTATCCAACTCGCGCGGCCATTCGTTGCAGCGACCGACATACATCACAAGTGATCACAAAAATGATGCCAACATCACCCTCTGGCGAAGCCGCAAAACGATGCAGCTTGTTGCGGCGACGTCGGGACTGGACCTTTGAAAGGTTCGCCAACCATTGGGCTGGGCCACATGCCGCGATTGCCCTGACGATGCCGGGCATCGCCCGCTACACCCAGAACCGCGTGTCTGAGGAGCTTTGGGTTCGCGGTGAGCGCTTCGACTGCGACGGGATTGTGGAGCTCGAGTTTCGCGACGAGCAATCGATGGCCGAAGCTGGAAAGGGCGAAGCCGTCCGAACGCTTTTGCCGGAGGACGAAGAGCGGTTCCTGGATGGAATCACTCTGTGCAGGGTTCAGGGAGGAGCGCGTCAAATGTGGCCTGGTATGACCAAGGCAATGCTGGCGGGCTGTCTTTCCAAGGACCGTGACTTTGAGGCACTGGAAGCGGCGCTTGTTGCCAGCGGTTGCGTCCAATGGTCGATCGATTACGTGTCCGCTACGTTTCACAGGCAGCGACTTGCATATGAGGATGACCCGCCGCAAGTCTTCGCAAACCTCTGGTTTGAGGATGGCTCCAACCTCAGCGCTGCTTTCTCAGACGGTTCGAAGTGGGGCCGCATGGCAGGGCAAGTTCTCCGCCGTGGAACGGTATGGCGCACCGACCCCTTGCAAATCGTCGGCTGAGCAGTCAGCCCCTTTTTAAGTAAGGAATCAAAGTGAACAGATTCAAGGGCAAAGTCGCCCTCGTCACCGGCGCCAGTCGAGGCATCGGAAAAGAAATTGCGCTGCGCCTCGGCAGCGAGGGAGCGACCGTCGCGGTGCACTTCAACCGCAACGAGGCAGCGGCCGCGGAGATCGTCCGCGAAATCTCCACGGCGGGCGGCAAAGCATTTGCGATCGGTGCCGACGTGAGCAAAACGAGTGAAGTTGCATCGATGTTCGATACGCTCGATCGCGAGTTGGAGGTTCACACAGGGCGGCGCGGTTTGGACATCGTGGTAAACAACGCCGGGATTTCTCCCGTCCTCACCATTGAAGAGACCACCGAAGGCCAGTTCGACGAAATATTCGCCGTAAACGTGAAGGCGCCGTTCTTCGTGATTCAGCATGCAGTCGGCAGGATTCGAGACGACGGACGAATCATCAATGTGTCATCAATGAGCGCCGTGCGTGCCCGCCCGACCCTTGTGGCCTACGCGGCAAGCAAGGCCGCAGTTAACGGAATGACGCTGGCGCTGGCGCAGCATTTGGGCAACCGAGGCATTACTGTGAACGCCGTAGCGCCAGGCGCGACGGACACGGACATGCTTCCTGACAGCATCCGCGAGATGCTGAAGTCGCGTGTCGCGCTGGGCCGAATAGGGACTGCGAGCGACGTCGCCAATATTGTTGTCTTCCTAGCGTCGCAAGACGCGGGGTGGCTCACAGGGCAACTTCTTCATGCAAGCGGAGGGCAAGAGCTTTGAATGTTGGCAGCCGTGAGCATCGCGCGGGGTACTGACAGGCTGGGTCTTTCCTTCTTGTTTTTCCTCGAGGACAAGGACTGCGTTGCCGTCCTTGTCCTTGGGTGGCTGCTCTGGTATTGGTTGGGTAGCAGAATTTGTGAACTCGACCTCTAAGCCTTGAGCGGCAAGATCGCAACAGTGACGGGCTCGCAGCCGGTTCTTGCGACGCGCGGAAACGGAATGATGGCAACATTTCCGCGCTAGGGAAGCGAGGGGGTTTCAATGATGGGCGGGGCATTCGGCAGCGGTCGGCTGATCGCGTCACGATCCGTAGTCGGCCTTCGACAAGGGGACTGCCCCCTTGATGTCTAGTTGAAAAGGCGCGAGACCCGTCGCAGGACCAAGACTCTCCACTCAACATGACAAAACACGTTCAATGGGACCTCGAGCGGCTGCGAATCTTCCTGGCGGTCGTTCAACAGGGGAGCCTAACGCGCGCAGCCGGGGCACTTGGCTTGCCACAGCCTGCCATCAGCCGGCAGGTATCCAGGCTCGAGGGCGAGTGCGGTGGGCGGCTCTTTCACCGAAACGGACGCGGCGTGACCTTGACTCCGCTGGGCGAATCCATTCTGCCGCGAATTTCATCGCTCCTGCAGGAAGCCAGCGAACTCACGGCCCAATTGACCGATGGCGCCCGATTGCCGAGCGGAGAGGTGCGTTTGGGCGCGCTGCCTTCGCTCTACATGGTACTCTGCGTGCCGCTGTTCTTCGAGCTGCGCGAATCGTTTCCGGCGATCAAGCTGAAGATTTTCGAAGGATCGGGCGGCCAGATTGACCAGTGGCTGGCCAACGGGTTTATTGATCTGGGCCTGCCATATCGCTATGGAACGATGCGCCTCGCAGAGGTCGATCCGCTTGTGCACGTATCGTCCTATGTCGTGGGCGCCCCTGGCAGCGCGCTGACCGCCGAACCCACGGTGAGATTTTCCGCCCTGCACGGTCAGCCATTGGTTCTTCCTGGGGCGCCGAGCGGCGTTCGGCTGACCCTCGATCACATGGCCAAGCAGGCCGGCATCACGCTCAACGTGGCGGTCGAGGCCGATTCGACCCAGATCCAGAAGGCCGTGACCCGCCTCGGTGGGGCCTACACTGTGCTGCCGGCGCATGTCGCATTCGAAGAAGTTCAAGCGGGGACCTTGCAGGTCTCGAAGATCGTGGAGCCCGAGTTCGAGCGTGCGATCGTGCTCGGAACCACCACGGCCCGCCCCGCGTCGCGAGCAACTCGCCAAGTCGCGCGATCGATCCGCGAGATCTTCGATCGCAGCGATGACTTCTGGAGCGCGCACCTGCGTTGAAGCGTCGAAGTGTCAGACAGGCAACTGCAGCACGGCCTTGGCCAGGATGTTGCGCTGGATCTCGTTGGATCCCGCATAGATGGTGGTGATCATGGCATTCATGAGCGGCGCTGTCACATTTACCGTCCTTCCACCGATGTCCGCGTTGCCCATGATGGCGCCAGGTTCCTCGCAGGTCTCGAACATGAATCGGGTGATCGCGGTGTAGGTCTCGCTGGCCCAGATCTTGAGGACCGAGACCGAAGGCGGGAGATCGACGCCTCGCTTCACGAGGTCGGCAAACCGCGAGTAGTTTGCCTTCAGATCTGCGACATCAAGCTCCAGCTGGACGTAGCGGGCCATAAAGATGTCGGTGCCGAAGAGTCCTCGTGCCTGCGCCACCTTGCGCAGCAAAGTCAATGCGTTCTGCGGGGTCTTCGGGCTGCCAACGAAGATACGCTCGAAGCCCAGCAGGGCCTTGGCAATGGCCCAGCCGCCGTTGAGCTCCCCGACCAGATTGCTGCGTGGAACGGATACCTCATCGAAGAAGACCTCGCAGAACTCCTCTTCGCCGGCGATATTGCGAATGGGTCTGACTGACACGCCCGGGGATGAGAGATCGACGAGCAGAAAGCTGATGCCTTCCTGCTTGCGAATGGCCTTGTCCGTGCGCACGAGGGCGAAGATGTGGGTCGCATCCTGGGCGAGGGTGGTCCAGATCTTCTGGCCGTTCACGATGAAGCGATCGCCGTGGAGGACGGCTTCCGTGCGGAGTGCGGCCAAGTCGGATCCCGCGTTGGGCTCGGAGTAGCCCTGGCACCAGATGTGCTCGCCGGAAAGGATCTTGGGCAGATACGCCTGCTGCTGCTCGGGGGTACCGAAGCGCAGGAGCACCGGCCCCAAGTTGATGATTCCCTGGTCGGGCAGTCGGGCGACGCCCCAGTCTTCCATTTCTTCGATGAAGGCCAGCAGTTTCTCGCCGCCAAGGCCCATGCCGCCGTGCTCGCGGGGCCACGCCGGCGCAAGCCAGCCTTGGCGCGACAGCGTGAGATACCAATCCTTGCATTCGTGCCAGTGGAGCCGGTGCGATGGATGGCGCAGCGCTTCGGGATAGTTGGCCTGCAGGAACGATCGCACCGTCGCCCTGAAGTCCGCATCGGCCATGGCATGTAAGTCTTGGCCGAGGCCGTGGGCAGCCTGCGGCCGCGGCACAGCCTGGGTGGCGTCTAGGCTTTCGACGTCGAAGTTCATGTGATGGCGGTGCCGCATCGCCGATTCGGAGCCCAGCCACGCCGCGTGGTGGAGCGCCCGCTTCAGGTACAGGCCGAGGTCGTATTCATCCGTGAATCCGATTGCGCCGTGCATCTGCACGCCTTCGCGGGTGACATGCAAGGCAGCGCGCAAGCAGCGGGCCTTGGCCCGGCCGGCCGCGGCTGCGAGTTGACGCGAGTCGCCTTGCGCCAGTGACAAGGATTCTTGAAGCGCGGCCGCCGCCAGTTCGATCTGGACATAACCGTCCACCATCCTGTGCTGCAGCGACTGGTTCGCCCCGATCGGCCTGCCGAACTGCACGCGGGTCCGGAGGTACTCGAGCGTCATGTCGAACGCGGCGCGCGCGATGCCTAGCAGTTCGGCAGCCTGAGCAACGCGGGCGACATCAAGCGAGCGGTCGAGCGCCGCGAGCGCCTGCTCGCCGCAGGCGAGAAGATCAGAGCTTCCGACCTGGATGCGTTTCAACGAAAGCGATGCGCAGGACGAGCCATCCACGCGTCGCAGGTCATGCGCCTCAAGCCCAGCGCGCGACGCCGGAATCCAGAGGAGCAGCGGCGTGGCGCCATCGTTAGCCGACACCAGCCAGCCATCCGCTCCTGCGCCGGGAACCACCCAATGCTTCTCGCCATGCACCTCATAGCCTCCGACCGTCTGCACGGCGCGAGTCCCCAGCGCTTCCCCGGCCTCCAACTGTCCTGCGCGCTCCTGCCATGCGGTGCCGACCACCAAGTCGCCACTGATGCAGCCGGACAGAAGGTTGGTGCGTTGTGCACTCTCCGGGAGGGCGGAAAGCAGGGCGACGCTCTGGATGGCTGCGGCCAGAAATGGCTCAGGAAGCGGATGCCGCCCGACCTGCTCAGCCACCGCACAAGCGTATCGGAGGTCGAGTCCGAGCCCGCCCGACGCCTCAGGAGCGAGGATCGATGTCCATCCCGCTGCCGCCAGCGACTGCCAGACGGATTTTTCGAAACGCGGGGTTCGATCCCGCATTGCCCTCAAACGGGAAAGCGGGGAGACCGACCGAAGCAGCTCGCGGGCACTGTCGGCGAAATGATTCACTTCCGAGATTGAATTGAAGTCTTCAGCAATTGACGAGGTCATTTTGGAATGAGATGTGGCTTTTTCCAGAGTTTGATATGCCCCTATCGTCGATGGCAGCCTCGGGATCGATATGGCAGTCATGCGGTTCGGTACATAGCTGCAGGACTGGGTAAACCCGCATGTTGACGGTGCATACCAGCAATACGTGTGAGTCGCTATCACGCCTTGTCCCCGCTGCTTAGACTGCGACCCGAGTGAAAGCCTCGCAAGGTTGCGAGCCTTCCAAGAAACCACAACCAAGGAGCAAGTTGAGATGGAAAAGAATGTCGAGTTCAAGAGCAAGGGCGTCACTCTTCGTGGCGTGCTGAACATTCCGGACGGAGCCGGGCCGCATCCCCTGCTGGTCATGGCGGGCGGCTGGTGCTACGTGAAGGAGATCGTGATGCCGACCTACGCCGCCGAATTGGCGGCCATCGGTTGTGCAACGCTGCGCTTTGACTACCGGGGCTTCGGCGAGAGCGACGGCGACCGCCGTCAACACATCGATCCGTGGGCCCAGATCGAGGACTACCGCAATGCGTTGAGCTACGCGGCGACGCTCGACGGCATCGACTCGGAGCGCCTCGGCGTGTGGGGCATTTCCTACTCAGGTGGCCATGCCCTCATACTGCCGGCCATCGATGCCCGCATTCGCTGTGCCGTTTCGATCATTCCGGTGATAGACGGCTACGAGTCGATGCGGCTGGTGCATGGCTATGGCAAGGGTCGCTTCGCGAAGCTCGAGAAGGCGTTGGCGGAAGACCGCGAACGGCGCGCCCGCGGTGAAGCCGAGCAGCTCATTCCGCATAACGTGCCGGATCCGGATCAGGCGCTGTGCACCTGGCCGTTCACGACTTCCTACAAGTTCTTTTCTTCGGCGGCCGAAACATTTGCGCCGAACTATCAGGGGCGCAGCACGATGGAATCTACCGAGCTCCTCATGCAATACTCGGTGAACGACTATCTCAGGCGCAATCTGAACACGCCGATCCAGATGCTGGTGGTGGAAGGCGACGAGCACACGCCCTGGGACCTTCAAGTGGACGCGTTCAACAAGATCGGATCGGTTCGTAAGGAGCTTTCCGTGATGCAGAAGGTGACCCACATCGGGCTGTATTCTCAGAAGGACTTCCAGATCGAGGCTGCCAAGCGAAACGCCCGATTTGTGAGCGAGCATCTCGTCAAGCGTTGATACCAGGCGCGCCCATGCTTCGCCGAACTTTTCTGTCGTCATCGATGGCGCTGGCCGTGGCACCTGCCATGGCGCAATCGGGTGTCTACCCCGATCGAATCATCAAGATGATCAACCCGTTCCCTTCCGGGGGAACGACCGAGATTCTGGCGCGCATCTTGGCCGAGAGCCTGTACGCGGAACTCGGCCAGCGAATGATCGTGGACACCAAGGCCGGCGCCGGCGGAAACATCGGGCTGGAAGCCACTGCGCGCGCGCCGGCGGACGGCTACACGTTGGCCATGTATCCGATTTCGAGCACGATGGCGACTAGCGTCTACAAGGATCTGCGCTTCGATCCCGTGAAGGATCTCGCTGCGGTGGCGTTGGTCGGAAAGATGCCCGCCTTGCTGGTCGTTCATCCCGACAGGCCCATTCATTCGGTGGCCGAACTCATCGCCTATGCGAAGGCGAAGCCGGGCAAGTTGAGCTATGCCTCGGCCGGCATCGGAACCTCGCCGCACCTCTACATGGAACTGCTAAAGCACGAGACCGGCATCGACCTCCTGCATGTGCCCTACAAGGGGGCAGGGCCGGCGATCGTTGACCAGATCGCAGGGCAGGTGGACATCTCGTTCCAGACCGCCACGGCGGTCGTCGAGCATGTACGGCAAAAACAGATGCGAGCGCTCGGGACCTCGACGATGGAGGTATTCAAGCCGCTGCCGCAAGTCCCGGCGGTGGCGAAGACCGTGCCCGGCTTCGATGTCAGCACTTGGTTCGGTGTCGTGGCACCCGTCGGCGTGCCTAAGCCGATCATCGACAAGCTCAATGCGGCGATCATGAAGGCGCTAGCCCAGCCCGCTATCAAGGCGAGGTGGGAGGAGTTGGGAATCACAATCGCGCCCAATAGTGCGGACGAATTCGGGGCCTTCATCCGCAGCGAGGCCGAGCGGTGGGCCAGCGTTGCAAAGCTTGCCGGCGTTAGGCCGGAGTAGGTGAGTATGAAGGGACCTCTTTCGCACGTTCGGGTGCTCGATCTCAGTCGAGTGCTCGCCGGACCATGGGCCAGCCAGATTCTTGCGGACCTGGGCGCAGATGTCATCAAAGTCGAGCGCCCCGGCGTGGGTGACGACACCCGCGCCTGGGGGCCGCCGTTTCTTAAGGCTAAGGACGGCACGCCGGCCGGGGCAGGCTACTTCCTGGCTGCCAACCGCGGAAAGCGCTCGATTACGCTGGATCTCAGCACCGCACAAGGCCAGGCCATCGTTCGCAAGATGGCGGCGACCTCTGACGTTGTTCTGGAGAACTACAAGGTTGGCACGCTCGACCGGTATGGTCTCGGATGGAAGGATCTGTCCGCGGTGAACGATCGGTTGATCTACTGCTCCGTGACGGGCTTCGGCCAGACCGGGCCGCGCGCCGCCTTGCCCGCCTATGACTTCCTGATCCAAGCCATGGGCGGATTGATGAGCGTGACCGGTCTGCCCGATGGCGAGCCGGGTGCGGGTCCTCAGAAGGTCGGCGTCCCGATCATCGATCTGATCACCGGTGTGTACGCATCGACCGCGATCAACGCCGCGCTCGCCGGTCGCGAGGTGTCGGGCAAGGGCCGGCACATCGACATTGCCATGCTCGACGTTGCGGTCAACCTGCTGTCCAACCAGGCGATGAACTCGCTGTTGTCGGGCCGCACGCCGGCGCGCACCGGAAATGCTCATCCCAACATCCAGCCCCAGAAGGTCTACGCCTGCCTGGATGGCGACATCGTTCTGGTCGTCGGCAACGATGCCCAGTTCGACAGTCTTTGCACGGTGCTGTGCTTGACCTCGTTGTCGTCCGACGACCGCTACAGCACGAACGGCAAGCGGGTCGAGAACCAGAAGACCCTACAGCCGATGCTGGAGCTTGCCTTGCGGCAGCGGCCCCGCGCCTATTGGCTAGAGCGCCTGGCGCGAGCCGGTGTTCCTGCCGGCCCGATCAACACGATTCCGGAGGCGTTGAACGAACCGCAGATTCGTCATCGTCAGATGGTGAAGACCGTGGAACATTCGGCTGCCGGGGCCTTGCAACTGGTCATGAGTCCGTTTCGCTTCGATGGCGCCGGATCCAACCACGATAGGCCTCCGCCTCAACTGGGCGAGCACACGAAGGAAATACTGGCGGAGTTCGGCATCGGCCCGGGCGAGGCAGTGACCCTGAAACAGCACAGCATCATCTGATGCAAGAGGCTGGAGACGAAATGCTTGCAGAATCCGTGTCGCGCCTTTCGGCGTTAACGCAACTGAATGTGGCCGTGAGCGATGGCGTGGCCCTGATTGAGCTGAATTGCCCGCCGGTGAACGTGCTGAGTCGAACTCTTTCGGACGAACTGACAGCGACGCTCGATCTGATCTCAGAGCTCGACGAGATCCGCAGTGTCGTGCTGACCGGCGCAGGCAAAGTATTTTGCGCCGGTGCCGATATGAAGGGTCGCAAGCAAATCCTCAAGGAGCCTGGCGACCTGCAAGCGCATTCGAGGAGGACGCGAGAGTGCTTTCACACGATCCGGGAGTGCACCAAGCCCGTGGTGGCGGCCGTCAACGGGGCAGCGCTCGGCGCCGGCCTTGCCATCGTCGCATCCTGCGACATCGTCGTCGTCTCCGAATCGGCGTCCTTCGGTCTCCCCGAGATCGACGTCGGCCTTATGGGAGGCGCCAGCCACGCGATGCGGCTCTTCTCACATTCGCTTCTGCGCCGCATGGTGCTGACGGGGCATCGCGTCGGCGGTGCCGAGCTGCATCGCCTCGGAATCGTGGAGGCCTGTGTGCCGGCCGATGCGTTGAGGCCGCTCGCGATCGAATTGGCTGCAGCGATCGCCTCGAAAAGCCCAGTGGCAACCCGCATGGCGAAGCAGACGCTCAACGCCATCGAGGACATGACGCTGCGCGATGGGTACCGCTATGAGCAGGATATGACGGCGGTCATCTCGAAGACCGAAGATGCCAAGGAGGCCCAACGTGCATTCCTGGAAAAAAGAGAGCCTGTGTTCTCGGGACGCTGAGCTCGGAGCTGTTTGCAACTTTCCCGTGGATCTCTGCTCGCTCTGGTACGTGCGAAACCTGCTCGCCGACCTGCGCAAGTCACAGCCGCGTCTGAATTGGACAGAGGAATGCGCTGACTGGGGCTCACGGATATTCACGGTCTTTGGAAGGGCGGATGATCTCAAAGAGGTTCGCCAGGCGATGGGAGAGTTCTACCTGAACCGCGAAGTCGGTGGCGCGTAGCCACGGACCCCTATTTTGCGTTGCAGCAGGCAAAGAGCACATGAAAGTCGCATGATCGGCGTCACCGGGCACGGGTGGGTTCCAAGATCCTCGATGAGCTGATGTCGCGCGGGTGCGAAGTCGTGGCGATCGCGCGTTTGCCCGACATGCTGCCCACCTCGGCCGGGGTGAAGCCGTTGGCGTGGGACATCACCGACCCCAGGTCGCTCCGCCGCGCGATTGCCGGTGCGGATAGCCTCGCCGCCGCCTTCAGCTGCCGAGCCGATGCCCGTCAGGGGGATGCAATATCGTGCAGGGAACGCACCAACGCGGCGGAGGCGCCGTTGTCCGGAGCCGCGCGCAGTCTCAGAGCACACATCGGGCCCGAGACCAGAACGCGGCCGGACTGAAGTTCCACCACGCCTCCTAGCCTGGCCAGTTGCCCTGCGACTCTCGCCGGCACACCGCATAGCATTCCGCATTGCTTGACGAGCTCCACGGCAAAGAGGAAGGAGTCCGTTTCCACGTCAGGCACATGGCCGGCGTCTGCCGTCCGGTGCAGGGCCAGCATGTTGTTGACCCGTGGACGCACTGGGAGCCCATGGGGCGGCAACACCCATGGATATCGGGCCAGCTCCGCTTCGCTCACCTCCCCGGCACCGGCGAGCGGGTGGTCGGCGGCCGCCAGGACCACTGTGGTCTCAAAGTAGACCTCCTCCACGTCCACCAGCTTGAGATCGACGGTGAGTTCAGCGGGTGCGAGCATCAGGTCCACTCGCCCGCCCAAGAGGGCCTCGTACAACTCGCCGATCCGGAAGGTATGCACGGTGATCGCAACGTCAGGCAGCATCGCACGGACCCGCGCAACCGCGGCTGCCAACAGGGAGGTCGAGATAGCGGGGACGACGCCTACCGTCAACGCGCCACGCACACCGTGACGGAGCCCGGCGAGTTCCTGATCAAGGTTCTCCAATTCGGCCAGGACGCGGTTGGCATGCTGGATGAGGACAAGCCCCGCCGCGGTAGCGGCCACATGCTTCGTCGTCCTGTTGAACAGGCGCGCGCCAACCAGATCCTCCAACTCGGCGAGCGAGCGGGAGAGCGCCGGTTGCGTCGTAAAAAGCGCCTCCGCCGTGCGACTCAGGTTCAGTTCCTTGCCAAGCGTGCTTACCAGCCGCAGGTGGCGCAGCGAAAGGGTTCGTTGGAGGGGCTGTGGCATGGTGGATGGGCAAAACGAAGGGATTCGAGCGCAACATAGCTGGCATCCCCCAGCACAGCGCTGCAGCACAGTCCGCGCCAGAGCGGAAAGCGAGGTAGCACCAACAGACCCGGCCCAGACGCTACTCGCGCAGCTGGGTCTGCGCCGCGCCATTTCCGCTAGTCGGAAATGCCAGGCGGAACTGGGCACCGTAGTCTCGCAGACATAGGCGCGCGAGGGGAGGCCTGCGCCGGCTTCCGAATCCGGCAGGTCGACCTTGACCGGGTGGCAGCGACGCGATCCCCCTGTCTTCAGACGCAGTTCGGGATGCCGACTTTCAAGTGGCGTCCGACACCACCAACGAAGGGGACTTTCGTCGGGAGTGGCGGTTGCACGGGGAACTGGTCCGGCGAATGCCCGGCGTCGGCGGCTATCGGCAGAACATCGTGCTCGCGCGCGAGCGCACCAAGCGCCTTGGCCAGCTCAGTCAGACCTTACAGCGCAGTGCTGGATCCACCGGACCAGGTGCTGCGCCGCCGGCGTAAGAGGCAGATCTTGTCGCCGCAGCACGCTGACTGTCGGGGTGGGGATGCGCTCCGACACATCGACGATGCACAGTGAGGCTGCATAGGGATTCTTCTCGAACAATACTCGCGGCATGGTTGCCATCCACGACGAGCCCGCGAGTATGCCTGGAAGGCCAAGGAACGACTCGCACACCATTCCCACCCGGGGCGGCGGAAGCCCGCAGTCTGCGAATGCCTCCTCGATGACTGCGCCGGGTCCCCGTGAGGCGCTGGACATCACCCACCCGCAGTCGACCAATTCCGAAAGCGACTTCGCGCGCGACAGGGGGTGTGAACGATCCGAGACGACCACGATGTCACTGACGAACAGAGGTTCGGCGACCAGCGCTGAATCGATTTCGCGCCGATGCACCGGGCTTATCGCAAAGTCGAGCGAGCCGTCTCTTAGGGCAGGACTGACGCCCGGATAGAGCCCGTCGCGGCATTCGATTCTCACATCCGGGTACTTTTGAGTGAAGAAGCGCAGGGCACGCGGAAGCACGTCGAGCGCAACAGCGGGCGATGTCGAGAAACGAACGCTCCCTTCCCAACGGCCACGCATCTGAGCAATCTCTTCTTGGGCACGTTGGCTTTCGGCGACGATCACCCGAGCATGCCGCATGAAGGCCTGCCCGAAGTTTGTGAGGGACACCCCCTGCTGGGAACGTGCCAGAAGCGGGGCCCCGAGCTCTTCCTCTAGCGCTTGAATCGCCGCCGTCAGCGACGACTGGGACACATGAAGATGGGTCGCCGCTGCCCGAATGCTGCCCAGGTTTTCAACCGCGATGAGGGCTTGGAGGGTCTGAAGCTTCATGGACGGTTGCAGTCTTTGCGGGTTTTCCCGGAGAACGCCGGAGCCGATCACCCCCGTGATTAAGCGCTCGCGGCGGTGCACAGGCGGAACTTAGCATGACATGCGTTCCGCCTCGCGAGCCCATCCGGGCGGCGGCGGAGCGCCAGGATGAGGAGTTCCATGGTGCAGGACAACAAAGTGGCCATCGTGACCGGCGGCGCATCCGGCTTCGGAGCGCAGATCGGACGCACTCTCTGTCAGCGCGGCGTGGCTGTGCTGCTGGCTGACATCAATGTCGAAGGCGCTCAATCAGTCGCGGATGAACTCACGTCAACGGGGTTACGGGCCATGGCCATGAAATGCGATGTCTCGAAGCAAGCTGACTTTCAGGCTGCGGTCGACGCTGCCAAGCGTGAGTGGGGTGGTCTTCACATCGTTGTCAATAACGCAGGCACGACCCACCGAAACCAGCCCGCCTTGGAAGTGAGCGAGCAAGACTTCGACCGGGTGTTCCGTGTGAATCTGAAGAGCGTTTACTGGTCGGTGCACGCCGCCATGCCCGGGTTTGTCGAGCAAGGCAGCGGTTGCATCGTGAACGTCGCGTCTGCCACGGGCCACCGGCCGGGACCTGGTCTGACTTGGTACAGCGCGAGCAAGGCGGCCATGCTCAACATGACCAAGGGCTTGGCGCTGGAGTTTGCCCGCCATGGGGTGCGCGTAAACGCGGTGAATCCGATGATCGGCGAGACTGCGATGCTGGCTGACTTCATGGGAATGCCGGACACGCCGGAGAACCGCCAACGCTTTCTTGCGCGAATCCCCCTCGGCCGCTTTACTCGACCGCAGGACGTTGCATCGGCCGTCGCCTTCCTGGCCTCCGACGAGGCCGATTACCTCACGGGCGTTTGCCTCGACGTGGACGGGGGACGACACATATGAGCCCTCGCCAGCATGTCACTGCCTATCGGGCGCCAGGTCTGTTGATCGACGGACAGTGGCGAAAGGGCAGGTCAGGAGAGGTGGTCGCGGTGGTCAATCCCGCTGACGAACAACCTCTCGATGAACTCGCCCTCGCCAGCGCCGAGGACCTCGACGACGCATTGCGGGCGGCGGAAGCCGGATTCGAGCGTTGGAGATGGGTCCCGGCTCATGATCGTTGTAGTCGAATGGAGGCTGCAGTGGCACGGATGCGCGAGCAGGCTGACGTGATCGCCCATCTGCTGACGCTCGAGCAGGGCAAGCCGCTGGCCGAAGCGAGGGCCGAGTGCCACATGGCCGCCGACCTTATCAAGTGGTATGCGGAGGAGGCGAGGCGAACCTATGGACGTATCGTTCCGGCGCGCACCCGCGGGAGCCGCATGGATGTGCTCAAGGGGCCTGTGGGGCCAGTGGCCGCGTTCACACCCTGGAATTTCCCGCTCGTCCTATCTGCCCGAAAGCTGGGTGGCGCGCTCGCCGCAGGATGCTCAATCATCCTAAAGGGGGCGGAGGAGACGCCGGCAAGCGTCGCGGCGATGGTCGACTGCCTGGCGCAGGAGCTTCCCCCGGGCGCCGTCCAGTTGGTCTACGGAGACCCGGCCCAGGTGTCAGCCACGCTCATCGCGTCGCCGGTAATTCGCAAGGTCACCTTCACGGGCTCAGTGGCGGTTGGGCGCGCGCTGGCGCAACTCGCGGGGCGGTACCTCAAGCCGATCACGCTAGAACTGGGCGGTCACGCGCCAGTTCTTTTGTGCGAGGACGCAGATCTACAAACGGCCGTCCCGCTCCTGGCCGCACACAAGTTTCGCAATGCGGGGCAAGCTTGTCTGGCTCCCACCCGCTTCTTTGTCGCACGCCCGCTGTACCGTGATTTCGTTGAAGCCTTCGAAGCATTTGCCAGCTCGATTCGGGTCGGTTGCGGATTGGAACCCGACGTAGGCATGGGCCCACTGGCCAGTGGGCGCCGCCTGAGTGCGGTGCGGGATCTGGTCGAACGGTCGATGACGCCGGCTACTCGCCTATCTGTGGGACGAGCCCCGGACGTCGGCTTCTTCATGGCACCCACGGTTATCTCGGACCTGCCCACAGACGCCCCGGCCTTGCTCGAAGAGCCGTTCGGACCACTGGCCCTGATCGCCCCGTTCGACTCACTTGACGAGGCGATCACGCGTGCGAACGCCAACCCCTACGGATTGGCGGGCTACCTTTTCACCGATTCGGCGCGCGCGATTCGCGCCGTATCCGAACGACTGGAGGTAGGCAGTCTCGCCGTCAATGGCATCGGAGTATCCGTGCCGGAGGCACCCTTCGGCGGCGTGAAGGACAGCGGGTTTGGGAAGGAATCCGGAATTGAAGGAATGGAGAGCTATCTTGAAACGAAGTTCATGCACTGGTCATAGGGCAGCATGCGCACCCGAAACCACGAGACAGCTCGAAAGGCACTCTTTCGCTTCGGAATTGCGACATTCGGGATGGCAATCATGGCGCTGACATCGACGACCCCCGCGACTGCGCAAGGCCCGGACCCTTCGCGGCTACCTCAACCGGCCACCGAGGTAACTCGAGCAATTCAACGCGGAGCGGCTTCAGAACTGCCTCCTCTGTCCGAAGAGGCGATCGCGGACGCCGAGTGGGGGCTGGTCGCAGAGTTTGGCGTCGCGCCCATTTTGAACGCGGCCCAACAGCCGATCTGGTCGCTCGGAGGGTACGAATTCCTTGCCGCCGCCGACGTTCCCAACTCGGTACATCCCGGCCTCTGGCAGCACGCACGCCTGAACTTGCGCAATGGCCTCTTCAAAGTATCTGACCGCGTGTACCAGGTCCGGGGCCTGGACATTTCGAACATGACCATTTTGGAAGGTGACACTGGGCTCATCGTCATCGATCCCTTGCTCTCGGTTGAAACCGCCCGTGCTGCCATGGACCTTTACCGGCGCCATCGTCCAGACAGACCGGTCGTTGCCGTCGTTTACACACACAGTCACGCGGACCGCTTTGGCGGTGTGCGCGGCGTGGTCGACGAAGCGGACGTGCTTGCAGGCAAGGTCCAGGTGATCGCGCCGGCCGGCTTCATGGCGGCTGCACTTTCCGAGAACGTCATGGCGGGCCCGGTGATGCTACGGCGTGGACACTACCAGTTTGGCGGCCTGCTGCCGAGGAGCGAGCGGGAACATGTCGATGCGGGCCTCGGAAAGTCAATTTCCAGGGGCACCGTTACCCTGATCGCGCCGACGCGCTCAATCGAGCGTGAGCAGGAGAAGCACCGAATCGACGGAATCGACATGGTCTTCCAACTCGTGCCGGATTCGGAGGCGCCCTCCGAGATGATCATGTTCTACCCCCAGTTCGCCGTCCTCAACACGGCCGAGGTGGCTAGCCGGCATATGCACAACCTCTTGCCCGTTCGCGGAGCGATGGTGCGCGACGCACGGAACTGGTCCCGGCACATCGGTCAGGCGCTTCGTGACTACGGCGGGGTTGCAGAAGTTGTGATCATGCAGCACCACTGGCCCGTCCGGGGTCGCAAGAACGTCTCGAGATTCCTCGGGCATCAGCGCGATATGTACAAGTTCGTGCACGACCAGACTCTGCGGCTGATGAACCACGGGCTGGGGCCTGACGACATCGCGCAGCGCATCGTGCTCCCCGCTACGCTACGGGCTGATTGGTCCACCCACGACTTCTACGGCAGCGTCAAACACAATGTGAAGGCCATCTACCAGCGTTACGTCGGCTGGTACGACGGAAATCCTGTTCACCTCGACCCGCTGCCTCCCGTCGAGGAGGCCCGCAAGGCCGTCGACTACATGGGTGGCGTTGACGCGGTGCTGGCGAGGGCCCGGTCGGACTTTGCGCGTGAGGAATATCGTTGGATCGCCAAGGTGGCCCATCAAGTTCTTCTATTTGACCCCGGCAACGCCGCTGCGCGGGTTCTTGGCGCAGACGCTCTCGAGCAACTGGGCTACCAGGCAGAAAGCCCAACAGTGCGCAATTCCTACCTCCAGGGGGCGAGAGAGCTGCGGCTGGGAATGCCCAAGCTGCCTGCGGGCCCGGGTGGGCGACCCGACATTGTCCGCGCTATGCCGCTCGAGTTGTATTTCGACTATCTCGGAGTGAGGCTGGATTCGAGCAAAGTGGGAGACGAAGCGCTGCTTGCGAACTGGCGATTCACGGACCTCGCAGTGAACTGGGTCGTCGAACTGTCAAATCGAACCCTGAGCGCTCACCCAGGCGCCGCGAACCCTGACGCCGAGATTGATCTGACGCTCACCCGCGGGGTCCTCGACGAGATCTCCATGGGCCGCGCCAGTTTCCGTTCAGCGGTCGAGTCCGGAGGCATTCGCATCACCAGGGGGCAAGGTTCCTTCCTTGGCATCGTCGATGCGCTGGATACCTTCCCGAGCGTTTTTCCGATCGTGGCGCCCGCCGACCCCTCGGTTCCTTAGTCATTCCAACAGTAGGAGACATCGACAGTGACCCACAGACGACAACTCTTGAAGGGCGCCTCAAGCGTCGCCCTCGCCGGTCTGCTTCATCCCTTCATGGCCCACGCGCAAAGTGATCGGCCGCTGCGAATTCTTGTCGGGTTTCCGGCGGGCGTGGCCGTCGATGTCGTGTCGCGCATCATCGCCGAGAAGATGCGCGAAGAGCTCAAGCGCACCGTCATCGTTGAAAACCGGCCCGGCGCTGGCGGCCGTCTTGCCGCCGAGCTGCTGAAGAATGCGCCTCCCGACGGCAATACATTGATGATCGCGCCGATTGTTGTGCCGGTGCTCGCGCCTCTGGTGTTCAACAAGCTGAACTACGACCCGAATACGGATTTCACCCCCGTCGGGCGAATCTGCGACTTCGGGTTTGCGCTCGCGGTGCCGGGCGACTCGCCGGTGAAAAACCTCAAGGAATACGCGGCGTGGCTGAAAGCCAATCCGCAGCAGGCCAGCTTCGGCTCGCCAGCCGCCGGCAGCCTGCCGCATTTCTTTGGCGTGATGATCGGAGACGCCCTTGGAGTCCAGATGGTGCATGCGCCATTCAACGGCGGTGCTGCACTCCAGTCGGCGGTGTTGGGCAATCATGTTCCGGCCGGCATCGATGTCGTCTTCGAGTGGCTTCAGAATGCCAAAGCCGGCAAGGTACGGGTGCTCGCCACTTCGGGCGCCACCCGCAGTCCTGTGATGCCCGACGTGCCGACGTTCAAAGAACAGGGCTATCCCCAGGTCGTCGGGCTGAGTTGGATGGCGATGTACGCGCCGCCGAAGACCAGCGCTGAGCAGGTCGAGACCTTCAACAAGGCCCTCAACAAGGTCTTGGGGCTACCCGAGATCAAAGAGCGCTTTCTGGCGCTGGGATTGGAAGTGGGCGGAGGATCGCCTAAGGACCTGGTCCAGACCATGAAGGATGACTCGCTGAGGTGGGCGCCCATCGTGGCCAAGTCGGGCTTCAAGGCCGATTGATGCGTCGAACCCCAAGCCACTAGGCCTCGTCTCCAGCAGCCGTGACCATGCCGTCGGGCCCACTGCATCGCAGCCTATCGCTGCGACACCTGCGGCTCATGATCGCGCTGAGCAGAGGGCTCAACCTGAGTCGCAGCGTCAGAGGTGCTTCTCGCGACGCAACCGGTACTTGCGATCCATAAACAGGGCGGACAAGTATGCAAGAGACGTTGAAGCCGACTTTTTCCTGTTGGCGCTGGAACGGGCAAAGCACTGCGGCATGCTTTACGGAGTGCCGAGGCACGTCTCACGGCAGTGTCATCGCGCAAGCGCAGACCACACATGGAGTTTGCAAGGCTTGTGTAGTCGCTGAGTTCCGTAACTCAACCAATCTCGGCCAACTTCGGGCACCTTGCGTGCCTGACTTTGGTGCGTTCCCCGCACGATCTCGTAGCCATCTGAGGCACCACTGCGGTTCATACCAGCGGCGGTATGGGCAACTGCAACTTCCTGATTTGTTGCGAGCGCCCGCGTCTCCGAATAATGGACTCGTTCACAAACCTCGGAGGAAACGATGATCACGTTCTCATGGCGCCGCAGACTTGTCGGCTTCTTCGCTCTGTCTGCCATGGTCTTTGCAGCGACCTCGGCACCTGCCGAGACGTTCCCGTCTCGGCCCATTCGCATGATCGTGGCGTGGGCGCCCGGCACTCCGGGAGACGTCGCCGGACGATTGATTGCGGAAAGCATGGCTACTGCCCTCGGCCAGCCGATCGTCGTCGACAACCGGCCAGGGGCGGGCGGCACTGTCGGGCTGAGCGAATTGTTGCGACAGCCCGCGGATGGCTACACGCTCTTCATGCTCGGCGCCCCTGGCGCTTTGCTCATGCCATTGCTCTACCCCGCCATAAAGGTGGATCTGCAGAGTAGCCTCACACCCGTTGGAACGGTCGTGTTCAGCTACAACGTCCTCGTCACGTCCCCGTCGAAGCCGTATAAGAACGCGAAAGACCTGGCGGCCGCTGTGAAGAACAGCCCCGGTCAAATCAGTTTTTCCTCGGCTGGCAACGGAACCCCGGCTCATCTGGCGGGCGAGATGCTCTCTCGGCACTTGAACTCGCAAGCTATGCACGTACCGTACAACCAGATTGGCATGGCGTTGTCGGACGTCATGGCCGGCCGGGTCGACTTCATGTTCCTCACGGCATCGGCCGCGGTCCCGCAAATCGCAGGAGGAAAGCTGCGCGCGCTCGCGACGAGCGGCCCACGCCGGCTACCCGCGCTCCCTGATGTGCCGACGATGGTGGAACAGGGCTACCCTGGCTTCGTAGTGCGAGCCTTTGAAATGTTGACAACGAAGACCGGCACGCCGCCGGACATTGTGCAGCGCCTGAATGCAGAGCTGAACAAGGCACTTGCCTCGCCCAGCGTGCAGGAAAAGCTTGCCGGCGTGTCGCTCGAACCGAAGCCGATGTCCATTGCGGAGAGCAAGGCACTGCTCGTGTCCGAGCAAGCCACGCTCGTGCAGTTCGGTCGCACGATTTCCCTCAAGGCCGACTGAAGCGAACCGATGGCCCCCTCTACTTCCTTTCGTGTCGCGGCCATCCAGGCGGCGCCTTGCTACATGGACGTTCAAGCGTCTTTGGATAAGGCGTGCGCGCTGATCAAGAGCGCTGCGCAAACTGGTGCCGTCGTGGCCGCATTCTCCGAAGCGTGGCTGCCCGGCTTTCCGTTCTTTCTATTTTCCGCACTCGACCGGCAATGGTGGCGCGCCGCGGCACGATACCTCGAAGCCACGATCGAAGTACCAGGTCCGGAAACGGATGCGTTGTGTGCGGCTGCCCGTGATGCAGGCATCGACGTCGTGATCGGCGTCGTGGAGCGCGATTCGACCACGCAAGGATCGGCATACTGCACCATCCTTTTCATCGGTCGCGAAGGGAAGATTCTCGGGCGCCATCGCAAGACTCGCCCGACGCTGGTGGAACGCGCGATCTGGGCCGACGGGGATGCACGCGGTCTCGTTGTGCACGAGCGATCCTACGGGCGCATCAGCGCGTTGAACTGTTGGGAGCACAACAGCGTCTTGCCCGGCTACGCGCTGATGGCACAGGGGACGCAGGTGCACTTCGCCCTCTGGCCCGGACGAGAGCAGGCGACGGCGCCCGCCGCACCTGAGGCGCTCTACTCGCGCCAGTTGCTACTTTCCCGCGCCTTTGCCTCGCAGGCCGCGAGCTACGTCGTGTGTGTCGGTGGCCTTCGCACTAAACAGGACGTGCCTGAGGAGTTCGTCGACCTCCAAATTCGCGATACGACGGGGGACAGCTACATCATTGACCCGCGCGGAGAGGTCATCGTCGGCCCCGGGGTGGGGGAGACGATCCTGACTGCGGAATGTGACCCCGAGTTGCTTCGCGCAGCGAAGGTGGCATGCGATGTGGCAGGCCACTATGGACGCAAGGATCTTTTCGAGTTCTCCGTGCGAGCTTCTTGATGAACCTCGACAAGATGCACTCGATTGCTGAGCTTCGCCAAGCGGCACGACGACGATTGCCACAGATGGTGTTCGATTACCTAGACGGTGGCGCGGAGGACGAACGCGGACTGGCGCGTAACCGTGCCGCCTGGTCTCGGATCGGCTTTCACCCCCGTCGCCTCGTGGACGTGTCGCGAGTGGACCCTGGTACTTGTATCCTGGGGAGCAAGGCCTCCTTGCCGGCGGTAGTCGCACCCACGGGTTTGAATGGCCTGCTGTGGCCGCTGGGGGACGTCGTTCTCGCGCGGTGCGCGAGCTCCGTGGGGATCCCGTTCGTTCTGTCTTCGGCGTCCAACCAGACAATCGAGGCTGTGGCGGAGCAGGCAGGGGGCGACCTATGGTTTCAGCTGTACGTACTGACGCGTGAATCGAGCGCCCAGCTTGTCCGCCGAGTGCTTGCTGCTGGCTACCGCAAACTGGTGCTAACGGTGGACGTCCCGGTCAACGGCAAGCGGGAACGAGATCTACGCAATGGCTTCGGGCTGCCGATCCGATACTCGCCGGGAACGCTCGTCGACGGCCTGCTTCATCCTCGATGGAGCCTGGGCCTGTTGCGGGGAGGCACACCGCAACTGGCAAACTTCGTCGATTCTGTCGCCGGTTCCGTTGAGAAGCAGGGAGCGCTACTTCGGAGGCGAATGGATGCCTCCTTCGACTGGAATTCCCTTGCCTGGCTGCGCGACCTCTGGCCCCATGACTTGGTGGTGAAAGGCGTCTTGCATGTCGTCGACGTGCAGCGATGCTTCGATCTTGGTGTGAACGGCGTCGTGCTTTCAAATCACGGCGCCCGTCAGCTTGACGATGCGATCGCGCCAATCGAAGCTCTGCACGCAATGCCAAAGGACTGGAAGCCGCGCCTCATGTTGGATGGTGGAGTTCGTCGAGGCAGCGATATTGTCAAGGCCGTCGCCGCCGGCGCTGGCGGCGTCATGCTTGGGCGAGCGCTACTTTATGGCCTGGCTGCGGCGGGAGAGGAAGGCGTCATGCGTGCCCTGTCGCTTCTACAGGAGGAGGTGCGGGTCACTATGGCGAATCTCGGAGTGCCGTCGGTCCAGGCGCTCGGGCCCGAAAATCTTTCATGGTTAGGGCGCGGCGCGGCGCAAGCTGGGCCAAGCCGCTCCTTGGCACTCGGCGCGACATCGGCATGCCAGACTGGAGGCGTTGTTTCATGCATTTGAACAACTTGGACCTTACGCTGCGTCGGCTGCGCGAGTTGCTCGATGCCGGCGAGGTGAGCAGTTCGGAATTGGCAGAGGAATGTATAGCCCGAACGTTTGCCGCCGCGAACCTG
The DNA here is from genome assembly GCF_030316985.1 of Variovorax sp. J31P179. NCBI lineage: Bacteria > Pseudomonadati > Pseudomonadota > Betaproteobacteria > Burkholderiales > Comamonadaceae > Variovorax > Variovorax sp. J31P179. Next base: position 8,950 of record NZ_JASZYL010000023.1, on the reverse strand, counting down.
AACGCCTTCGCTTCCTTTCTTCCAGACGTCCTCCGTGCAGAGGCCGCTCGTGCAGACGACCGTCTGCGCAAGGGCGAGCGCTTGCCTCTGCTGGGCATTCCCATTGGTTTGAAGGACAACATCGATGTCGTGGGATACCCTTGCGCTGCCGGGACCCGATCACTTTCGACGTCCTACCCCAGCCAAGACGCTCCGGTTGTGCAACGTCTGCGCGCAGCAGGGGCTGTGATCGCGGGAAAGCTGAACATGCACGAACTTGCGTTTGGGGTCAGCAACAACAATTCCGTGACCGGGCCGACTCGCAATCCCTGGGATCATCTGCGCATTCCTGGTGGGAGCAGCGGCGGATCGGGCGTTGCCGTTGCTGCTGGGCTCGTCCCGACCTCAATCGGCACCGATACGGGTGGCTCCGTGCGGGTGCCGGCCGCTCTTTGCGGCGTCACCGGATTTCGACCGACCGTAGGACGCATCCCCGGCGACGGCATCGTCCCGATCTCGTCCACCCGAGACACCGTGGGACCTCTTGCGCACGCTGTCCAAGATTGCGTGCTGATAGACCAAATTATGTCGGGCGACTTCGCGACCCCGCCGCAGGTGCACCTCAAGGGCTTGCGTCTTGGCGTGCCTCGGTTTGCGCTGTGGCAGGACCTCGCTTCGGGCGTCGCCGACATCCTCGAGGCCACGCTGGAGGGGCTGGCGCGCGCCGGTGCCATCCTGGTCGAAATCAACATCGCCGGACTGCTGGAACTGGCCGCGCAAGCGAGCGCGCCGGTGACTCGGTATGAATTCGCGCGCGACATGAGAAGGTATCTCGCCACCGCAGGTCGACGGGTCACCTTTGAGGACGTGATTGCTTCAACACTGAGCCCAGACGTTCGTGACATCGTCGGCACGTTCGCGGAATCGCATCTGCAGATATCGGAATCCGACTATCACAAAGCGCTTGCGGATCGAGCGGAGCTCCGGGCGCTGTATCAAGTGGCATTCCAAAGGCACGGCGTCGAAGCGCTTGTGTTTCCCACGACAGTGCGAACAGCCTCGTCGATCGGCGAGGACCGCACCATGATGCTCAATGGTCGGGCAGTTCCCACTTTCCCCACCTTCATCCGGCAGACCGAACCTGGAAGCATCGCGGGACTGCCGGGGATCTCCCTTCCTGCGGGATTGGATAGTGGACTGCCGGTCGGCCTAGCATTGGACGGTCTTCCGGGCAGCGACAAGAAGCTCCTGGCTGCTGCCGCGTCCATTCAGTCGGTGCTGCCTGCACCGGCGCGTCTACGAGGGAGCCTTCCTTCGAAGCAGAACACCGTGAAGTGCGAGATGCCGCCCCCCAAATGGCCACGCCAGTGAAGTTCATAGACTTAGACGGAGACAAAAAATGCGCCTACTACCTCAACGCCACGTCACTGCGGCCCTGATCTGCGGGGCGTGCTTTCTTCCGAACCCCGCTTGGACACAAGGGGCCTGGCCGTCAAAGCCGGTCCGGATCGTCGTGGGCTCACCTCCAGGAGCGCCTTCCGACATTACGGCGCGCCTCTTTGGCGACGCGCTGAGCAAGCGAACCGGGCAACCTGTGGTCGTCGAAAATCGCTCGGGGGCCGGCAACAACCTCGCCGCAGGCATTGTCGCGAAGGCAGATGCGGACGGTCACGTGCTCGTTCTCAGCCCAGATACCGTGCTGACCGTGAATCCGCACGTTTACCGAAACACGGGCTTTGATGTGCGAAGTGATCTCGTGAACGTGTCGATTCTCGCGAGCTTCAGCCAGATGCTTGTCTGTCACCCCAAGGTCGGTGTGCGGACAGTGCAAGAGCTGGTAGGGAAGGCAGGCAGCTCCCAACTCACATATGCATCGGGTGGATCGGGCGTGCCTGGTCACCTTGCCGCAGAGATGTTCCTGGATGCCACAAGAGTCAAGATGCAGCATGTTCCGTACCGCGGTCCCGCACCGGCGACACAAGCCGTCCTTGCCGGCGAAGTGGATTGCGGGTTTCTTGCAGCCCCGACCGTGATCCCCCACGTCAATGCTGACAAGCTACGCGCCTTGGCTGTATCGTCTGTAACGCCGTCTCCGTTGGCACCTACGGTACCAACTCTCGCGTCCGCGCTGAAGCAGCCACAGCTCGATGCGACCTTTCGGCTCGTGTTGCAGGCCCCGAGCCGCACCCCAGCGGGAATTCTTCAACAGATCGAGAGAGCAGCTGAAGAGATCATGAAGGACCCTAAAGTGGAAGAGCGGCTAAAGAGTTTCGACTTAGTGGCTGTCGGTGGGACCTCAGCACAGGCGCAGCGAGAGCTACGCGTGGCAATGACCCGCTGGGAACCGATCGTTCGGCGTCTGGAGCTGAAAGCGGAGTGAATGGTGAAGCAACCAAACATCATCTATATCGTTGCCGACGATCTGGGTTACGCAGACCTCGGATGCTACGGGGGTCGTCCAGCCGATTTCGGAGCGGTTTCCCCAAACTTGGACGCACTCGCAGACGGGGGTCTGCGTTTCACCCAGGGCTACGCCAACGCCCCAGTTTGTTCTCCCACGCGCTTCGCCATGATGACGATGCGATACCAGTACCGAACACGCGGAGGCATGGAAGAACCCATCAGCACCGCAAGCAAGGGGAATACCACACTCGGCCTGGCACCCGAAGTCCCCACGTTGCCTGGGCTCCTGCGACAGGCTGGCTATGCGACCGCGCTCATAGGCAAGTGGCATCTCGGCTATCCGCCGGCATCTGGTCCGTTGCGCTCGGGTTATGACGAGTTTTACGGAATCATGGCCGGCGGCGTCGACTACTTCTCGCATTGCTCCGGTCGCGGAGACCACGATCTCTTCCTTGGCGAAGAGGAGCATCGGGAAGAGGGTTATCTTACCGATCTGATCTCACGGCGTTGCGTCGACTATGTCGAAAAGAACGCTGCGGCGAGCAGGAGCGGACATCCTTTCTTCGTGAGTCTGCACTACACCGCTCCGCACTGGCCTTGGGAGACGCGTGAGGACGCTGCAATCGCCTCGGACGTAGCAAAGAATCTCTTCCATCTGGACGGCGGCAACGTTGAGACCTATCGCAAGATGATTCACCACATGGACGAAGGGATCGGTTGGGTAGTCGATGCATTGCGGCGGGAGGGCTTGCTGGACGACACGTTGATCGTCTTCACCAGCGACAACGGCGGCGAGCGATTCTCGGACAATTGGCCCCTCGTAGGCGGGAAGATGGACCTGACGGAGGGCGGCATCCGCGTTCCGTGGATTGCCCATTGGCCATCGGTGATCGCGCCCGGCCAATTGAGCTCGCAGCTCTGCATGACGATGGATTGGTCCGCGACGATGCTGGAACTCGGCGGTGGTTCGCCCAGCGTCGACTTTCCTTTGGATGGAGTCTCGCTCGCATCGGTACTTCGCACCCCATCGGACACCTTCGATCGACCCTTGTACTGGCGGATGAACCACCGTCAGCAACGTGCCCTCCGCAGGGGTGTCTGGAAGTATCTCAAGGTCGACGAATTCGAATACCTTTTCGATCTCAGTGCAGACGAACGGGAACGGGCGAACCTGGTGCACCGTCACCCCGAGCGCCTCGCGGCCATGCGCGAGGAGTGGCTTGAGTGGAGTCAGACCATCCCTGCCATTCCCGAGGATGCCGGGGTCAGTGTTGGCTATGCAAAGAAGGACATGCCATCTCGGTGAGCATGGGCTCGCAGGGCGCATTCGTCCAAAGGCTGACCTACGACAGGCGATTCGGTGAGGATGGGTCGGAAGATCGTCGAGCCGATTCGAAGGTCACGGATGTGGAGACTTACTGTGCGCGTGTCCATCAGACTCAGTAGAGGCGAGAAACATTTCACGGTCGCATATGATTCTTCGCCGACGGCCGGTGCGGTTGCCGGCGACACACTGCATGACGCACTGCGCCGACGGAAACTTGATCTCGGAATGGTTGGCAGGCTCGCCGTCGCCTTCGCAAGCTGAACCGCGCGAGACCTTGAAAAGTAGGACTCAGCTCGCCGAAAGCATTCGAACCGCGAATAGGGAGATCCGTCAACCTTGGTTTTTCAGTTGGTCTGGATCGGGCTCAGCATCAGCTTCGCGTGAGCAACGAACATAGTCACCGCCGGCTTGCGCACTTGCTTGTTCCAGACGAAACCGGCCGGCGCATCGACGTCAACACCTTTGATCGGCAGGAATTTGGTGCCGGCTAGGCCCGACTGACGAAGCGAGGAAGGCATTATGGCAACGCCCATACCTTTGGATACTAATGCGATCGTGCTCATCCACTGTCGGGTTGCATGACGAACCCGTGGATGAATCTCGCAGCCGTTGAAGATCGAGACCACGTTGTCGTAATGGGTTGGCGAGACGTCTCGCGCCGGCATAATAAAGGTCTCCTCCCGCAGGAGCGGGAGTTCGACCTCCGACTGACCAGCTTGGGGATGGTCCGCAGGCAGACAGATAATCATCTGGTCCTTGATTAATGGCAAGTAATCGAGATCCAATCGTACTGTTGGAACGTTCACCACGCCGAGGTCCAGTTGCCCAGCTAGCAGCTGATGGAGTTGATCGGTCGAAGAGACCTCTTTGAGCGTTACCTCGATCTGCGGCGCAAATTGGCTGAAGCTCCGGACTATCTCAGGAATGAGGCGGTAGATGCTTGATGCCGTAAACCCGATGTCGAGGCTCCCCTTTGAGCCTGATGCGACGGCCTGCGTCGAGAGCTTGGCTTTGTGCACCCTTTCCAAAATCTCGCGTGCATCGCTCAGAAAAGACGCTCCCGCCGGGGTCAAGAAAAATCGCTTGCTGTCGCGCTCGATGAGCCGGACTTGCAGCTCCTCTTCCAGCGCTTTGATCGCCGAACTCAAAGGCGGTTGAGAAATCGAGAGGCGTGCTGCAGCCCGCCCGAAGTGCATCTCTTCGGCCAGCACGATGAAGTATCTCAGCAGGTGGGTCTTGATCATGTTGCCAACGATAGTCGATCCATCTTGCCGACCTCACTGGGCTCTTGGCGCGAAGGGTGGTATTAGGCGTGGACCAGATTGCTAACCCAAGGCCACGGGCAACCGCACGCGTTGCTTTTTTTCTTCGAGATAGGCTCGAATTCGCTCCTTAGGCTCACCTGACTCGTGAGCCGCTCCGATTGCCAGCACGCCTGCCTGCACGGAATCGGAGAGACTCATACGCTCCCAATCGTGGACCAGTTTCTTCTGCAGCCGCACTGCGTTCGGTGCCACCGCCAAGATTGACTGGACCCATTGATCGACGCATTCGTCCAGGCTCTCCACAGGCACGACGCGCTGCACAAAGCCAAGCCGATGCGCATCCTCGTGGTCCATGAAGTTCGCGGTATAGATCATCTCCATCGTTTTCCCCCACCCGACCAACCGTGGAAGGAGGCATGTCTCCATCGCTGACGGAATTCCATACTTGACTTCTGGCATCCCAAACTTGGATTTCACGCTCGCGATACGTAGATCACACGATGCTGCAATGATCATCCCAGCGCCGAGACAGTAGCCATCGATACGTGCAATAACAGGGACAGGACAACGCCTGATCGCCTCGCATGCCAAATGGGTGTTGTAGCTTGCCGCTTGCGCTTCAGCGGGCGTCTTGAACGCGGCCATCTGGTTGATGTTGGACCCACCGATGAATGCCTTATTTCCGTCGCCGGTCAACACCACGCAGCGCAGATTGGCCAGGCGCGACACCTCACCGAACAGATCGGCAAGCTCGGCCCGCCCCTCCGCCGGAAGCGAATTGTGCTCTGCGGCATTACATATGGTCACCCTTGCTACGGTTCCCGTATCGCACTGCACTGTGTCCAGCTGTATGTATCGATGCATATTCATTCCACTCGTTCATCAGTTTCGTAGATGGCCACCGCCCTCTCGCTCGTGAGGCGAACGACAAGGCAAATCCTACTTTGCGGCATAGCACACCCCTAGCTCTTGCATGGTGGCGATCTCCAAGGCGGAGTAGCCGACTTCCCGAAGGATATCGACCGAATGCTCGCCGAGTCGTGGCGCGGGGATGGCCTCAGCGGCAACCGAACTCTTGCTCCATTTGACAGGTGGTGATACCACCCGGATGTCGCCTTCAGTGGGATGCCGCACTTGCTTGATGAATCCGGTCGCCTTGTGGTGAGGGTCCTCAAGAACATCGTACAGAGTGTTGACGCGCATGTTCGGGATGTCTGCCAAGTCCAGCAACTTTTGCCACTCGGCGGTCGAGCGCGTGGCCATCAGCCTGGAAACCTCTAGGTAGACCTCGTCGATGTTTTCAGAACGGGCGCGATGCGATGAAAATCTTGCGTCGCTTTCGATTCTTCCTGGTTGCCCAATAGCTTCGAAAAACTTGCTCCACTGCTTGTCGTTGTAGATGATTACGGCAAGTAGTCCATCCTTCGTCTGATAGGGGCGACGGTTGGGCGTCAACAGACGGGCGTAGCCAACATCTCCCTCGGATGGCACAAAGGTGTGGCCACCAAGATGGTCGCCCAAGACGAACTGTGTCATGACCTCGAACATTGGCACCGTGATCTGTTGCCCGATCCCGCCGTCACGTTCTCTTTCATAAAGGGCGGCTGTGGCTGCATAGACCGCGTGCAGACCCGCAACTCGATCGGAGATCGTAAGGGGAACGTAGCATGGCGCTTCAGCGCCATATTGCTTCATAAGCCCAGGGATACCAACAGCGCTTTGTATGAGGTCGTCGTACGCCGGACGTGCAGAGTACGGGCCATCTTGGCCGAAGCCTACGCAGCTGATGTAGATCAGACGAGGATTGGTCGCTCGCACCGTTTCGTAGTCCAGCCCGAGTCGCGCCATCGCCAGCGGCCTGACGTTGCTTATCAGGATGTCAGTCTCAGAAGCCAGCCGCAGCGCTACGCTCTGCGCCGCCTTCTGCTTAAGGTCGAGAACAATGCTCCGCTTACCTTGATTCGCCTGAAGAAAGATCTGCCCCATCCCGGCGTTGCGCATCGGGGCCACGTGTCGCATGGTGTCACCGCCAGGAGGTTCGACCTTCGTAACGATCGCACCGAGGGAAGCGAGCAGCTGTGTTGCGTAAGGTCCCATGACGACAGAGGTGAAGTCCAAGACGCGAACTCCATCAAGTGGTCCGCGGCCCGCGGTTCGTTCGCTGCTCACTGCTCGCCCTCCGGCTTGATGTTGGCCCGTTTCACCAGTCCGTTCCAGTAAACGATTTGCTCACGGATAAAGTTGCCGAATTCCTCGGGAGATTGCGTGGGCCAAGGCTTGTAGTTGATCTGGGCGATCGCAGTTTGAACTTCGGCTTCTGCCAACACGCTCGAGACTTCCGCACTAAGCTTCCTAACCACGTCTGCGGGCAGCTTCGCCGGCCCAAGCAGCCCGTGCCAAGAGGTTAGGTTAAAGCCTGGCAAAGTCTCGGAGATCGGGGGAACGCCTGGCAACTGCGCAAATGCTTCAGAGGTGGTCATGCCGAGGACGCGGACCTTGCCAGCCTTGAACATCGACATGCCGCTGGATACATCTGCAATGTACATCTGCACGTCTCCACGCATCAGGTCGATCATGGCCTGCGGACTGGACTTGTATGGTATGCCAGTGATGTTCAGGTTCGCCATGGTTCGAAACGTCTCCGAAGCCACCTGGGATGTGCTATTCGGCGTCGCATAGGAAAGCCGACCAGGGTTCGCTTTCGCGTACTCGATGAACTCCTTGACCGTCTTCGCCGGCACATCCAGGTTCACTGCAAGCGCAAATGGGCACTGGGCCACTCGAGCGATTGGCGAGAAATCGTTTACCGGGTCATATCGAAGCTTCGCGTACAAGCTTGAATTTGCTGCATGTGAAGTGTTCGTCGCCATGAGCAGTGTGTAGCCGTCAGGCTTCGCTTGAGCGACGTATTGAGCTCCAACTTGAGCATTCGCTCCTGCGCGGTTCTCCACCACGATGGGTTGGTTGAGACGTTCCGACAATCTTTTACCTATGACGCGCGTGAGCGCATCTGTGGCACTTCCTGCCGCGAACGGAACGACGATCGTTATGGGCCGGCTTGGGTATGTTTCTGCGATTGCGGCGACCGCGACAGAAAATGCCGCGACGGCTGTTGCCATGCGGGCGAAATGCTTCATGTGACTGTCTCCTGTCTGCTTGTTGGATAAGGGATGCCGGCATAGGCACTGTAGGATGCCCATAGCCCGGGAGTCCAATTCAAAATCCTTGCTGCGTCGGAAGCATTTGCGAATGGTTGCCTCGCCAGCTGCATAGCTGGGTCGCCAGCGGCCGATGCGCTCAACGCAGTTCTGTCTGCTCAGCGGCGGAAGGCAGAAGGATTCATAGGGCCGCCGACAGGGCCATATCGCAATCGCCAATTTGCACAGCTTGTAGACAGGTTTGAAGGCAAACGCGCGGCCGTGGAGTCGCGGTCTGTCGATTCTTGAAATCTTTGAACGGGGGAGCCCGCCGGAACTGAGAAGGGCGGGTAGCGGCCAATGAGCGTGGACAATCGAGTCTTCACTGTCTTGCCCATGCGATCCGATGCCTCCGCGCCAGTACCTTCTGCTCACCCTTTCTGATCACCGTTCAGCTGCCTTGGAGCTTGACAGGAACGGCGGGGCCGCGGGCAACTACACGCGGTTCCTGAACATCGATGGCCGCTGGGCGGTGCATGGCTCGCAATGCGCCGCTGCTTGTTTGGGATCCGGCACACGCCGACCTGGCCAATGCGGCGGCCGCGCGCGCTACCGCAGCACGCCAACGCCCCGTCGTGGTTTTATCGCGGGGAGATTCGGGGTGGGAGGAAGGTCGAGAGATCCAGGTATTCAGGGAGGCATTCGAATCGGCGCTCCTCGGGCACACCGTAAGCGGCTGGCCGTCCCATAGTTGACGGGCGGACGAGGATCGCCGCGGTAGCGGCGACGTGCTCAGCGCGCGGGGTGCCAGTTGTGCGGAAGCAGTTCGTCGATGCGGC
>NZ_JASZYL010000022.1:0-75520 GCF_030316985.1 Variovorax sp. J31P179 | reverse complement strand
CTTGGTCATCACGATGCTGCCCAGCGCCATGATCATGCCGCACGACAGGTCGATGCCGGCCGTGAGGATGATCAGGGTCTGGCCGATCGCGATCACGCCGACCACCGTCACTTGCTGCAGGATCAGCGAGAAGTTCTCGCCGCTGAAGAACTGGTCGGTCGTGAAGCCGAAGGCGATGCACGCGATCAGCAGGGCGATGAACGGGCCGAGCTGCCCGAGCGGGGGCAGCTTGGCGCCCAGGGTGGTGGAGGGGATGGCGGCCATGGTGGTGCGTGTCCGGTGTGCAGCAGCGCTGCCCTTACTTCTTGCCCCAGCACAGCTCGGTGCCCACCTGGGTGTCCTTGCTCTCGACGCCGGCCACCGGCTTGGCGGCGATCAGGGTGACGCCGGTGTCGGTGTAGCCGCTGACCTTCTTGCCGCTGGTGGCGTAGTCGACGCCGGCGGCCACGCCCATGGCGGCCATCTTCAGCGGGTACTGCTGCGAGGTGGCGGCGATCTTGCCGGCGGCCACGTCCTTGATGCCGTCGCAGCCGCCGTCGACCGAGACGATCATCACGTTCTTGTCCTTGCCCGACTTCTGCAGGGCGTTGAAGGCGCCGGCGGCGGCCGGCTCGTTGATGGTGTAGACCAGGTTGATGTCGGGGTTCTTCTGCAGGCAGTTCTCCATCGCGGTCTGGCCCTTGGCGCGGTCGCCGAAGCTGTCGGCCATGCACACCACCTCGGCCGGGCGGGCCAGTTCGTTGTTCTTGGCGTCGTTGCTCTTGAGCCCGAAGCCCTGCAGGAAACCGTTGTGGCGCTGGGCGCCCACGGGGTGGCCCGGGAACAGGTCGAGCGTGGCGATCTTCACCGGCTTGCCGGCCATGGCCGCCTTGGCGTATTGGCCGATCAGCACGCCGGCCTGGTAGTTGTCGGTGGCGAACAGGGCGTCGGTGGCGCTTTGCGGATCGGTCGGGCTGTCCAGCGCGATCACCATCACGCCTTTTTCTTGCGCCTTCTTGATGGCCGGGATGATCGCCTTGGCGTCGCTGGGCGTGATCAGGATGGTCTTGGCGCCGGCGGCGATCATGTTCTCCATCGCCGCCACCTGGCCGGCGTTGTCGCCGTCGGTCTTGCCGGCGCCCGACAGCAGCTTGGCGCCCTTGGTCTTGGCCTCGGCCGTGGCGCCTTCCTTCATCTTGACGAAGAAGGGGTTGGTCTCGGTCTTGGTGATCAGGCCGATCACGGGCTCGGCGGCCTGGGCGGGGAACTGGGCGGCCAGCGCGGCTGAGGTCAGGGCGGCGGCGAGGGTGAGCTTGAGCATCGGGTTGTCTCCTGGGATTGCGGGCGGAGCGCCTGCGGGGCTTGAAGGAAATCCGGGCCCCTTCACGGGGCTTTGCGTCGTGGGGCGATGCAACTATAGTTCGCTTCGAGTTATTAAATCAAGTTGATTTATTTAGTGTTAACCCGAAGGAGACAGCAACATGTTCGTGGTCTGTGGTGAAGCTCTGATGGACGTCTACATGGGCGAGTCAACGCCCACCGGCCTGCGGTTCGACGCCCGCATCGGCGGCTCGCCCCTCAATGTGGCGCAGGGCCTGGCGCGGCTGGCACGGCCCGCGGCCTTCCTTTCCACGCTGTCGACCGACGCCATCGGCGAGCGCCTGCTGGCGTCGCTGGTGGCCGAGGGCGTCGACACCTCGCTGGTCCTGCGCAGCGACGCTCCGAGCACGCTCAGCGTCGTCAGCATCGACGCGACCGGCGTGCCTCGCTACGACTTCCACGGCAACGGCGCGGCCGACCGGCAGCTCACGCCCGGCACGCTCCCTGCGTTGCCGGCGCAGACACGCGTGCTGCAGCTCGGCTCCTACGCGCTCGTTGTGGAGCCGGTCGGCAGCACGCTGCGCGCCCTGGCGGCCTCCGCTCGCGCACGTTGCCTGATCGCCTACGACCCGAACGTCCGGCTCAACGTCGAACCCGATATCGACCGCTGGCGCCAGGTGGTCGAGGACATGGTCTCGCTGGCCCACCTGGTCAAGGTGAGCGAGGAAGATCTCGCCCTGCTCTACCCCGACGAATCACCCGAGCAGGTGGCGCCGCGATGGCTGAAGCGGGGCGCGGCGCTGGTGGTCGTCACGCGCGGGGGCGCGGGCTCCAGCGCGTGGACGGCCAATGCACATGCCAAGGCGCCGTCTAAGCCGGTGAAGGTCATCGACACGGTCGGCGCCGGCGACACTTTCCAGGCTGCCTTGCTGACATGGCTGGACGACCACGATGCGCTGGCGCCCGCGGCGCTGACGACACTGGCCGACGGGCAACTGGATGCGCTGCTGCGCTTCGCAGCCCAGGCCGCTGCCATCACCTGCTCGCGCCGCGGGGCCGATATGCCGAGGCGATGCGAACTGCCCTGAGTCGGCCCCGATCAGCGCTGCCGCTGCTGCGATCTGCGCGAGCCGGACAAAAAAAACCGGCTCAGGAAAGCCGGTCTTCAGAGGGAATGGAAGCGCTCAGTAGCGACCGCCGCCGTACCCACCGGTGCCATAGCCAACGTCCGAGCGTTTGCCCGTGTTGTAGCCGGCGGCGCTGTAGCCACCCGAGCCGCCACCCTCTTCGCGCGGGCGCGCCAGGTTGACGACGATCGAGCGTCCATCGACGGACATGCCGTTCAGCCCCGTGATGGCGGCTTGGGCCGCTTCGGCGGAAGCCATTTCCACAAAGCCGAAGCCCTTGGAGCGGCCGGTTTCACGGTCCATCATGACCTTGGCCGAAGCGACGCTGCCAAATTCGGCAAAGTTGCTTCCCAGGCTGGAATCGGTCACGGAATAAGGCAGGTTGCCGACGTAGATTTTGACGCTCATGAAAAGAGCCTTTCTGAATGAAGGTGCGCAACGAATGTCGCGCGTTGGAACACGGCGTGCGGATGGGGCGTCCGCAGCAATTGAAAACAGGTGGCGGGTTCTGGATCTGCGTGGCAGATCATCAACACGTGGGGGGGTGGGGCATGCACGTTTGCAGCCAACCCTGTGTGACTGCAAAGAGCCGGGCCGCTTCGCGCGAGGCGAAGGCCTTGTCGAAGCGAAAGATCCGGCAATAGCTCCCGTTGCCTTGGGAACGCTGGACCGAGAAGGAGGCACGAAAGCCGCCACAAGGGGTCTCGTGTGTCGCGGGCGAAACGACGTACTTGCCCATGGAAATACCGATTTTTGGAATCTAGTTCATTCGGGATCGCAGGCTTGAATCGACCTGCGTGAGCCAATCAGGAAGTCGGTTGGCTGCAGCTCTACAGACCCACCGGGCGACGAAGTCGCCAAACAGCCTGCACGGGATGGAGGTTTGCTCCGAGCAGGCACTGCGAAATCCCCGCCGTTCAAACCACGGGGCCGCAATAAATCGATTATATCAAAAATCGACCTGTGATCGATTGTCTTTATTCCGAACGGTGACTTGTCGCGGCGCTCGCGGCGCTGGCGAGCGGCCTGGCCTGAGGCGGGCCAGGCTGGTTATCGCGCCGGCCGCTCAGCTCGTGAAGAACGCCAGCAGATCGGGGTTGATGACATCCGCGTGGGTGGTGAGCATGCCGTGCGGGAAGCCCTTGTACACCTTGAGCGTGCCGTTCTTCAGCAGCTTGACCGACTTCAGCGCCGCGTCGGCGATCGGCACGATCTGGTCGTCGTCGCCATGCATGACCAGCGTCGGCACCGTGATCGCCTGCAGGTCCGCCGTCTGGTCGGTCTCCGAAAAGGCCTTGATGCCTTCGTAGTGCGCCTTGGCGCTGCCCATCATTCCCTGGCGCCACCAGTTCTGGATCACCCCCTGGTAGACCTTGGCACCTTCCCGGTTGAAGCCGTAGAACGGACCCGTCGCCACGTCGAGGAACAGTTGTGCCCGGTTGTCGGCCACCCCCTTGCGGAAGCCGTCGAAGACCTCGATCGGCAGGCCTTCCGGATTGCTCGCGGTCTTGAGCATCAGGGGCGGCACCGCGCTCACGAGCACGGCCTTGGCGGCGCGACCACTGGGCTCGCCATGCTTCGCGACGTAGCGGGCGACCTCGCCGCCGCCGGTCGAGTGGCCCACATGAAAGACCTTGGTCAGATCGAGCGCCTCGACCACCGCGAAGGCATCGGCGGCGTAGTGGTCCATGTCATGGCCATCGCTCACCTGCGCCGACCGCCCGTGCCCGCGGCGGTCGTGCGCGATCACCCGGAAGCCGCGTTGCACGAAGAACAGCATCTGCGTGTCCCAGTCGTCGCTGGAAAGCGGCCAACCGTGATGAAACATGATCGGCTGGCCGTCCTTGGGGCCCCAATCCTTGTAGAAAATCTCGACGCCGTCCTTGGTCTTGATCGTGCTCATGGGCTGATGGTCTTTCTGAAAAGCGGTTGGGTTGAGTGCGACCGAGGTCACACGATATTTTGAACGGATCCTCCATGCAAGTCTCGCACCAGACGCGCGCGCGCCGCCCTTAGACTCGAAGCCGGATGACCGCCCCGCTTCCAGCCATCAGGCGCGAACGACTGCGGCGCTTCATGCGCGTCGTGCGCATGGCCGCGGCCATCGGCGCGGGCGTCGGTGCCGTCTACGCGGGCGCGATGGCCGCCCCGGACGCTCGCTCGCTGCTCGCTTCCCTGCTGATCTCCGTGCCGATCGGCGTCATCAGTGCCGTGCTCACGGCTTCGTCGATCGGCGGCATCGAGATGTTCCTGCTGCCTCGCGCCTCGATGCGCTGGCTCGACTCGCTGCCGTTCGTCGCGGTGTTCATCCTGAAGACGCTTGTCTACGGCGCGATCGCCTGGGCGGTGATCGCTGGCCAACCGGGCCAGCGATTGTTGGGCGTCGTCACCTCCTACGACGCCCGCACCGGTCTGATCGCGGCTTTTCTCTCGCTCGTGCCGGTTGCCGTCATGGTGATGATGTTTCAGGCCGCGGGCCTGGTCGGCTACCGCACCTTCATGGCGCTGCTGACAGGCAAGTATCGACAGCCCTTCGCCGAGCGACGCTTCTTCCTCTTCGTCGACGTGGTGGGCTCGACTGCCATGGCCGAGCGGCTCGGGGCCCTGCAGGCGCATCGCTTCCTGGCCGCGGTGTTTTCAGCGGTCGCCGAACCGATCGAACTGTGGCGAGGCGAAATCCACCAGTATGTCGGTGACGAGATCGTGATCACCTGGGTCGAGGCGGACGGCGTTGTCGATGCGCGGGCGCTGCGCTGCTTCTTCGCGATGCGCGCGGCGATTGCCGCCGACGCGAACCGGTTTGTCCAGCGCTTCGGCGTGCGGCCGGAACTGCGTGCGGCGCTGCACCTGGGCGAGGTCATCGCCGGCGAGGTCGGCCAGGTGCGCCGTGCGATTGTCTACCACGGCGACGTCATGAACACGACCGGACGCCTCGAGCAGGCGACCCGCGAAGTCGGATGCCTGTTCATCGCCTCGGCCGAAGCGCTGGCCTCCCTGGGGCCGCCGCCCGAAATCCGTACCCACGACCTCGGGGCGCTGGCACTGCGCGGACGGGTCGAGCCCATTCATGCGTTCTGCGTCGAACAGTCGGTCACCAGCGTCTAGTTGCACCGCCGGCCTCGCCCGCACCATGCTCGCGATGCCTGCCGCCAAGGCCAGCACGGCACCGATTCCAAGCCCGATCCTGGGGGCAGCGTCGGCGGCTGCGGCAGTGAACAGCAGGCTCATGAGGATCCCGCCTGCGGTTTGACCCGCCAGCCTGGCGGTCCCCTGGAGGCCTCCGGCAGCCCCGCTCCGATCTTCGGGCGCGGACAGGAACATGTTGCGGTTGTTCGGCACCTGGAAAAGCCCGAAGCCCAGCCCGCACGCCACGGTGATCAGGATCAGCGGCTGCGGCCGCCCCTCCAGGGGCCACAGCGAGGCGGCCGCGAGGCCCATCGCAAGCAGCGTGGCGCCCGCGGCGCAAAGCCACGCCGTCGGCACGCGGTCGGCGAGACGTCCCGCAAGGGGCGCCGCAACCGCCACGGCCAGGGGCCAGGGCGTCATGAAGATCCCTGTGATGAGCGCGCCCTGGCCCAGGCTGTGCTGCAGGTAGAAAGGAAGCGCCAACAATCCCGCTGTCGTGCCCGCGAAGCAGCAGATCGAGGCGATCACCGAGAGGCGCATCGACGCCGAGCGGAGCAGATCCAGCGGGACCAGCGGCGTGGCCTTCGGCATCTCCCGCCGGACCAGCGCCGCCAGACCGAAAGCCGCTGCGGCGAGGAGCACCGCGGCCAGGGCCGGCACCTCGACCAGAAGCTCCGCGCCAATGACCAGCGAGGCCAGTGCCCCCGCGTTCAGCGCCACGCTGGCCAGGTCGAGGCGGCGCGCCGTCCCGTCGAGCGCCGGCAATGCACGCGTGGCGATCAGGACCAGGCCACCCAGGGGCAGGTTCAAGGCGAACAGCCAGGGCCAACTCAAGTTCGTGAGGATCAGCGCGCCGACGGTCGGACCCGCCGCGGACGACAGCGCGACCGCGAGCGCGTTCCAGCCGATGGCGGCGCCGAGCCGTCGACGCGGAACGACGGAGCGCAACAGGGCAACGCCGAGCGCCATCACCGCCGCGCCGCCGAGGCCCTGGAAAAAACGGGCCGTGACGAGCCACGGGAGCGAAGGCGAGAGCGCGCACAACGCGGAAGCGACCGTGAACACCGCAACGCCAAGCCCGAACACCCGGCGATGGCCCAGGCTCTCGCCCAAAGCCGCGCAAGGCAGCAGGCCCATCATCAACGCCGCCTGGTAGGCCGTGACGACCCAGACCGACATCCCAGGCGCGACCTGCAGCGATCGTCCGATCGTCGGCAGCGCGACGTTGACGATGCCCGCATCGAGCACCACGAGCACCATCGCCGCCAGCACCGCCGCAACGGCGGCGGCCCGCGAACCTTGCGCGGTCGAGGTTTCGATCATGGCGTGCCGAAGGTCCAGACGCCGTCCCTCTCGACATAGCGCGTCACCCGGTGTTCGTCCTTGTCTTCCTTCTTGAGGTCGCGCTCGGTGAACCGGTACAGGAGCGCCGGTCCTTTCATGCACCGCGTGTCATGGATGTCCCCCGGCAGATACACCTGGACCTGCCCCGGCCGCATCAGCGTCGAGTCCCGCATCACGAGCCCGATCGTGCCGTCGCGGTTCGCCACCCGCGCATAGGTTCTCATCTCGATCTCGCCCTGCTGGATCGCGTAGATGACCCAGCCCCGGCCGTGGTCATGGGGTGGCCTGTAGAGCCCCGCGTATTCCGAATGCGCCAGGAGCACGAAGCCGTGGGTCGGATCGCGATGGAGCTCCTTGTTCGCCGGCGCTTCGACGTGCAAGGCTGCCAGCCAGTCTTCCGTGCCCGGTGCCCGGAGAAGGTCGGCCAAGTGGCGCTTGCACCCGGCGACCACCTGCTCGCTCAGCGGGCCCCAGACGGACTTGATGCCCTGGATCGATGCTTCGAGCGTGTTGCTGGCCATGACTTCTTCCCTTTCAGTTGCGCTTGGACGACCCTCGTCAAGCAGTGCTCGAACGATAGGACGCCAGTGCGAATTGCGGAAGGCGCAGCAGTTGCAACATATACGTGCACCGAACGCCATGTCAGCCCGAACGTGCTAGCTTCGGCACATGTCGACGCCTGATCTGAACCTGCTGGTCACCCTCGACGTCCTGCTGGCCGAAGGCAGCGTCGCGGGCGCTGCGCGACGTTTGCGCCTGAGCCCTTCGGCGATGAGTCGGGCCCTCGCACGATTGCGGGAAACCACCGGCGACCCGCTGCTGGTCCGCGCCGGGAGGGGCCTGGTGGCCACCCCCCGCGCACTGGAACTGCGCGAGCGCGTCAACCAGCTCGTCCAGGAGGCCGAGGCGGTCCTGCGGCCTGCCGAGGCGCTCGACCTCCGGGCGCTGGTCCGGACGTTCACGCTGCGCACCAGCGAAGGCTTCGTCGAGACCTTCGGGCCCGGTCTGCTCGAACGCGCCGGTCGTGAAGCGCCCGGCGTGCGGCTGCGCTTCATGCAGAAGGCGGACAAGGAGAGCGCGTCCCTGCGCGACGGCACGGTCGATCTCGAGACGGGGGTCATTGGAAATACCACCGGACCGGAAGTCCGCGTGCAGGCCCTGTTCCGGGACCGATTCGTTGGCGTGGTGCGCACCGGGCATCCGCTGTGTCGGGGCGAGATGACGGCAGCCCGGTACGCGGCCGGAAGGCACGTGGTCGTGTCGCGGCGCGGCGCCGACAGAGGGCCGATCGACGAAGCCCTGAAGCCGCTCGGCCTGGAGCGCGAGGTCGGGACGGTCGTCGGCGGGTTCGCGACCGCGCTGGCACTGGCCCGGGCCTCCGACCTGATCGCCAGTGTTCCTGAACGCCACACCGAAGGCCTGCGCGCCGGCATGCACAGCTTTGGCCTGCCGATGCCCGCGCCGGAGATCACCGTGTCGCTGCTCTGGCACCCGAGGTTGGATGGCGACCTGGCGCACCGCTGGCTGCGCCGTTGCGTTCGGGACGTCTGCGGCGCGTTCACGCCACCCGACTGCGCCTGACGCCGGGTTCCGGGTGCTCCGTCGCATGGCGATGGCGCGATGGAGGTCGCGCCATGACGATGGCGATTCCGACCACCCGGCAACCCCTGCCAATTCCTTCAAGGACCCCGATCATGCGCACCAGACAACGTGGCCTCCTGCTGGCCCTCGGCCTGTTCCTGTCGATCAACGCCCTGGCCAGCCAGGCAGGATTCCGGACCCTCAGCGTTCCCGGCCTGCCCGCGGACCCCGGGCCCATCCCCGTCGCCTTGTTCTACCCCACGCAGGCGCCCGAGCGAACCATCGCGATGGGCCCGTTCACGGTCCATGCCGCCCTGGGCGGTGCGCCTGAGGCACAGGTGAAGGGCTTGATCGTCCTGAGCCACGGACACCGCGGCTCGGAACTGGCCCACGCCAGCCTGGCCGAAGCGCTGGCGCGCGATGGCTACCTGGTCGCCGCGCTGCGCCATCCCGGCGACAACTGGCAGGACGGCTCGTTGCTCGCGAACGGCCCGGCCCGCTACTTCAGCGCGCGCCCGCAACAGGCCTCGCGCGTGATCGACGCGCTGCTGCAGGACCCCGCCTGGAAGGACCGGATCGCGCGCGACGCCAGGGGGCCGCGCATCGGCGCCGTCGGACACTCGGCGGGGGGCTACACGGTGCTGGCGCTGGCCGGGGCAGAGCCCGAGCTGCAACGCCTCGCCACCCATTGCGCGAGCGAGCGTGCCGACGATCCGATTCTTTGCGGCCTGGCTCGCACCGGAGACCCGGCAGCGACCCGCACCGGGCAGACGGATCAGGGGGTGCCGACGCTGGCGGACGGCCGGGTTCGCGCCATCGTCGCGCTGGCCCCGCTGGGCGCCGTCATTTCAGCGCGATCGCTGGCCGCGATCCAGGTCCCGACCCTGGTCTACGAAGCCGAACAGGACCGATATCTGGTCCCGCGCTTCCATGCCGAGTGGATCGCGCGCAACCTGTCCGGGGTCGAACTGCGCCGCGTTCCCGGCGCCTGGCACTCGGCATTCATGGACATCCCCGGCATGCCCATCCCGACGCCCGACGGCGACATCGCGGCCGATCCGCCGGGCTTCGATCGGCCCGCGTTCCTGCAACGGTTGGGCACCGAGGTCCCGGCCTACTTCGACAGGGTCCTGAGCTCGGCTGCCCCCTGAAATTGCTCAGAGGCTGTCGACCATGCGCTGCAATGCCACCATGCCCGGGTCGTCCAGCCCGATGGTCTTGTTCGCGAACATGCGGGCGCGGCCGATCCGGTTAGGCTGGTCGCGAAAGGCATCCAGGGCATCGCGCATCGCGCTGCTGGCGACCTGGCGCACCGCGGCCTCCGGGGACGCGCCGGCAAGTGCGAGCTGGATCGCGTGCAGGCCGTCCAGAACCGTCTTGTCGCCGAGGCTGGCGCCACCGCGGGCGGACAGCACCGACACCACCTCGCCCAGCAGCGCCGCCAGATCGGATCGATCGAGCGAGGCCACGCCCGCGCAGCGCTTGGCCGACGTGGCCAGGGCGACCGTCAGCAGGGTGCCGAAGCTCGATCCCGATGCCTTGGCGCTGGCCTGCGCGCAGCGCTTGAAGATGCCTTCCAGCGTGTCGGGCAGTTCAGGCAAGGCCTGCTCGATCAGCGTCGCGCACTTGTCGAGCGTGACGCCCAGGTCGGCATCGCCGAGACGGCCGTCCAGCGCATTGAGTTCGGGCGCCGCCGAATGCATGGCCGCGCACCAGCGCGGCACGGCGGCGGTCAGAGTGGGGGCGTCGAGCATCAGCGGACACTCCAGAACGGGCAATGGGCCGGCGCGGCCAGCAGGCTTTCGAGTTCGGCATCGAGCTTCATGACACTCAGCGAGGCGCCGGCCATTTCCATCGACGTGGCATAGCGACCCACCAGGGGCCGCACGACCGTGACGCCGCGCTCGGCCAGCACCGACGCCACCCGCCGGTAGAGGATGTAGAGCTCTTCGGCCGGGGTGGCGCCCAGGCTGTTGACCAGCACGGCCACGCGATCGCCCGAAGCCAGGGACAGCTCCGGCAACACGTGGGCCAGCATCTCGTCCGCCAGCGCGTCGGCCTTCTTGAGCGGTCCGCGCCAGATGCCCGGTTCGCCATGGATGCCCATGCCGAACTCGACATCTCCGGCGTCGATGCTGAACGAAGCCTGCCCGGATTCGGGCACCACGCAGGGCGACAGCGCCACCCCGATCGATCGGCATGCATCGTTGGCCTTGCGCGCCACCGCGGCGACCTGCGCCAGCGTTGCGCCCGCTGCCGCGCTTGCGCCCGCGGCCTTGTAGACCAGCACGAGTCCGGCCACGCCGCGGCGCTTCTCGCGCTGCGCCAGGGGCGCGCTCGCGACGTCGTCGGACACCCGCACCGATGCGATGTCCATGCCGTCGAGCGCCAGCATCTCGGCGGCCATCTCGAAGTTCATGCGGTCGCCGCCGTAGTTGCCATACAGCTGCAGCACGCCGGCACCGCCATCGGCCGCGCGCATGGCTTCCATGCAGTCGTCCATCCGAGGTCCGGCAAAGACGTTGCCCACGGCGCAGCTGTCGAGCAGTCCGTCCCCGACATAGCCCAGAAACACCGGCAGATGGCCCGAGCCGCCACCGGTGACGATGCCGACCTTGCCGGAGACCGCCCCGCCCGCGCGGCACACCACGCGCCCGCCGTCGCCGCGGCGCTGCAGTTCGGGATGGGCCATGCAGAGTCCGTCGAGCATTTCGTCGACGTAGGCGTTCGGGTCGTTGAGGATCTTCTTCACTTGTCAGTCGACCTTGAGGCGGCCGTCCTTGGTGGCCTGGGCGGCGAGTGCGTACTCGGCTTCGAGGATCCGTCCGAATTCCTGCGGCGTGCTGGAGAGCGCCACGCTGCCGAGCTCGCGGGCGCTGTTCACCGTCTGCGGGTCTTTCACCGCCTGCGCCAGAGCGGCCGCGAGCTTGTCCTGGACGTCCTTCGGGGTTCCGCTCGGCGCCAGGACGCCGACATAGGTCGTGCCGTCGATGCTGCCGAAGCCGAGCTCCGAGACCGTCTGCACGCCGGGCAGCAGCGGGTCCTGGGTGGGCCCCAGGACCGCCAGCGCCTGCAGCGCGCCGCCCTTGATGTGCTGCAGCGCACTCGGAACCTGGTCGAAGTGGACGTCGATCTGGCCACCGATCAGGTCGATCAGCGCGGGACCGGAACCCTTGTAGCTGACGATCGTGAACTTGGTCTTGAGCAAGCTTTCCAGCTGCAGCAGGGCCAGGTGGTTGGGCGTGCCCGGGCCGGAATGCGCCGCGGTCAGCTTCCCTTCGCCGGAGCGTGCATAGGCGGCGAACTCCTTGAAGTTCTTGAAGCGCGTCTCGTCCTTGCGGGCGAGCAACACCATGGAGCTCTTGTTGACGAGCCCCAACGGCGCGAAGTTGGTGCGCCCGTAGCTGGTCTTGACCATCTCGGGAACGGTCACCACCACGCCGGCGCCGCACAGCAGCAAGGTGTAGCCGTCCGGCGCGGCGCGTGCGACTTGTGCAGCGCCGATCGAGCCGCCCGCGCCGGCGCGGTTGTCCACGATCACCGACTGGCCGAGCACCTTGCCCAGTGCGACCGCGACGGTCCGGGCCACGATGTCGGTGTTGCCGCCCGGGGCGAACGGCACGACGAGCGTGACGGGCCGGCTCGGGAAGGCTTGCGCCCAGGCATGCGAACCCAGTGCGCCGCTGGCGGCGGCGACCGCGCCGAGCTTGAGTAGTTGTCTGCGTTGGATGGTCATTTCCTTGTCTCCGTAGTCGTTGATTGCCCGGGCTTCAGTTGTCGAAGCGCAGCACGTTGTCCATGGCGGCCTTGATGCGGGCCAGCTGAGCCGGCTGGGTCGCCGGCATCGGGGCGCGCGGCAAGCCCGCGTCGCAGCCCTGCAGCGTGATGGAGGTCTTGATGTTGGCCGGCAGGTTGTCGCCGACCAAGGCGTTCCAGAACGCGAGCATCGCCTTGTGGATTTCCAGCCCCTTCACATGGTCACCCGCCTGCACGGTGTCCCACAGGGTGACGCACACACCCGGGAGAGCGGCCGGCGTTGCCGCGATCGTGCCGTGCGCGCCCAGCGCGAATGACGAATACAGCAACGCATCGACGGCGGAGAACACCTTGCAGCCTGCCGGCACGCCGAGCAGCAGATCGGCCATGAGCTTGAGGTCGCCCTGGCTCTGCTTGATGCCCTGCACACCGGGCAGCTCCTGCATGAGGCGAATCATCTGGGCCGGGTTCAGGTAGTTCCAGGGCACGACGTTGTAGATCACGACGGGGACATCCGTGGCTTCGGTGAGCGCCTTGAAATGGTTGTGGGTCGCTTCCTCGTCCGGCTTGAACAGGTAGTGGACCGGCGTGACCTGCAGCGCGGCGATGGGCAGGTGCGAGATCGCCTTGGCGCGGTTGATGGCATCGCGTGTGCTGTTCGAGATGATGCCGGCCACGATCGGCACGGCGCCCGCGACTTCCGCTGCGGTGATTTCCATGACGCGCTTGAACTCGTCGACCGTGAAGGTGTGGCCCTCCCCCGTGCTGCCGCCCGGGCAGACACCATGGACCTTCTTGTCCAGGTTGAAACGAATGACCTTGCGGAAGGCGGCTTCGTCGATGCTTCCGTCCGCGGTGAACGGTGTGACGAGCGGCGGAATGACGCCGGTGAGATCGAGACCCATGAGAACGACTCCAGTGGTGGTGAGGGATGGCTGTGGACGCTGAGTGCTGCGCTGGTATCGAACTATACTCCAACTGACATGTCAGTCATAGTTCAGTATTAACCCTAGTTCCTCGCCATGAGGTCCGCGCGCTCGACGCGGCTTAACATCTCACCCCATGAACACCAGCGCCATCGTCCGAACCGCGGCCGTGAAATCCGCCACTGCGGGAGCCAACGAAGGCGAACACGTTAACCAGCGCAGCCGCGCCTACCAGGGTTTCCGGCAACAGATCATCGACGCCAGGATCCGGCCGGGCCAGTTCGTTTCACAGCGGGAACTGATGGAACTGCTGGAGATGCCCCTGGCCGCGGTGCGCGAACTGATCCCCCGCCTCGAGGCTGCCGGATTGATCAAGACCGTGCCGCAGCGCGGGCTGCAGATCGCGTCCGTCGACATGAAGCTGATCCGAAATGCGTGGCAGGTGCGGGCGATGGTGGAGCGCGAGGCGGTCGTGAACTTCGCGCGTGTCGCGAGCCCCGAGACCATTGCCCGGCTGATCAAGCAGCACGAGGCGATTCTTGAGCGCGCGATGCAGCCGCACCCCGACGAGCACCTCGAGAAGGATGCCCAGGCCGTGGACTGGGGACTGCACGACCAGATGGTCGACGCCATCGGCAACGAAATCCTGTCCGAGATCTATCGGGTCAACAGCCTCCACGTGCGCTTGATCCGCTACGACGCGGACTCGATGCGTCCGGTCCAGGTCGTGCCAGCGATGCGCGAGCACCTCGAGTTCCTGCACGCCCTGGAGGCCGGGGACAGCGAAGGCGCGCTGGCGCAGATGATGGCGCACATCGAGCAATCGAAGCACCGCGTTCTCGCCGGGATGCTTCGCGCCGGGCAAGGCGCAGCCTAGGGCTTCGACGACGAGGTGCGGCTGCGGCCGCCCTCCCCGCGCGAGGCCCTACGCCGCCGCAGGCCGCTTCGCCAGTTCAAGCTTGGCGATGGCATTGCGGTGCACTTCGTCCGGTCCGTCGACGATGCGAACGGTGCGCTGGTGCGCATAGGCCTCGGCCAGCCAGAAGTCCTGGCTGACGCCGGCCGCGCCATGCGCCTGGATCGCCCAGTCGACCACCTTGCACGACATGTTGGGGGCCACCACCTTGATCATGGCGATCTCGGCACGCGCTTCCTTGTTGCCGACCGTGTCCATCTTGTAGGCGGCGTTCAGCGTCAGCAGGCGCGCCTGGTCGATCAGGCAGCGCGACTCGGCGATGCGCTCGTGCCAGACCGATTGCTCGGCCAAGGGCTTTCCGAAGGCGATGCGCGAACGAAGCCGGTCGCACATCAGTTCCAGCGCGCGCTCGGCGGCGCCGATCGAGCGCATGCAATGGTGGATGCGTCCCGGGCCCAGGCGGCCCTGGGCGATCTCGAAGCCGCGGCCCTCGCCGAGCAGGATGTTGCCGACCGGCACGCGCACGTTCTCCAGCAGGACCTCCATGTGGCCGTGCGGTGCATCGTCGTAGCCGAACACCGACAGGTGCCGCAGCACGCTGACGCCGGGCGTGTCGCGCGGCACCAGCACCATCGACTGCTGCGCATGGCGCGGCGCCTCGGTGTCGGTCTTGCCCATCACGATGAAGATCTTGCAGCGCGGGCTGCCCGCGCCGGACGAGAACCACTTGCGGCCGTTGATGACGTATTCGTCGCCTTCGCGCGTGATGGTGCACTGGATGTTGGTGGCGTCCGAGGAGGCCACGGCCGGCTCGGTCATCAGGAAGCCCGAGCGGATCTCGCCGGCGAGCAGCGGCTCGAGCCACTGGTCCTTCTGCGCCTCGGTGCCGTAGCGTTCGATGGTTTCCATGTTGCCGGTGTCGGGCGCCGAGCAGTTGAACACCTCGCCCGACCACGAGACACGCCCCATGACCTCGCACAGCGGCGCGTAGTCGAGGTTCGAGATGCCCGGCACGCCGCGGTGCTCGTGCGGCAGGAACATGTTCCAGAGTCCGGCGGCGCGGGCCAGCGGCTTGAGTTCCTCGATCAGCGGCGAGACCTGCCATGCATTGCCCTGGCGGCGAAACGAATCCATCTCCTCGTGATAGCGCGCTTCGTTGGGATAGATGTGCTGGTCGAAGAATTGCCGCAGGCGCTGCAGCAGATCGCGGGTCTTCGGGGAGGGTTCGGCAAACATGGTGTGTCCTTCGGTCTTGTGGGTGGCGTCCGGTCCTGGCGCTCGGTGTCCGCGATTAGAACGCGGCCGGCGCCAGGACGCGGTCACGCGTGCGACGCCAAGGACTAGACCCCGGCGACCGGATCCGCCGCGGCGAATCGTGGTTCGGCCTCCGCATCGGCCTTCGCCGGCCCGAAGCTGAAGCTGGCGTACCCGTCATGCGCCGCCGCCGCCGTGTACTGCCGGTAGGCATGGAAGCCCCCTGTGAAAAGCGTCAAACCCTGCGGCTTGTCCTTCACGTTGGCACCGACCCACCAGGTCTTGGCCTTGTTGATCAGCGAGCGCTTGGCCAGGTTGCGCACGACGCCCATCCAGTCCTCTTCGGCCTTGGGGGTGGGCTCGATCGTCTTGAGGCCGTTCTTGTGCATGTGCGTGATGGCCCCGGCGATCCAGTCCACGTCGTGCTCGCTGATGCGGATGATGTTGGCGAGCGCCGCCGGACCGTTGGGGCCGGTGGTCATGAAGAGGTTCGGGAAGCCTTCCATCATCAGCCCCAGGTACGAGCGCGCGCCCTCCTTCCACTTGTCGTTGACCGTCCGCCCGTCGCGCCCGGTCACTTCGAAGGCCATCATGGCGCCGGTGAGCCCGTCGTAGCCGGTGGCGAGGATCAGCATGTCGAGTTCGACCTCGCCCGACTCGGTGCGCACGCCCTTCTCGGTGACCTCGACGATCGGATCGGCGAGGCAATCCTTCAGGTGCACGTTCGGCAGGTTGTAGGTCTCGTAGTAGCTGGAGTCCAGGCAGGGCCGGCGGGCGAAGATCGGATAGCCCTTGGGCTTGAGCTTCTCGGCGACCACCGGGTCCTTCACGATCTCGGGGATCCGGTTGCGCACGAACTCGGCCACCTGCTCGTTCGCCTCCTCGTTGAGCATCAGGTCCGAGAAGGTGCCGAGCATGGCCAGCCCGCCCTGCTTCCAGGCGTCTTCCAGCAAGGCCTGGCGCTGGGCCCGGGTGACGCTGAAAAAGGCCCGCGTCGACTGCGGCCGCGTGCCGCCGACGGCGCTGTTGCGCGCCGCCTCGCGGATCCCCGGGTAGTGCCGCTTGACCTCGGCCACGTACTCGGCGTCGAGCTCGACATTGCGCATCGGCATGGTGAAGCTCGGCGTGCGCTGGAAGACGAAGAGTTCGCCGGCCTGCGGGCCGATCTCCTGCACGATCTGGATGCCGGTCGACCCGGTACCGATGACGCCGACGCGCTGGCCCTCGTAGCTGACCGGTTCGTGCGGCCACCGGGCGGCATGCAGCAGGCGGCCCTTGAAGCGTTTCACGCCGGGGATGTCCGGCTCCTTCGGGACCGACAGCGGGCCGGTCGCCATGACGCAATACGGCGCCTCCCAGGTCTCGCCGCGGTCGGTCTTGAGCACCCAAAGCCCGCGCGCCGCGTCCCAGTTGGCACGGTTGACCCGCGTGTCGAACTGGAAGTGCGGGCGCAGGCTGAGCTTGCTGGCGACGAAGTCGATGTAGCGCAGCAGCTCGGGCTGGGCCGCGAACTGCTCCGACCAGGTCCATTCCTGCTCGATCTCGGGCGAGAACGAATAGCTGTAGTCGATGCTGGGCAGGTCGACCCGCGCGCCCGGATAACGGTTCCAGTACCAGACACCGCCCAGGTCGCCCCCGGCCTCGAAGGCCTGCAGGCGGAGGCCCATCTCGCGAAAGCGGTAGACGGCGTACATGCCTCCGAAGCCGCCGCCGACCACCAGGACGTCGACGCGTCGGGTGCCGGGGCCGTTCTGAGCGGGGGCGGTGTTGAGGTTGTTCGAGGTGTCGGCGTTCATGCGCATCTCCATGGGGGTTCTGGTCAACAAATCGGGGCCGCACCAGGGCGGGTTCGCAGGGTCATGCGGCGAGCACCCCGCCGTCCACCGGCAGGGTGACGCCCGTGATGTAGCTGGCCATCGACGACGCCAGGAACAGCGCCGGCTCGGCGATCTCTTCGGGCCGGCCGACGCGGCCCAGCGGCGTGCGGCGCAGGAAGCCCTGCAGCCGCTGCGGATCGGCGCGGGTGGCATCGGTCATGGCCGTCTCGATCACGCCGGGTGCGATCGCATTGACGCGGATGCCGTCCGGCGCGAGGTCGACCGCCATCGACTGGGTCAGCATCTTCACCGCGCCCTTGGAGCCCGAATAGCCGATGCAGCCGGCCTGCGCGATGAAGGCCGCGCCCGAGGCGATGTTGATGACGCAGCCCCGCGTCCGACGCAGCGCGGGCAGGAAGGCGTGCAGCACGTTGAAGCCGCCCATCACGTTGACATCGAACACGCGGCGGATCTTGCGATGCGCGTCCGGCGCGTCGATGCCTTCGCGCAGCAGGATGCCGGCGTTGTTGACCAGCACGTCCAGCAGGCCGATCTCGCGGCCGACCCGTTCGGCCAGCTCGGCGCAGGCCGGCACGTCGGTGATGTCGAGCGCGAAGGCCCGGGCGCTGCCGCCGGCCTCGGCGATCTCGCGCACAGCGGCCTCGCAATCCTCGGCGCGCAGGTCGGCCAGCACCACGCGGGCCCCGGCGCGCGCATAGCGCACGGCGATGGCGCGGCCGATACCGCCGGCGGCGCCGGTCACCAGGGCGAGCCGGCCCTGCAGCAAGAGGGGGTCGGGACGCTCAGTCATGGACAGCTCCGGCACGCGGGGTCCGGGGAGGCACAGCGGCCGCCTCGGGGGCCTGGCCGAGTCGCGCGCGGCGGGCCAGGAAGGCATTGATCTCGCCCACGATGCCACGGCGGAAGAGCATGACCACCAGCACGAAGACGGTGCCCTGGACGATCATCACCGCCTCGGCGAAGGCGGACAGCTGGTTGGCCATGGTCACGACCACCATCGCGCCCACCACCGGGCCGAGCATGGTCTGCAGGCCGCCGACGATGCCCATCAGCAGGGCCTCGCCCGAGGTGACCCAGCTCACGTCGGTGAGCGTGGCGATCTGGAACACGATGCTCTTCATGCCGCCGGCCAGTCCGGCCAGCGCGGCCGAGAGCGTAAAGGCCAGCAGCTTGTAGCGGTTGACCCGGTAGCCCAGCGAGATGGCCCGCGGCTCGTTGTCGCGGATGGCGGTCAGCACCTGCCCGAAAGGCGAATGCACCACGCGCCAGATCAGCCAGAAGGCGGCCACCACCGCGACCATGACCACGTAGTAGAGCGTGAGGTTGTCCTGCAGGCTCAGCAGGCCGAGCAGCTTGCCGCGCGGCACGTTCTGGATGCCGTCCTCGCCGCCCGTGAAGGGCGAGCGCAGCGCGATGAAATAGACCAGTTGGGCGCAGGCCAGGGTGATCATCGAGAAGGCGATGCCCGCGCGCCGGATCGCCAGCACGCCGGTGGTGGCGCCGATCGCCGCCGCCACGGCCGCACCGAAGAGCACGCCGAGCGCCGGGTCGAAGCCCCAGACCTTGACGGCATGCGCCGTCGCGTAGCCGGCCGAGCCGAAGAACATGGCATGCCCGAAGGACAGCAGCCCGACATAGCCGACCATCAGGTTCAGCGAGGCCGCGAGCAGCGCGAAGCACATCAGCTTCATCAGGAAGATGGGGTAGGCCACGAACGGCGCGGCGAGCAGCGCCAGCGCGCCCGCGGCCAGCAGGACCGTGCGGTGGCGATCGAAGAATGTGGAGGTAGCGGTCATGTTGTCTCCTTCGAGCGGTTTCAGCGCAGGCTGCCGAACAGGCCCTGCGGACGCACGGCCAGCACGATCAGCATGACCACGAACACCACCATGCCGGCGCCGTCCGGATACACCAGCTTGGTGATGCCTTCGAGCACGCCCAGGCCGAAGCCGGCCACGATCGCGCCCACGATCGAGCCCATGCCGCCGATCACGACGACCGCGAAGACCACGATGATCAGTTGGGAGCCCATCAGCGGATTGACCTGGTAGATCGGCGCCGCCATCACGCCGCTGAAGCCAGCCAGCGCCACGCCCAGGCCGTAGGTCAGCATCAGCATGCGCGGCACGCGGACGCCGAAGGTCCGCACCAGGTTCGGGTTCTCGGTGGCGGCGCGCAGGTAGGAGCCGAGCTTGGTCCGCTCGATCACGAACCAGGTCAGGATGCACATCCCCATTGAGGCGGCGATCACCCACAGCCGATACCAGGGGAAGAAAGCCATCGGCGTGTCCAGCCCGCCCGCGATCGGGTTCGGATAGGGCTGGCCGGTGGCGCCGAACTTGTAGCGGAACACGCCCTCCAGGATCAGCGCGAAGCCGAAGGTCAGCAGCAGCGCGTAGACATGGTCGATGTGATAGAGCCGGCGCAGCAGGGTGCGCTCAAGCGCGACGCCGCTCAGCCCCACCACCAGCGGCGCCAGCACGAGCGCCCACCAGTAGTTCAGGCCCAGGTACTCCAGCAGGCCCCAGGCGACGAAGGCGCCGAGCATGTACTGCGCGCCGTGGGCGAAGTTCACCACGCGCAGCAGCCCGAAGATGATCGCCAGGCCCAGGCTCATCAACGCATAGAGCGAGCCGTTGATCATGCCCACCAGCACCTGGCCCGCGATGGCGGCCAGTGGGAATCCAAACAAGGTGTCCGGCATAGGGTGTCTCTTTGTTTTCTTGTCTCGCGTCAGACGCCCAGCAGCGCCTCGATGCGGGCGTGGTCGGTGGCCAGGGTCTGGCGGTCGAAGTGCTCGGCGACCCTGCCCTCCTCGATCACGTAGAAGCGGTCGCCGACACCCGAGGCGAAGCGGAAGTTCTGCTCCACCATCAGGATCGTGAAGCCGCGCTGGCGCAGGATGCCGATGGCCTCGCCGATCTTCTCGATGATCACCGGCGCCAGGCCTTCAGTGGGTTCGTCCAGCAGCAGCAGCTTGGCGCCGGTGCGCAGGATGCGGGCGATCGCCAGCATCTGCTGTTCGCCGCCCGAGAGCCGCGTGCCGGGGCTCTTGCGGCGCAGCTTGAGGTTGGGAAACAGCGTGTAGATCTCTTCGAGCGTCATGCCGCCGGGCATCAGCACTGGCGGCAGCAGCAGGTTCTCTTCCACGTCCAGGCTGGCGAAGATGCCGCGCTCCTCGGGACAGTAGGCAACGCCCAGGCGGGCGATGTCCTCGGGCGCCATGCCCTGGGTGGGGCGGCCGTCGATCGCGATGTGGCCCCGACGCTTCGCGAGCAGGCCCACCACCGCGCGCAGCGTGGTGGTCTTGCCGGCGCCGTTGCGCCCGAGCAGGCACACGGCCTCCCCCGGCTGCACCACGAAGTCGATGCCGTGCAGCGCCTGCGTCTCGCCGTAGAAGCCGGTGAGGCCGCGTACCTCCAGGCAGGGCACGTTCTGTTCAGGCATGGGCGCCTCCCACGTAGGCTTCGCGCACGCGCGCATCGTTCGAGACTTCGTCGTAGCTGCCCTCGGCCAGCACCTCGCCGGCCTGCAGCACGGTGATGCGATCGCACAGCTCGGCCACGACCTTCATGTTGTGTTCCACCATCAGCACCGTGCGGTCCCGGGCCACCTGCGCGATCAGGCGCGTCACCGGCCCGATGTCCTCGTGGCCCAGTCCGGCGATCGGCTCGTCGAGCAGAATCAGCTCGGGCTCCAGCGCCAAGGTGGTCGCCAGCTCGAGCGCGCGCTTGCGGCCATACGACAGGTCGGCGGCGCAAAGGTCGGCGTAGGGCTCGAGGTTGACCGCGGCCAGCAGTTCGCGCGCGCGCCCGGTGTGGCGCTCCAGCACCCGCGCGCTGCGCCAGAAGGCGAATGTGCCGCCGGCCTTGCGCTGCAGCGCCACGCGCACGTTGTCCAGCACGCTCATCTGGCCGAAAACCGCCGAGATCTGGAACGAACGCACCATGCCGCCGATCGCCACGCTGGCCGGGTCGCTCTTCGTGATGTCGCGCCCGTTGTAGTAGATGCGTCCGGCACTGGCCGGGATGAAGGTGGTCAGCAGGTTGAAGCAGGTGGTCTTGCCGGCGCCGTTGGGGCCGATCAGGGCATGGATCGTGTGGCGCCGGATGTTCAGCGACACGTTCTTCACGGCATGGAAGCCGAGAAACTCCTTGCTGAGCCCTTCGGTGCGAAGGATGCAGTCGGTGGCGTGTGCCGGGTTCGTCACGCCAGACTCCGGTCGTCGAACAGCACCTCCGGCAGGCCGCGCACGCCCAGGCCGTGGAAGGCGAACAGCGCGCCCGCATCCGGATGGTCGCTGCGCAGCAGGTTGCCGGTGTTGCGGATGCTGGTGAGATACAGCACATCCAGGTCCGGCCCGCCGAAGCAGGGGCAGGTCGGGAACGGCGTCGGCACGTCGAGCAGCGTCAGCAGCTGGCCGTCGGGCTGGAAGCGGCCGAGCTTGCCGCACTGGACCAGCGCAATCCACAGGCAGCCCTCGGCATCCACCGTGGCGCCGTCGGGCGCCGACCCGTGCGCCTGGGTGCTGAAGAGCGTGCGGCGCGGTCCGACCGCCCCGGTGTCCGGGTCGTAGTCGACCACGCTGACATTGCCGCTCAGGCTGTCGGCGTGATAGAGCCGGCGGCCGTCGGGACTGAAGCAGGTGGCATTGGCCAGCGCGATGCCGTCGAAGAGCGGCGTCACGCTGCCGTCGGTCTCCAGCCGGTAGTAGCCACCATCGGTGTCGTGCCGGCCCATCACCATCGAGCCGGCGACGAAGCGGCCCTGCCGGTCGGTGCGGCCGTCGTTCATGCGCATGGCCGGGCCCTTGTGCCGTACCTCCGCCAGCCGGCGCACGGCGCCCGTCGACAGGTCCATCAGGTGGAAGCCGTCCTCGAGCGCCAGCACCAGCCGGCCGCTGCACGTGAGCGCGATCGAGCCGACGTCGCTCGGCGTGCGCCACTCGCTGTACCGGCCTTGCGACATGCGCCGCACCAGCCTGGCCTTGGAATCGACCCAGTACAGCGACTGGTCGCGCGCATCCCACAGCGGGCATTCGCCCAGCTGGTCGCGCGTGTCGCCGATGATCTCTTGTCGTACGCTCATGTGGCCCCCTGCCCGCTCGTGCTCACTTCTTGACGAAATCGCAGCCGCCTTCGGACAGCGGACGGAACACCTTCTCGGCCGGGATCGCGGCGCCCACCGTGTAGAAGTCGTTCTTGCCCTTGGACTGCGCGGGGCTCTTCACCTCGACCGGATAGACCGGGCGCATCACCTGGCCGTCCTCGCGGATCTTCACGTCCTTGGACATGAAGTCGTTCACCGGCGTGGCCTTCATCTTCTCGACCACCGCCGGGCCGGCATCGCTGCCGGCCGCCTGCACGCCCTTCAGGTAGTGGGTCACGGCGCTGTAGACGCCGGCCATGATGTAGGTCGGCACCACCCCGTTGTTGCGCTCCATGAAGCGCTTGCTCCAGGCCCGCGAGGCGTCGTCCCGGTCCCAGTAGAACGGCACGGTGATGTTCAGTCCCTGCGCGGTCTCCAGGCCCATCGCGGCGACGCTGTTGATCGTCATGCCGAACACGCTCACGCTCTGGCCGCCCTTGGTGATGCGGAACTCGGCCGCCTGCTTGAGGGAATTCGACAGGTCGAGCCCCGCGTTCAGGATCACGATCGCCTTGGCGCCGCTCGACTGCGCCTGCAGCAGGTACGAAGAGAAGTCGGTGGTGCCCAGCGGATGCTTGACCGAGCCCACCACCTTGCCGCCGGCCTGTTCGATGAAGCGCGTGGCCTCGGTCTGCAGCGCCGCGCCGAAGGCGTAGTCCACGGTCACGAAGAAGAAGGTCTTGATGCCCTTGTCGATCAGCGTCTGCACGCCGGCCTTGGGCAGCGAATAGGTGTCGACCAGGAACTGGAAGGCCATCGGGGAGCAGGCCTTGCCGGTGAGGTCGGAGGTGACGGTGCCGGCGATCAGGTAGGGCTTCTGCTTTTCCTTCATCAGCGTCTGCACGCCCAGCGCGATCGACGAGGCCGAGCCGCCGACGATCGCGTCCACCTTGTCGGCCTCCAGCCACTTGCGCGCGGCGTTCAGCCCGACGTCGGGCTTGTTCTGGTCGTCCATGGTCAGCAGCTCGACCGGCTTGCCGTTGACCTTGCCGCCGAAGTCCTCGATGGCCATCTTGGCGGCAAGCACCGAGCCAGGCCCGCCGTTGCCGGAATACGGGCCGCTCAGGTCGCCCATGAGGCCGATGCGGACCACGTCGTCCGAGATCTGGGCCTGGGCCAGGCCGGCGATCGCGGCCAAGCCGGCCGTGGCGAGGACGGCGCGCAAGGCCGCGATGGAGTGGCGAAAGGTGTTCATTTCTGTGTCTCCTGCTGTCGTTGGTGAAGGCTTGGCCGGGTATCAGGCGCGGCCCGAAGGCAGCGCCAGGATCTGCTTGGCGAGGATGTTGCGCTGGATCTCGTTCGAGCCACCGAAGATGGCGGGCATGCGCGAATCCAGGTACTGGTTCATCACGTCGGCCGCGATGTCGCCGATGACCACGTCGTCGACCTGGCCGCCGTGATCGCCCGCGAGCTGCACCAGTTCGTCCGTGATGCGCTGGTAGGTCTCGGTGCCCCAGACCTTGAGGTAGGACACTTCCGGCCCGAGCTCTTCGCCGCCGCGCAGGCGCCCCATGAAGAGCTCGAACGCGGCCTTCAGGTCGCGCACGTCGAGCACCAGCTGCGCATAGCGGTCGCGGAAATCGCCCGCGGCGAGCGCATTCGTGGCCTCGGCCAGCCGGTCGAGCTGGGCCAGTGCATATTCGCACTGGCGCGGCGTGCCGAAGAAGATGCGCTCCTCGCGCAGGAACGAGTTGGCCACGCTCCAGCCATCGTCGATGCGGCCCACCACGTTCGACACCGGCACCCGGACGTTGTCGAAGAAGACCTCGCTGAATTCGCCCTCGCCCTTGAGATTGACGATCGGCCGCACCTTCACGCCGGGTGACTTCAGATCGATCAGCAGGAAGGTGATGCCGCGCTGCTTGGCGCCGTCGACCTTGCTGGTGCGCACCAGCGCGAA
The DNA here is from genome assembly GCF_030316985.1 of Variovorax sp. J31P179. NCBI lineage: Bacteria > Pseudomonadati > Pseudomonadota > Betaproteobacteria > Burkholderiales > Comamonadaceae > Variovorax > Variovorax sp. J31P179. Next base: position 51,308 of record NZ_JASZYL010000022.1, on the reverse strand, counting down.
CATCCAGTCCGCCCCCGGACCCAGCGTGGTCCAGGTCTTCTGGCCGTTGACCACCAGGAAGTCGCCGTCGCGCTCGGCGCGCGTGCGCAGGCTGGCCAGGTCGGAGCCCGCGTTCGGTTCGGAGTAGCCCTGGCACCACATGATCTCGCCGCTCAGCACGCGCGGCAGGTGGTAGTCGATCTGGGCCGGCGTGCCGTGCATCAGCAGCAGCTTGCCGATCGCGAGCCCGTGATCCGGAATGCGCGCGCAGCCGTGGCGTGCGATCTCCTCGGCGTAGATCACCTGCTTGGTCGCCGACAGGCCCATGCCGCCGGCCGTCTTGGGCCAGGCAGGCGCGAGCCAGCCCTTCTTCGACAGCGCCTGGTACCAGTCAGAGATGTCGGCGTAGTAGGCGCGCTTCTTCATGAAGCGCTTCTCGGGCGGGTAGTTGGCGGCGATCCAGGTCGCCAGCACGCGCCGGAACTCGTCGTCGGGCAGCTCGGCCACGTCGACGCCCTCCGGCACCACCAGGGGCGAGTTGTCGGACTGGCGCACGCGGCCGCTCTTCATCAGCTGGTCCAGGAAGCGGGCGCGCTGCCACAGCGGATTGCCGAGCCAGGCCGACAGCGCCAGCGCCCGCTTCAGGCACAGGCCGATGTCGGTTTCATCGGCGATGCCCATGCCGCCGTGCAGCTGGATCGCGGTCTTCGAGACCCCCAGCGCCGTGGCGCCGGCGCGTGCGCGCGCCGCGCGGACCGACTGGATACGCGTGGACTCGTCGGCCGGGCGCGCCCAGTCCAGCAAGGCGTTCTCGGCCGAGGCGCGCGCCAGCTGGCAGAGCATCCACATGTCGACCATGCGGTGCTGCAGCGCCTGGAAGGACGCGATGGGCTTGCCGAACTGGACCCGCTGCGAGGTATAGGCCACCGTGGCTTCCAGCGCCCGTTCGGCGACGCCGACGAGTTCGAAGGCGCTGGCCAGCCGGGCCAGCTCGATCGCCTGCGCGACCGCGTCGCGCACCGCCGGGCCGCTGGCGAGCCGGGCGTCGGCCGCAAGCGCGAGGCCCTCGACCTCCACTTCGCCGAAGTCGAGTCCGTCGACGGTGCGGGTCGTGCGGATCGCGGCGGGCTGCGTGATCCAGAACAGCGCCGGGATGCCGTCCTCCAGCGCGTAGACGAGGAAGCCGTCGGCCGCGTCGGCCAGCGGCACGAAGCACTTGGCCGCGCCTTCCAGCCGCCAGCCCTCGCCGCTGCGGACGGCGCGCATCCGGACATCGTCGATGTCCAGCGCGCCGGCGGCTTCCTGCCAGGCCAGCGCCGCCAGCGTCCGACCGTCCAGCACCTGCTCGAGCAGCGCACGGGCGGGCGCCGAGCCGGTGGCGAGCGGCACCAGCGCCTGCACCACCATCAAGCCACAGGCGACATAGGGTTCCGGCGCCAGGCCGCGTCCCAGTTCGCTGGCGATCAGCATCGCCTCCGCCGCGCCCAGACCATGCCCGCCGAGCGATTCGGGGACCAGCACGCCGCTCCAGCCCGCCTCCGCCATCTCGCGCCAGACGCTGCGGTCGAAGGGAATGGCCTGGTCGCGCAGGCGCCGCACGCGCGCCGGGGCCGGGTGTCTTTCATGGAATGCCTGCACGCTGTCGCGCAGCATCGTCTGGGTTTCGTCGAGATGGGTCATGGGTTGGGAGCCTTGGTGCTGCGCGAACGTCGCGCGCGTCATGCGGCCGGGCCGCTCGCGGCCACGTCCGTCGGAAGCTGGTGAGATCGGAACTGTTCGCGCAACTTGAGCTTCTGCAGCTTGCCCGTGGCGGTATGCGGCAGCGCGTCCACGAAGACCACGTCGTCGGGCATCCACCACTTGGCGACCTTGCCGGACATGAAGGCCAGGATGTCCTCGCGCGTCGGCTGCATGCCGGTCTTGGGCACGACCAGGAGCAGCGGGCGCTCCTGCCAGCGCGAGTGGGCCACGCCGATCACGGCGGCCTCCTGCACGTGGGGATGCGCCACGGCCGCGTTCTCGAGGTCGATGGACGAGATCCATTCGCCGCCGGACTTGATGACGTCCTTCGAGCGGTCGGTGATCTGCACGAAGCCGTCGGGGTCGAGCGTGGCGACGTCGCCGGTCGGGAACCAGCCCGCGGCATCGGTGGCGTCGCCGTCGCCGCGGTAGTAGCCCGAAGCGACCCAGGGCCCGCGCGCCTTCAGGTCGCCGAAGGCCTTGCCGTCGTGCGGCAGCGGCTGGCCGTCCTCGCCGAAGATTTCGATCTGCACGCCGTAGATGGCGCGGCCCTGCTTGGCCTGCACGTCGTAGCGCTGCGCGAGCGCCACTTCGCGGTGCTTGTCGAGCAGGGTGCCGATGGTCGCGAGCGGGCTGGTCTCGGACATGCCCCAGGCATGGATCACGTAGGCGCCGAAGAGCTCCTCGAACTTCTGGATCATGGCGCGCGGCGCCGCCGAGCCGCCGACGATCAGCCGTTCGAGCGCGATCTCCGACAGGTCGAGCGCGGCGCGGTTGCGCTCGATGTAGTCGAACAGGCCCAGCCACACGGTGGGCACGCCCAGCGAGAAATTGCAGCGTTCCTCGCGCAGCAGGCGATAGATGTTCTCGCCCGACAGATGCGGGCCGGGCAGCACCAGCTTGGCGCCGCACATGGCGCCCGCATAGGGCACGCCCCAGGCGTTGACATGGAACAGCGGCACCATCAGCAGCACGCTGTCGCGCGCCGAAATGGCCAGGCCGTCGGCCGCGCAGGCGGTGAAGGAATGCAGCACCGTCGAGCGGTGGCTGTACAGCACGCCTTTCGGATTGCCGGTGGTGCCCGAGGTGTAGCACAGCGACGAGGCGGTGTTCTCGTCGAACACCGGCCATTCGAGATCCGGCGACGCGTCGGCCAGCAGTTGCTCGTAGCACAGCAGGTTGGGCAGCTTCACGTCCGGCATCTGCGAACGCTCGCAGAGCGCGACGAAGCCCTTCACACGGTCGAGCTGGGGCGCCAGCTCGGCCAGGGTCGCTGCGAAGCTGATGTCGAAGAAGACATAGCCGTCCTCGGCATGGTCGACGATGTAGGCGATCTGCTCCGGAAAAAGCCGCGGGTTGACCGTGTGCAGGATGGCCTGCATGCCCGAAACGCCGAAGTACAGCTCCAGGTGGCGGTGCGTGTTCCAGGCCAGCGTGGCGACCCGGTCGCCCGCGCCCACGCCCAGATGCGCCAGGGCATTGGCCAGGCGCTTCGCGCGCTGCTGCACCTCGCGCCAGTTGCTGCGGTGGGTGCTGCCGTCCGGCATGTGGCTGACGATCTCGCGGTCGCCGTGGAAGGCCGCGGCATGGTCGATGAGTCCGGACAGCAGCAGGGGATGCTGTTGCATCAGGCCGTTCATGAAGTCTCCTTGGTCCGATCCGGTTCAGTGGTAGCTGCGCCCGCCGTCGACCGCCAGCACGATGCCGGTGACGAAGGAGGATTCGGCGCTGCTCAGGTAGAGCGCGGCCAGCGCGATCTCGTGCGGCTCGCCGATTCGGCCCAGCGCGTAGCGCGGGCCGACCTGCTCGCGCAATTCCTCGGGGCTGTAGCCGCCGCGCACCATGGGCGTGTCGACCGCGCCGGGGCAGACGGTGTTGACGCGCACTTGCGGCGCCCATTCCATCGCCAGCGATCGGGTGAGCGAGATCACGCCGGCCTTCGAGGCCGCGTAGGCGCTGCGCTGCTTGAAGGGCGCCAGGCCCTGGCCCGACGCGAAGTTGACGATGGTGCCGGCGCCTGCCTCGCGCAGCTGCGGCAGGCAGGCGCGGCAGACGATGAAGCTGCCGGTGAGGTTCACCTCCAGCACGCGCTTCCAGTCCGCCAGGCTCACCTGGTCGGCCCAGTCGGTGTTGGCGATGCCCGCGGCGTTGACCAGACCGTCGAGGCCGCCGAAGGCTTCGGCGGCGTGGGCCACCGCGCGTTCCACGGCATCCGGGTCGGTCACGTCGGCTTCGAGGCAGAGCGCCTCGCCCGGCAGGCCCTCCGGCCGCTGCCGGTCCAGCGCCGCGACGCGCGCCCCGGCGCGCAGGAAGAGCTCGGCCACCGAGTGGCCGATGCCGGAGGCCGCGCCGGTGACGAGGATGCGCCGGCCGGCGAGGCGGCCCTCGACCTTCAGGTCGGCGGGCGCCAGGGGTGCGTGTGCTTGCATGGTCTCAATCCGCCTTGATGTTCTTGTCCCGGATCACCGGGCCCCAGCGTTCCGCTTCCGACTTCAGGTAGGCGGCGAATTCGGCCTGGGTCATGGGCAGCGGCTCGACACCCGCGCGGTCGATGGCCTCGCGCATGTCCGGCGTGTCCAGCACCGCCCGGATGTCGGCATGGAGCCGGCTCTGGATCGGCTTCGGCGTGCCCTCGGGCACCAGCACGCCGAACCAGCTCGCGGTCGCGAAGTTGGCCAGCTCGGGCACGCCCGATTGCGCGATCGGCTTGAGATCGGGTGCCAGGGTCGACGGCTTCAGCGAACTGATGCCGAGCGCCTTGAGCTTGCCGGCCTTGACGAAGGCCAGCGCCGCCTTCGAATCGAACATGCCCTGAACCTGGCCGCCGATCAGGTCGTTCAGCCCTGGGCCGTTGCCCTTGTACGGCACGTGGACGATGCTGACGCCGATCTGCGAGGCGAACAGCTCGGCACCGATGTGCGGGCTCGAGCCGTTGCCCGACGAGGCGAAGCTGAAGGGCTTGCCCGAGGTCCGGATGTACTTCACCAGCGACGGCACGTCGTCGGCCGGCACCGAGGGATGCACGAACAGGATGGCGGGCGCGACGGCGATCATCGCCAGCGGCTCCAGCGCGCTCTGCTTGTAGGGCAGGTGGGACATCATGAACGGGTTGGTGGTGAAGCCGAAGCTGGTCACCAGCAGGGTCTTGCCGTCCGCCGGCGCACGGGCCGCGGCCGCCGTGCCGATCACCGTGCCGCCGCCCGCGCGGTTGTCCACGATCACCGGCTGGCCCCAGCGCTCGGCGAGGCGCTGGCCCAGGGCGCGGGCCAGGTTGTCCGTGAGGCCGCCCGCCGCATAGGGGACGATCAGCGTGACGGGTCCGCCGGGAAACGGCGGGGTCTGCGCAGCCGCCGGCAGCGTGGCCAGCGCGGCGACTGCCCACAGTGCCGTCGCCGCAGCCATTCTCCAAAAATGACTTGCCGGCCGGTCAGTGAGAAGAACGAAAAAAGTGGAAAGCATGGTTCTCATGGTTCAGGCCTTGGCTGAGCGGGCCGCGCGCGGCCCGGCGGCTGCCGTGTCCGCCGGACGCGCTTCGGCGAGCAAGCCGTGCAGCGCCATGTCCAGGAACTGGCGCATCACCTCGGTGACGCCCAGGCGGCCATCGGGCCGGTGCCAGTTGGTCATCTGGTTCAGGCCGGACAGAAGAAAGCGGCCCGCGATGGCGGGATCGATGGCGCGCACCTCGCCGCTGGCGATGCCCTCGGAAATGCACTGCCGCAACAGGTTCTCGTAGCGGTCGCGCAGCGCGATCGCGGCCAGGTGCTGCCCTCCCCTGCCGCCTTCGCGGAAGGCCCGGGAACCGGCGATCCACCGATCGCGCGCAAGGTCGAACACGTCCGCCGAGGACTGCATGAAGGCGCGGATGCACGCCGTCGGAGAGTCCGCTGCGGCCACGGCGGCGGAGACGTCGTCCACCAGGGACTGCATCGACTCCAGCACCACCCGCTCGTACAGCGCTTCCTTGTTGGGGAAGTAGTAGTAGAGCGCGGCCTTGGTGATGTCTGCGACTTCCGCGATGTCCCGCATCGAGGTGCGCTCGTAGCCGTCGCGCGCGAACAGGCTGCGCGCGATGGCCAGCAGCTGGTTCTCGCGCGTGTCCGGTGCATCGGCCGCCGCCGCGCGGGCGGGTGGCGATGAAGCGGTTCGGCGTTGGGACATGGCGAAGCGAACGAAATGGTGGAATGCGGACGACGCGCCTGGCTCAGCGTCCGGTGAAGACCGGCTTGCGCTTCTCGAAGAAGGCGCGCTGTGCTTCCTTGGTGTCTTCGGTCTTCGACAGCGCCACCGTGTTGCCCTGCTCGTAGCGGTAGGCGTCGCGCGGCGGCATCGTCAGGGTCATGCGGGCGGCTTCCTTGGCCAGCCGCACCGCGATCGGGCTCTTGGATGCGATCTCGCGCGCGATGCCCATCGCATAGGGCATCAACTCGGCCGCCGGCAGGCAGGCTTCCACCAGGCCGAGCCGGTACAGCTCCTGCGCCGAAACCTGCATGCCCGTATAGAACATGCGGCGCGCGCGCGACTGGCTGAAGAATTTCTGCAGGAAGGTGACGCCGCCGGCCAGGCCGACGTTGATCTCGGGCATCGATACATAGGCGTCCTCCGAGGCGACCCAGATGTCCGATCCCATCACCAGGCCGAAGCCGGCGCCGAGCGCGGCGCCGTTGATGGCGGCGATCACCGGCTTGGAACATTCGACCACCGCGTAGTAGGACTCGCGCACCAGCCGGTTGTGGCGGCCGTAGGCACCCGGCGTGGCCGCCAGGTTGGGCCGCTCGCGGATGTCGGCGCCGGCCGAGAACAGCTTGCCGCTGCCGGTCAGCACGATGGCGGCGACCTCGTCCATGTCGCTGAGCGTGTCGAACACCTCCGTGATCTCCGCCCGCATCTCGGCGTTCTGTGCATTGACCGGCGGGCGGTTCAGCGTGACGACGGCGATGCCGTCCTCGATCGTCAGGGTGAGTGTCTTGAGGTCCATCATGCGTGTTCTCTCGGGTTGGGGTTGACGGGGGCTTGGCGCATGGAGATCAGGGCATCCAGGCACACGCCCCCCTGGGGCTTGACGACGAAGGGGTTGATGTCGATGCCGGCCAGGTGGTCGGCATGGCGCAGCGCGAATTCCGACAGCCGGCTGAGCGCATCGGCGAGGGCTCGCGTGTCGTAGGCCGGGCCGCCGCGCCAGCCCTTCAGCAGGGCCGACGAACGCACCGCGTCGACCAGCGACATCGCCTGCGCGGACGAGAGCGGCGCGGAGGCGAAGGCCACGTCCTTGAACAGCTCGACGGCCGTGCCGCCGAGGCCGAACATGACCATCGGCCCGAACACCGGATCCATGTGGACGCCGATGATGGTCTCCACGCCGCCGCGCACCATCGGCGCGATCAAGACGCCATCGATGCGGGCCTGCGGCGCGCGCTCGGCCGCACGGGCCATCAGCGTGTCGTAGGCGGCAGCCACCGCGCCGGCATCCGCCAGGCCGACGAGCACGCCGCCCACCTCGGTCTTGTGCGGGATGTCGGCGGAGACGATCTTGGCGACCACCGGGTAGCCCATGCCGTCCGCGGCACGCGCGGCGGACGCGGCGCTGGTGCAGGTCTGTTCGGGCAGCACGGGGATGCCGGCCGCGCCGAGCAGCGCCTTGGCCTCGGCCTCGGTCGCGGCCTGCGGCAGGGGCTCGGAGCCGCTGGCGGCGGGGCTGTCGCTGCGCATCTCGCGCCGCAGTCTGGCCATCCGCGCTGCACCGGCGACCGCGCGCACCGCGCGGGACGGATCGGCGAAGACGGCGACGCCCGCGGCCTCCAGCCGCTCGGTCACGCCCTGCTCGGACAGCATCACCAGCACCAGCGGCCGGTCCGGATGCGCCGCCCGGATCTCGATCATCCGCTGCTCGGTCGATGCGAATCGCGACGGCGACAGGCCGACGTGTGCCAGGTAGGCGAACAGGGTGCCGAAAGGCGAGCCGGGCAGCAGCATCGCATCGAGCACGCGGGCCACGCCGTCGGGCACCGCGGTGACCTGCGCGGTGGTGTCGTAGGGATTGGCCGGCACCGCGAAGGGCAGCAGTTCGCGCAGGGCGTCGGCCGAGCCGGTGGTGAGCGGCGGCAGCGCCATGCCGAGCTCGGACGCGTCGTCCGCCATCAGGATGCCGATGCCGCCCGAGCCGGTCATGATGCCGATGCGCTCGTTGGCCGGCAGCTGGCCGGTGACGGCGCACAGGTGCGCGATGTCGAGCATCTCCTCGATCGATGCCGCGCGGTGCGCGCCGCACTCGGCGAACACGGCGTCGTAGATCGCGTCGTTGCCCGCCAGCGAGCCGGTGTGCGTCGCGGCGGCGGCGGCACCGACCTCGGTCCGGCCGATCTTCATGATGACCACCGGCTTGCCGGCGGCGGCAGCCTTGCGCAGCGCCGCGCGCAGCCGGGCGCCGTCCTTGCAGGCCTCCAGCGCGGCGCAGATGACGCGCGTGTCGGCGTCGTCGGCCAGGTAGTCGATGCATTCCGCCACGTCGACGTCGGCCTCGTTGCCGGTCGCGATCACGCGGCTGAGCCCGATGCCGCGCAAGGTCGCCATGCCGTACGCGGCCGAGCCGAAGGCGCCGCTCTGCGTGGCCATGCCGATCACGCCCGGCTTGGGCCGCAGGCCGTTCAGGGCGGTGGAGAAGGTGGCGTAGAACTTCGCCGACGGATTGAGCAGCCCGAGCGCATTCGGGCCGACCATGCGCATGCCCGCTTCCTTGCAGATGCGCACCAGCCGGGCCTGCAGTTCGGCGCCCGCCGCGTCGGCCTCCGCGAAGCCCGCGGTGAAGACCTGGACCACCTTCACGCCCTTGCGGGCGCAGTCCTGCAATGCGGCCTCGACACCCGGCACGGGCACCGCGACGATGGCATGGTCCACCGCGCCGGGCACGTCGGCCAGGCTGGCGAAGGCGGGCAGGCCCTGGATCTCGGCGGCGCCGCTGCGGTTGACCGGGTACAGCGTGCCGGCGAAGCCCGCCTCGACCAGGAAGCGAAGCGGCCGCCCGCCGATGCGCTCGGGGTCGGACGACGCGCCGATGATGGCCACCGACGACGGCAAGAAAAGCGGATGGAGCGAATGCATGGGTGCGGCGCCAGTTCAGAGAAACGCGTGCGTCACGCCGCCGTCGATCAGCATCGACTCGCCGGTCATGAAGCCGCTGTCGTCGCCGGCCAGGAACACCGCGGCGTTCGCGATGTCCTCGACCTGGCCCAGGCGGCCTACGGGCGTCCGCGCGATGCGCTTCGCCATGCCGGCCTCGTCGACGTTGATGCTCACGCCCTCGGTCATGATGGTGCCGGGCGCGATGGCGTTGACGCGAATCTTCTTCGGCCCGAGTTCGACCGCAGAGGCCCGCGTCAGGCCCAGCACGCCGGCCTTGACGCCGCAGTAGATAAATCCGTTGGGCATGCCGAGGAATCCGGCCGCCGAGGCGATGTTGATGATGGAGCCGCCGCGGCCCCTGGCCATCAGGCCGGCGGCGACCTGCGTGCCCCAGACCACCGACTTGAAGCCGGTCGCGACCATGCGATCGAGGGTCTCGGGCGTGATCGCGTCGATCGGGCCGTAGCGCACCCAGATGGCGTTGTTGACCAGCACGTCGAGCCGACCATGGTCGCGCTCGAGCATGGCGACCGCCGACTCGAAGGTGGCCCGCTCGGCCACGTTGCCGGCACAGGCCACGGCCTGCCCGCCTTGCTCGCGGATCGCCTGCGCCGAGCGCTCGGCGTTCTCGGCCTTGATGTCCAGCACCGCGACGATCGCGCCTTCGGCGGCGAATCGCTCGCAGATCGCTCGTCCGATGCCTTGTGCGCCGCCTGTCACCAGGGCCACCTTGCCTTCCATGCGTAAAGCCATGCTTGTCTTCCGTGCTCTATTTGCAGAAAATTCTACCGGCCGGTTAGTAAGTTGATGAAGCGTTTTTTGACTAGGAGATACCCTATGGACCGTAACGAAATGAACGCCACCGTGGTCGAGCTGATGGACCGCGAGGCCATCCGCGAGTGCATGTTTCGCTATTGCCGCGGCATCGACCGCCAGGACGAGGCTGCCTTGCGCAGTGCCTACTGGCCGGACGCGACCGACCGCCACGGGCCCTACCAGGGCAGCGCCACGGGATTCGTCGACTGGGCTTTGGAGAAGTTGCGCACCCAGGGCGAGCGCTCGGTGCACATCGTCGCCAACCTGTCGATCACCCTGCGCGGCATGCAGGCCGCGGTGGAGACCTACTTCACGGCCCTGCAGCGCGACCGCGACGCGCAAGGCATCGCGCGCGAGGTCTTCCTGGCCGGCCGCTACCTCGACCGCTTCGAGAAGCGCGACGAGGAATGGCGCATCGCGCAGCGCACGGTGGTGTACGACTGGGTACGGCCGCTGGGCACGCCCGAGGGCAGCGAGGCGGAGCGCTTCGGTCCGCGGCAGCCGATCGGTGGCGTGCGTGGCGACGATCCGGTCCATGCGCTGCTGGCTGCAATACAGCAGCCAGGCAGCCAGGACGACCCCGGGTCAGCGAGAAATCTCTGAAGAAGCGCGCCTCAGGACTTCGGCGCAGCGCGACGGCCCGCGGCCTTCGCGCCCTTGGCCGCGCCCGGCGCATTCATCCCGACCAGGATGATGTCGAGATACTGCTCGATCACCTGGCGCGGCTTCAGCCGCCCGTCGGGCTTGATCCATCGCGTCATCTGATTGAGCGTCGACAGCAGCAAGCGCCCCGCCGTCGCCGCGTCGAGATCGCGAAACTCGCCCGAGGCCACGCCCCTGGCGATGCAGCCACGCAGCAGCTTCTCGAACCGGTCGCGGCGGCCGACCGCGGCTTCGCGTATTTGCGGACCCATGCTCGACCAGAAGACATTGGACCCGGCGATCCAGGCGTCGGGCGCTTCCGCGAAGACATCCGCCGCGGTCAGCATGAAGGCGCGCACCTGCTCGGTCGCGCCATCGGCCCGCTCGACCGCGTCGCTCACGCGATCGATGAGCGCCTGGAGGTTGTCGACGACGATCTGCTCGTAGAGCGCTTCCTTGTTCGGGAAGTGATAGTAGAGCGCGGCCTTGGTGATGTGCGCTTGCTCGGCGATGTCGCGCAGCGAGGTGCCAGCGTAGCCATGGGTGGCGAAGAGGCGGGATGCGATCTCGATCAGCTGGGTCGGGCGGTCCTCGACCGTGGCGCTTGCGCCCGCCTTTGTCCGTGCTGCTCTGTCGGTTGCCATCCATGCCCTCGTTGATGGGCGTGAATATACTTCATGGCCCCTGCCGGCTACTCCAGCTTCATGCCGGCACTCTTGACGAGCGGCCCCCACTTGTCCCGTTCGGTGCGGGCGAAACGCGCCAGGCTGTCGGGCGTTCCCCCGGCGGCTTCGTGGCCCAGTTCGAGCAGGCGCTGCCGCGCTTCGGGCAAGGCCAGGATCTTGGCGATCTCCGCATTCAGCTTCTGGATGATGGCGGCGGGTGTCCCGTGGGGCGCATAGAGCCCGTTCCATGCGATCACCTGGAAACCCTCCAGGCCCTCGCTGGCCGCCGGTGGCGTACCCGGCAGAAGTGCCGAGTCCTTGAGCGAAGTCACAGCCAGCGCCTTCAGCTTGCCGCTCGCGACGAAGGGTCGTGCCGCGCTCGCCGTGTCGATGGCGACCAGCACCTGCCCGCCCATGAGATCGGTCATCGAGGTGCCTGAACCTTTGTAGGGGACGGCACGCATCACCATGCCGCTTTGCTTCTGGATGAGCTCCAGCACCAGTCGCGACGTCGTGCTCGGCAGGCCGACGTTGACGACATCGGGCCGCGCCTTGGCGTCCGCCAGCAGGTCGGCCATGGTCTTGTAGGGCGCATTCGGGTTGGCCAGGATCACCATCGGAAAGGTGCTGACCAGTGCCACCGGCTCGAAGTCCTTCGCCGGGTCGAAGGGCATCGAGGGATAGAGGAACTGGTTGAGCACATGGGTTCCGTTGGTTCCCATGAGCAGCGTATAGCCGTCGGGCGCAGCGCGCGCCACTTCGGCAGCCCCGATGTTGCCTCCGGCGCCCGCGCGGTTTTCGATCACCAGCGCCTGCCCCAGCGCGCGGCCCAGATGCTCGGCCAGGTACCGGGTCGCGACATCCGTCCCCTGCCCTGCCTGGTAGGGCACGATGACGCGTATCGGCTTGTTGGGATAGCTTTGCGCCGAGACGATGGAAGAGGTCCAGAGCGCGACCAGCGCGATCAAGAGGCTGAAGATCCGATTCATGACTTTGTCTCCGTTGCTTGTTATAGGTGCGATTGCCGTTGCTCAGGGCGCTTCGCCGAGAAGCTCCTGGGCATGCTGGTCCAGGCGCGGCGGAGGTCGACCCGGCCGGCCCGGTGTCCGCGACAGGCGCACCGGGACACCGATGCCCCGGTAGCCGTCGCTGCTCACACTCATGGCCCGGTGCGACGCATGGGCCTGCGCGAACGCTTCGGGCACCGTGTGTACCGGCCCGACCGGGACGCCGACGTGCATCAGGGCGCTGCAGAGGGTTTCCCGCTTCCACCCCGAGAGGGCCGCCTCGATCTGCTGCCGCAACGCGTCGCGATGTTCGAGGCGTGCGGCATTGACCGCGAAACGCGGGTCGCTCGCGAGCGCCGGAAGTTCCATCACGGCGCAGAACTTGGCGAACTGGCGGTCATTGACGATGCCGAGAAAAACCAATCCGTCCTGGCAATGAAACTTGTCGTAGGGCGCGATGTTCGGATGCGCGCTTCCCAGCAGGCCGGGCACCTGGTCCGAGTGCATCCAGTTGGCCGCATGGGGCACCAGCAAGCTCAATGCGGAATCGAACAGCGTCGCTTCGACGCGTTGCCCGAGGCCGGTGCGGTCGCGGTGATGCAGCGCGAGCAGGATGCCGGTCAGCGCGGTGTAGCCCGTCAGGTGGTCGACGATCGGAATGCCCATCCGGGTCGGGCCCGACGAGGGCTCGCCATTGATGCTCATGAGGCCGCACATGGCTTGCAGCACGGCGTCGTAGCCTGGCAGGCCGCCCAGCGGCCCGTCCGCTCCGAAGCCGGAAATCGAGCAGTAGATCAAGCCGGGAAAACGCGGCCTAAGCTCGTCCTCGAAATCCAGCCCCCAACGTTGCATCGTGCCGGGAATGAAGTTCTCGACCAGCACGTCGGCCCCTTCGAGAAGATGCATCAGCGTCTCCCGACCCTGCGGGACTGCAAGGTTCAGCGCGATGCCGCGCTTGCCTCGATTGACCGCCGTGAAGTAGGCCGCATCGCCGTCGTCATTGAACGGCGGGCCGAGCGTCCGCGTCTCGTCGCCCGACGGCGGCTCGACCTTGATCACGTCGGCGCCATGGTCGGCAAGCATCTGGGTGCACAAGGGCCCGGCCAGCACCCTGGACAGGTCGATCACCCGCAGCCCGGCTAGCGCCCCGCGCCCATTGGCACTTCGCTCTGGAGTATTTGGCATAGCTGATCCGAGAGGCATCGCCCGAGGCGATGCCGGTTTGCCACCTGGCCTTCGCCCCCGGCAAGGGGGCGAGGCGACTCAACCGCGCGTCGGCAGTTCGACGACGCCCGAGCCGATCACCGACAGCTCGTCGTCCTGGTTGTGAGCCTCCTGGGAGATCTCCACCAGGTGGCGCCCGTTCTCGATGAACTTGCGCTTCACGAATCCCTTGATGAACAGCATGTCGCCTTCGGGGTTGTGGCGGCGGATCTTGCAGTGCGCCTTGCGCAGGAAGCCGTCGTCGCCCATCCAGTTGGTCAGGTGATGCGTGAGCCACGACGTGCGCTCCGGACCGTAGTCGTAGGCGCCGGGCGCACCGACCTCCAGCGCGAAGTCCTCTTCCCAGTGCACCCGTTCCGGCACGTCCGGGATGCCGAAGCGGTTGGTGATGCCGACGCCGGGGTGGGCGTCGATGAGCTTCCACGCAAGCTTGTTGGCGCGGATGTACAGGCCGCCCCAACCCTGCGCATAGGCGATGAATCCGGTCACGGTCATCGGGCCCTTGAACATCACCGGCAGCGCCTCGCCTTCCTTCACGTCTTCCCAGTAGCGGGGCGTGGCGCCGCGCACTTCTTCCTTGGCGTAGAGCTTGTACGCCTCCTGGATCTCCTCGGTCGTGTAGCGGCGCGGCGCCCGGGCCCGCACCTCCTTGTACTTGCTGCCTTGCTCGCGGGCATGGTCGCGCTCGGTGCGGAAGCACCAGCTGTCGGCCTCGGCCACCTTGTCGCCTTCCTGGTTGAAGAAGTCGACGTGATAGGTCTGCTGGACGGCGCGGCCGGCGAAGCGCGTCTGGTGCTCGACCAGGTCCTTCAGGTAGGCCTCGGTCCGGATGGTGTCGTTGCGTTGGACCGGCTTGTGCCATTCCCAGTCGGCGCCCGACCACATGGCGTGGACACCGGGCAGACCGCCGACATAGCCGGACACGATCCGGCTGGTGGAGAACAGGAAGCTCGGCAGGGCAATGAGGCCGCCGTACTTCGTCTTCGCCGCGTAGTCGGGGTCGCACCACAGGGGGTTGTCGTCGCCGATGCCGTGCGCGTAGTGCCGGATGTTGTCGCGCGTCGCCTCATAGCACCACGGCTCGGCGGTGGCGCCGATCTTCTGGCCGATGCGCTCGCGCAACTCGTCCATGCCGTCGTCGGTGATCTTCGGGAAGCTTCTTTCGGTGGTGGTGGACATGCCGTCTCCTGTTGATTGAAAGGGTCTGAGGGGGTGGACTACGAATGGATCGAAGCGGCGGCGGCCTCTTGCTCGCGCAGCTTCTTCCGGTGGATCTTTCCGGCGGGGGTCTTTGGCAGTTCGGCGACGAACGCCACCTGCCGCGGGTACTCGTGCTGGCTCAGGCGCGTGCGGACCGCGTCCTGGATCTCTTCGATGAACGCCTCGCCGGCGGGACGGTCCGAGACGACGAAGGCCTTCACGACCAGTCCGCGCAGCGCGTCGGGCACGCCGATGGCGGCGGCTTCCTTGACGTCGGGGTGGTTGAGGATCGCGTCCTCGACCTCCACCGCACCGATCGTCCAGCCGGCCGAGATGATCACGTCGTCGGCCCGGCCTCCATGCCAGAAGTAGCCGTCGGCGTCGACGCGGCCGAGGTCCTTGGTGGCGACCCATTCGCCGCGGCGCCACAGCTTCAGCTCGCCGACGACACCGGGTGCGCAGGGCTTGCCATCGATGTCGTGCACTTCGACCCGAAGGCCTGGAATCGGCTTGCCGAGCGATCCCGACTTGACGGGGAAGTCCGGCGCGCCGGGATAGGACACCAGGCAGACGCCGATCTCGGTCGTGCCGTACATGCTGCAGGCCTTGTGGCCAAAGGTGGCCTCGATGAACGCGGCGGTCTCGCTGTCGATCGGCTCTCCGGTGAACGACAGCTTGTCGAGCACGTAGCGATGCTTCGACGCGGCGCCCGAGTTGCGCATCATCCGGTAGTGGGTCGCCGCCGCCGACAGGTTGTTGAAGCGATGCGCCTCCAGGGCCTGCAGCAGCCGCTCGCCGCTGAATCTGCCTGCATAGGCGCCGATCGTCACCCCCATGGCCAGCGGGGCCAGCGTTCCGTGCCAGAGGCCGTGCCCCCAGGCCGGCGACGACGGACACATGAAGCGGTCACCCGGGCGCACGCCGGTTCCGTAGAGCGCCGCGAGCATCAGCGTGACGATCGCCCGGTGCGTGTGCTTGACGGCATCCGGCAGTTCCCTGGTGGTGCCGGAGGTGTACTGGAAGATGGCGAGGTCGTCGGCCCGGGTGCTGGTTTCGAAGCGCGAGGGGAAGCGATCGAGCGATGCGATGAAGGCATCGTCGGCGATCGTTACGCGCAGGCCCTCGAACCCGGCCACGACTTCCGTCTTCTCGTGGTTCGTCACGAGCAGCTTCGGCTGGCAGTCCTGGACCCGCAGCCGAATGCCGTCCGGGCCGAACAGCGTGAACAGCGGGACCGCGATGGCGCCCGCCTTCATCGCGCCGAAGATGGCGGCATAGAACGCCAGCGACGGCTCGAGCATCACCGCCACGCGATCGCCCGGCCGGATTCCCTGCTCGACCAGGAAGTGGGCAAAGCGGGACGAAGCTTCGGAGATCCGCCGGAAGCTCAGGGTCTGGTCCTCGCCGTCGGCCCGAACGAGGACCACGGCCGCGTTGTCGCCATCGACATGGCGATCGATGCACTCGTGCGCGATGTTCATGCGCTCGGCGTCGCCATCGAAAAGCGCCCACAGGCCGGCGCTGCTGCAGCGCGATTGCGCATCCGCATAGGAAGTGAATTGCGTCAATTTCGTCATCGCTGTCTCTCGTTTGCTCTTGATGGGGAGACTTTGCGCGTCTGCGTTTTAATTGTCAATAGCGTCTATAAATTGTCTATAGACAATTATGAAAATGACTTCAGGCGGTCCGCATGACCCATCGATGCCGGCCGACGGACGCCAGCTCAAAGCGTCGTATGCTTCGCCAACCCAGTGAACCGCCCCTTCTCCATGCCTGTCGCAGCACCCGCATCACCGTCCGCCAAGGGCCCTCGCGTTCGTCCCGTGCCCGCCGTCTCGCGCGCGCTTTCCATTCTTCGTTTGTTGGCGGGAAGCCCCGAGCCGATGACGCTCAAGACGATTTCGGAAGGTCTCGATCTGGTCACCAGCACCTGCCTCCACATCCTTCGCGTTCTGGTCGACGAAGGAATGGTCAAGCTCGAACCGGGAACCAAGCGCTACAGCCTCGACGTCGGCGTGTTGTCCCTCGCGCGCAGCGTGGTCGAGAACAACCCGTTCCCCGTCCGCGTGCAAAGCGCGCTCGACCGGATCGCCGAGCGATGGAACGTCACCACCATCGGCATGAAGGTCTCGGGCCTCGACGACCTCGTGGTGCTGTCCCTGGCGCGATCGAAGGGGCCGTTTCGCCTGTACGTGGAAGTCGGCAGCAGGGTGCCCGCCCTCACCAGCGCGACCGGGCGGCTGGTCGCTCACTATTCCGGCTTGAGCGACAGCGAACTGCGCCGCGGCTTCAAGTCACTGAACTGGGAGAACCCTCCTTCGTTCGACACCTGGCTGAAGGAAGTGAAGTCGGTGGAGCAAAAGGGGTTCGCGGTCGATCGCGGCAACTACATCAACGGCATTTCCGTGCTGGCCGTTCCCATTCTCGATTCGCAGCGCCGCATCGGCCACGCGCTGGCCGCGCTGGGCCTGGCGGACACGTTGACCGCATCGACCTTGCGATCCCTCGCCGCCGACATGCAGGTCGAAGCCGCCGCCCTGGCACAGTGACTCCGTCGGCGAGAACTTGGGCCGCAAGCTATATTTCCGGCTCAGCAACAAGAGAGATCACCATGCCGAAAGCCTATTGGATCAGCGCGTACCGTGCCGTCAAGGACGCAGACAAACTGGCGGCCTACGCCAAACTCGCCGGTCCCGCCATCACCGACGGTGGCGGACGCTTTCTGGCACGTGGCGTGCCGGCCAAGGTCTACGAGGCCGGCCTCGCCCAGCGCACCGTCCTGATCGAGTTCGACAGCATCGAGCAGGCCACGGCCACCCACGACAGCCCTGCCTACCAGGCCGCCCTCGCCGCCCTGGGCGATGGCGCCGAGCGCGATCTCCGGGTCATCGAAGGGGTCTGAGCGCGAGCGCGTGCCGCGGCGCCGATGACTGCCGCCGACCTGCTCCCAGCCGCACCATCGATCGGCTTCGACGGCCCGTCGCAGGAGGTGGCGCGCCGACTCATCGGCGTCACCTTGCTGGTCGATGGCGTCGGCGGGCGCATCGTCGAGACCGAGGCCTACGACAGCACCGAGCCGGCGGCCCACAGCTTCGGTGGCCCGCGGCCGCGCAACGTGGCGCTGTTCGGCCCCCCGGGCCACGCCTACGTCTACCGCTCCTATGGCATCCACTGGTGCCTGAATTTCGTCTGCCGCGAGTCAGGACACGGCGCCGGAGTGCTGATCCGCGCATTGGAGCCGACCCACGGCCTGGCGCGCATGCGCGAGCGGCGCGGCCTCGATGACTTGCGGCTGCTGTGTGCCGGCCCCGGGCGGGTCGGCCAGGCACTCGGTGTCGACGACAGTTTCAACGGCAAGGCGCTCGATGCGCCCCCTTTCGCGCTGCTCGCACGGCCCGGCGACCGGCCGCCGCTGGCGGTCGATGTCGGGCCGCGGATCGGCATCTCGAAGGCCATCGATCTGCCCTGGCGTTTCGGTGAGAAGGGTTCGCGCTACCTGAGCAAGCCGTTCCGTCCAGCGGGCTGATCAATAGTCGGTGTCGCCGTACCAGGGCTTGGACCCCGGCCTCGGGTCGAAGCCCTTGCCGCCCTTGTGGATCTCGGCGTGGTGCAGTTCCCATTCGGTCCGCACGACATCGACCACGACTTTCAATTTCAGCCCGGACTGGATCCTTCGGACAGTGAAGGTGTAGGCCGAGGGACGCGCGATGTTCTCCTTCGCCAGCGCGATCGCCTCGCTGTCGCTGGGGGGGGTTTCGGCCGTGATGTCGACCGGGCCGTTCTTGAATTCGTCCTTCGGCGTGAAGGTGAACACCGTGTCCTTGCCCACGCGGCGGCTGGAGCCGAAACTGAAGTCCTTCACGTTGAGCTGCTTCGCCTGCGACCGGAGCAGGTCCAGTTCCTTGCCCTTGGATGGAAAGGCGCCGTCGTAGGCGACTTCCTGGCTCTGGTCGGTGGTGCGCCGGAGCTTCTTTCGCATCGCGGCCCAATCGGTGACGAAGGCATATTCGGGCTTGGCCTTCATCCGCTTGAATGCGTCCTCGTCGGACAGCTTGCTCGCGCCGGGCTCCTCGTAGAAGGGATCGGCCAGCGATTCGGTGCCGCCGCCATAGCGTTGGCCATGGGTCGGCGCGATCACCCGCGCACTGCCGCCGAAGGCGGTGCGCACCTCGCCCAGCATCTCCTCGCTGCGCCCGAGGTTGCAGCCCCTGATCAGCACGTTGGTCCAGAAGCCCACCAGGTCCGGTTTGGGTTGGGTGATGCCGCCGCCCTGGTTGGCCTTCTTGAGCTCCGCATACTCCACCTTGCCCGGCGTCGGGTCCTTGGCGTCGAGAGAGAACTGCAGGGTGCCGTCGGGGTGCGCGTGCGAGACGATGATCAGGTTGGCCACCGGCTTGCCGCCGCTGTTGATGCGCTGGTTGATGCCGTCGAGGTCGCGCACGTCCTCCACCATCGTCGCGCCCGCATACTCGGCCTTGAAGAACTTCTTCGCTTCGGTGTAGAACTTGTTGTCGCTCTTCCTGGCGTCCTTGCCCATGATGAAGACATAGTCGATGGCACCGCGCGCCGTATCGACACGCCCGATCTGGGCCTCGATCTCCTTCGCCAGCGCCGGGGCGTCGCCCTTGGCGACCCGCTGCAGCGCATCGTCGCCGGCGACGATGGTTCCGGTGGTCCTGGGTCCGCTGCCCTTGAAGTCGAAGAAGACGCCCTTGCGGCCCTTGTCGTAGCGGCTGCCGCTCAGTTCGAAATGCATGTCGAGGCCGTAGGCGTTGATCAGCCGCCAGACGACTTCGTGCACGGCGAATGCCGGCTTGCCCGAGGCCAGGGCCCGCTTCGCCAGCGCCGCGAGAGTCGTCTCCTCCTTGGTGATCGCGGCGGCTTCGTCGGGATCGCGCGCCCTGCGCTGGAGACGGATCGGCGCGGCGGAGGCGCCGCGTTGCTGGACCACGTGGGCCAGTTCATGGGCCAGCAATCGACCCCCGTCGCCGGCGTCCTCCGCGCGCCGGCCGGCGCCGAACACGATGTTGCGGCCGACGGTGTAGGCATCCGCGGCGACCTCTCTCGCCGATTGCTCGGCCATGGACCCGGAGTGAATCCGCACGGCCGAGAAGTCGGCATCGAAGCGCCTTTCCATGTCGCGCCGCAGGGCGGTCTCCATGGGACTGCCGGCTTGCTGCAGAACCTGATGCACGCTGCCCGGCACCTCGCCCGGCGGCGGTCCGCCCGCATGGATGGGAACCTCGCCGAAGCTGAAGCCGGAGCGCGTGAATTCGCGCCTCGGTGCGGCTCGCTCGCTTTCCGCTACCGCGCCTCGAACCGGCCCGGATGACCTCGCGGCCACCGGATGCGGAGGTTCGAACAACAGGCTTGCACGATGCATGGCGCGGATGGTGCCCCGATCCACGTGGCCTCGCAAGTCGGGCGCGCGCGGCGCCCCCAACCTTCGGCGTATCCCCAAGCGGCACGCCCAGGGCTAATATGCCGGTCGCTTTCCTCGTCGCCCGCCACTTCGTTCCGGAAGGGGTCGATCCATGTACGCGCCGCAGGCCGCCAGGACACAGGTCCGAAAATCCGCCAGCCGCACAGCGTGGGCGGTGGCACCGCCGCTGCACGGGATCGTCCAGCGCAAGCTCACGATCGGGGCGGTCGACGATCCGCTCGAGCACGAAGCCGACCGCATTGCCGAGAAGGTCCTGCGTGCGCCCGACAACGAGCTGTCGTTCACGCCCGCGCCGCCGCGCATCAGCCGCGCCTGCGCCCGGTGCGAACGCGAGGAAGAGCAGGAGAAAGGGATGCTGCAGCGATCCCCCGAGCCGGGCGAGGCGGTCGCCGAATCGCTGTCCCAAGGCCTCGGCGCGACCGGCGGCGGCCGTGCCCTGCCCCCGGCCACTCGCCTCTTCATGGAACGCCGGTTCGGCGCCGACTTCTCCGCCGTGCGCATCCATGCGGATGCCTCGGACAACGAGCATGCGCGGCAGCTGAATGCCCAGGCCTTCACGATCGGCAACCACATCCACTTTCGCCACGGCAAGTTCGACCCCGACCACCACGCCGGACGTCTGCTGCTCGCGCACGAGCTGGTGCACACGCTGCAGCAGGGCCACGCCACGCCGCGCGTGCAGCGCAAGACCGAGGCCGAATGGAAAACCGAGGCGACGGCGTTCGAGACCCAGATCCTGGCCGCCCCCGAATTCAAGGCGCTGGACGGCGTGTCCAAGGGCAACGTCACCTGGATCATCGCGCAGGCCAGGACCAAGCCGCTCGGGGATGCCAAGGGCCAGCGTCTCTACTATCTCTTCAAGCTGTTGAAGGCGATCGCGACGCCCTTCGTCGGCACCTCGACGGGATCGGGCTACGGCTGCTCGCCGGACGTCGCCAAGCAGAACCGCGAGGTCGTCGACAAGGCCCTCAAGACCGAGGCGATATGGGGCGGCGCCTACAGCGACGTCGACGAGCTCTCGGTCGCCTCGGCCACCAACATGGTCGAGAGGACCGGCGAGCAGGGCAAGAAGTACAAGGTGGACCGCAGCGATCCCAAGAACATCCGCGTGAAGATCAAGGTCAAGCTCAACGGCGCCCCTGACGAGGTGTCCAAGATCAAGGGCCTCGAGGATGCGATCGAGCGCTCGATCTCGATGACGACCAAGGGCTACTACGTCGACATCGTGTTCGTCGACAAGTCGGGGCCGGACGTGTTCGAGTTCACCGTCAAGTTCTGCGAATGGCCCAACTCGGGCAACTGGGCATCGAGCCCGGTGACGCTCTCGCACGAGGTCCATCATGCGCTGGGACTCGACGACCGCTACGACTACATCGAGAGCCATTCGAGCCGGTCCAGCATGCGGCTCGAGATGCGCCTGAGCCTGTTCGTCCAGCAGATGAAGAAGACGGCCGGTCCCCGCGATGCCTACAGCAAGATGGCCTACAACAACAATCCGCTGCTGGCCGAAGACGTCTGTGCCGTGGCCTTCGCGGCCGGTGCCGATCGCAACAAGTGCATCGAGGCACGCAAGAGCCTCGACCCGGCCACCGTGCCGCCCTGAAGCGCGGGCCTTCGAGGGCATGGCGCTATGCCTATGGCCCACAGTCTATTGCGGTTCATGTTTCGCGCGGGTAATGTCGGCTCCCCTTCGGGCATCGATCCGTCGGCCTGGCGCGAGGCGCTGCCTCCAGGACCGCGCGTCGTGTCGATTTGCAACAAGGAGTGTCGACCATGCCTTCCGCACTGCTGTCCCCCGGCGTCTATATCGAGGAGGTGCCGAGCGGGGTGCGCACCATCACCGGCGTGGCGACTTCGGTCGCCGCTTTCATCGGCAGGACATCGCAGGGACCCGTGAGCGAGCCTGCGCTGATCACCAGCTTCGGCGACTTCGAGCGGCTGTTCGGCGGCGTGCAGATGGACTATCCACTGAGCTACGCGGTCCAGGACTTCTATTTGAACGGCGGCAGCCAGGCCATCATCGTGCGGCTGCAGTCGGGCGCCGTCGCCGCCTCGGCGGCGCTGGTCACGGGCGGCGCCAACGGCGAGGCGCTGGACCTCGTCGCGTCGAGTCCGGGCACCTGGGGCAACGCGCTCAAGGCGATCGTCGACGACGCCACGCGCGACCCGACCGACACCACGCTTTACAACCTCACGATCACCCAGGCCGGCGGTGCCACGGAGAAGTTCCTGAACGTCTCCTCCAGCGCAGCCAGCCCGCGCTTCGTGGCCCGCGTGCTCGACAGCAGTTCGCTGCTCGCGAAGGTGGCGCTGGACAACGCCGGCCATCCGATCGCGCCTGCCACGCGACCGCAGCCGGGCACCGTCGCACTGGCCGGCGGCGTCGACAGCGCGCATCTCGCGAACGCCGACTACCTGGGCTCCGCGAGCCTGAAGACGGGCATCTTCGCGCTCGACAAGGCCGACCTGTTCAACCTGATGTGCATCCCGCCCGACACCCGTGGCGGCGATACGGCCGCGGCGGTCTACCAGGCGGCGATGGCCTATTGCGCGACCCGCCGCGCGGTGCTGCTGGTCGATCCGCTGGCCGCCTGGGGGCAGGTCAAGGAAACCGCGGCGGCGAAGGCCTCCGACCCGTCGACCGGCGTCGCCAGCCTGGGACTGACCGGCGACGCGGCACGCAACGCGGCGATCTTCTTCCCGCGCGTGATCAAGTCCGATCCGCAGCTCAACGGACAGCCCGACGTCTTCGCGCCTTGCGGCGTGGTGGCCGGCATCATCGCGCGCACCGATGGCACGCGGGGGGTCTGGAAGGCACCCGCCGGACTGGACGCGGCGCTCAACGGCGTGCAGGGCCTGCAGGCCAACCTGAGCGACGGCGACAACGGCGTGCTGAATCCGCTCGGCATCAACTGCCTGCGTTCGTTCCCGGTCTCCGGCCGCGTGATCTGGGGTTCGCGCACGATGCGCGGCGCCGACCTGCTGGCCGACGACTACAAGTACCTGCCGGTGCGCCGGCTTGCGCTCTACATCGAGGAAAGCCTCTACCGCGGCACGCAGTGGGTGGTCTTCGAGCCCAACGACGAACCGCTGTGGTCGCAGATCCGGCTCAACGTCGGCGCCTTCATGCAGAACCTGTTCCGCCAGGGCGCCTTCCAGGGCCACACGCCATCGGCCGCGTACTTCGTCAAGTGCGACAGCGAGACGACGACGCAGAACGACATCAACCTCGGCATCGTCAACATCCTGGTCGGCTTCGCGCCGCTCAAGCCCGCCGAGTTCGTCGTCATCCGCCTGCAGCAACTGGCCGGCCAGATCGCCGCCTGAGGAGAAGACCATGGCCCAGTTCACCGTCAACACCTTTCGCGTCGACCCCTACAAGAACTTCAAGTTCAGGGTCAAGTGGGATGGCCGGTATGTCGCGGGCGTGAGCAAGGTCGGCATGCTCAAGAAGACGACCGAAGTGGTCAAGCACCGCGACGGCGGCGATCCCAGCACCTCGCACAAGTCGCCGGGGCGCACCGAGTTCGACGCCATCACGCTGGAGCGCGGCGTGACGCACGACCCCGAGTTCGAGAACTGGGCCGGCAAGGTCTGGAACTTCGGCGGCGGCCTCGGCGCGGAAGTCTCGCTCAAGGATTTCCGCAAGGACATCATCATCGAGGTCTACAACGAAGCGGGCCAGAAGGTGATTGCCTACAACGTGTACCGCTGCTGGGTGTCCGAGTTCCAGGCCTTGCCCGACCTCGATGCCAATGCGAATGCGATCGCCATCCAGCACCTGAAGCTCGAGAACGAAGGCTGGGCGCGCGACACTTCCGTCACCGAACCGACCGAGCCGACGATCAACGCCTGATCCTCGCCCTTCACCGCGCGTTTGCCATGGACACCCTGGCCGACTCCGACCTGCTCCACCTGTGGGAAACCATGCGGCGCCAGACGCTGCCGCGCCGTGCCGCCGCGCTGCTCGCGGTGGCGGCGCCGGACCTGGCGAGCGGCCGGTTGGCCGGGCTGAGCCTCGGCGAGCGGGAGCGCCGGCTGCTGGACCTGCACGCGCATTGCTTCGGCGCCCGCCTCGCCTGCGTCGCGGACTGCCCGCAGTGCGGCGAGGCCTTCGAGTTCGAACTCGACGCGCGTGCGCTTGCGGCAGGGTTGCCCGTGCCGGCCGAGGCCGCGCCGACGCGAACTGTCGAGTCCGGGGACTTGCGCGTCGAGATGAGACTGCCGACCGTGGCGGACAGCATCGCGCTCGCCGACGAAGACGATGTCCGGCATGCCTACAGCCGCTTGCTGGACCGCTGCCTGGCCTGCACGACGCGAACGGGCGAGGCCATGGCGCCGCAGGCGCTGCCGCCGGCGCTGCTGGAGGAAGCCGCCGCCTGGATGGAAGCCGCCGATCCGGCCGCGGAGCTGATGATCTCGATGACCTGCCCGGCGTGCGATGCGGTCCTCGGCGAGCCGATCGATCTCGCCGCCTTCTGCTGGGCCGAGGTCGAGGCCCGCGCGCCGCGCCTGCTCGCCGAAGTGGATGCGCTGGCCTCGCGCTACGGCTGGAGCGAGGCGGACATCCTGTCGATGAGCCGCGTCCGGCGCGACGCCTATCTCGCACTGGTGCTGTCGTGATGGGCTACCTCGATCGTCTCGCCGCGCGACTCGTCGAGCCCCGGCCCCTCATCAGGCCGCGTCCCTTGTCGCGTTTCGAGGCTGCGGATCCGCTGAACGCATCCATGGCGGAGCCCGGATCGGCCAGCGAGGACGAGGCCTTGCCTGCGCCGCCGGCGCGCGCGAGGCCGGCGCCTGTGGCGCAAGAGCGGGGAGAGGAGAGCCTTGCGTCGTCCATGCGGACGCCTCGTGCAGGTGTCGATGCGAGCCCGAAGGAACAGCGCCGGGCTTCGGTCATCCGCGAGATCTCCGACCCGCCATCGGTCCAGGATGCTTCGCGGGAAGTTCCGAAGCCTGCATCGCAGGGCGTTCGAACGACGCCACGCGAAGGACCTGCTCCGGCGTCGGCCGAACGGCCGGCGTCGGTCCATGCGGTCGCCACCGCAGTGCCCGCCATCCGCACCGCATCGCCGCGGCCGGACGCTGCGCCCATGCCCTTGCCTGCGCTGCCCGCCGCAGCCGAGCCGTCCCGCACGCCGGTCACCGACATGGCGAGCCGCATCGCGCCGTGGCGAGAACCGACCGACGCCGCCGCACGGCCTTCGATCGACACGCGCACAACGGCCGCGGCCTCCACCGCCGCAACAGCGCCGAAACGCCGCGAGCCGGCGGCCACAGCCACCGATCCGTCCGCCGTGGTGCAGGTGACGATCGGCCGGCTCGAGCTTCGATCTCCCGAAGCGTCGCCGCGCCGGCCTTCGGCGAAGCCGGCGCGCGCCGCGCCGCGGATGAGCCTGCAGGACTACCTGCAGCGCCGTGCCGGAGGACATGGGCGATGAGCAGTGCGCTCGCCATCGCCAGCGTGACGCGCGGGCTGCGCGCATTGGTCAACCAGGCGCTGCAGGCTCCCTTGCCCGCCAACCTGCCGGCCGACACCGTGCCCACCACCCAGGTCCAGGTGACGACGCTGCCGCTCGACAAGGTGCGCAGCTTCTCGGCCAACGGCAACCTGCTCAACCTGTACCTCTACAGCACGGTGCCCAACCCGGCGCTGAGCAACGGCCTGCCGCCGCGCGGCGGCCCCGCCGGCGGCGAGCCGCCGCTCGCGCTCAACCTGCACTACATGCTCACGGCCTTCGGGCAGGACGACAACGAGCTGATCGCGCAGCTGCTCCTCGGCCGCGCGATGCTGGCGTTGCACGACAACCCGCTGCTGATGCCGGCCGACCTCGCCGATGCCCTGGGCGCGGCCGACGTGCAGGGCCAGGTCGAGCGGGTGCGCATCACGCCGCATTCGCTCGGCTTCGAGGAGATGTCGAAGCTCTGGATGGCCTACCAGACGCAATACCGCCTGTCGGCGGCCTACGAGGCCTCCGTGGTCCTGATCGACAGCGCCCGGCCCGCGAAGATCGCGCCCCCGGTGCGCAGCGCGAGCATCGTCGTCGCGCCGCTGCGCACGCCCTCGATCGACCAGGTCACGCCGCAGGTCGCCGTGCCGGGCGCGACCATGACGCTGGTGGGCGCGAACCTGGGTGCCCCGGCGACGCAGGTGGTGGTGGCCGGCCTCCGGGTGGCGCCGTCGACCGTCGCCGATCGGACGCTGTCCTTCACCCTTCCTCCCGGTGTCCCGGCCGGCGTGAACACCGTGCGAGTGGTGCAGGAAGTGCCGCTGGGCGCGCCGCCGGTGGTGCATCCGGGCGTCGGCTTCGAGTCCAACGCCGCCGCCTTCATGCTCAGCCCGAGCATCGCCGCCGCATCGCCGATCAGCGTCGCGCGCGGCGCGGTGCTGCAGCTGCAGGTGGCGCCGCCAGTCGGCCGCACGCAGCGCGCCGTGCTGCTGCTCGACGACGAGCAGGTCGCGTCGGCGCCGCATGCGCCGGGCGACCCCGACACCAGCAGCACGGTCTCGTTTCCCATTCCCGCCAACTTCGTCGCCCGCAGCTACCTGGCCCGGGTGATGGTCGACGGCGCCTGCAGTGCCCTGGTGACGGATGAAGCGCCCGGGAGCCCGACCCTCCACCAGTACGTGGGCCCGACGGTGACACTCACATGAACGCCGGCGCCACACCCCTGCAGAGCAACGAGCTGGCGCTCGGGGCGGCGCTCGCGTGGCTGCGCGATCGGCTGCAGCGGCTGGCCGATCGCAGCGCGCCCGCGGCAGCCGTCGACTCGGACGAACTCGTGGCGGTGCCGACCCTGGCCGTGCTCGCGCAACGGCTGGGTCTGTCGACGTTCGAGCGCAAGGTGCTGCTGCTGTGCGCCGCGGCGGCGCTCGACACGCGCATCGGCGGGCTCTGCGCACAGGCGCTCGACGAACCCTCCCGGCCCTGGCCGAGCTTCGCGCTCGCGATGGTGCTCTTCGACGACCCCGCATGGGAGGCCCTGTCGCCCGACCGGCCGCTGCGCTACTGGCGCCTGGTCGAAGTGCACGCCAACGGCCCGACGCCGCTGACGATGAGCGCGCTGCGGGCCGACGACCGGATCGTCGACTACATCAAGGGCCTCAATCGCGCCGACGAGCGGATCGCGCCTTCGCTGCTGCCGATCGCCACCGACGACCTGCAGGCGCTGCCGCCCTCGCAGCAGTCGGCGGTGGATGCGCTGCTGGCCTTCGTGCACAGGTCCGCCGACGAAGGCAGCGCCCCGGCGCTGCAGCTGACCGGGATCGACGTCGCCAGCAAACAGCTGGTGGCTGCCCATGTCGCGGCCGGGCTGGGGCTGCGCCTCGAACGCGTCGGGCTGTCCGCGCTGCCGGCGCAAAGCGCCGATCTGGAGGCCTGGTGCCGGCTCTGGCGACGCGAATGCCTGCTGATGCCGCTGGCGCTCTACATCGATGCGCACGACGTGCCCGCCGGCGAGTCGTCCGACGCGAGCGCGGCCGTGCTGGGGCGGCTGCTCGACCGGCTGCACGCGCTGGCCTTCGTCGCCACGCGGGACGCCCATGCGCTCGGTGCCGGCGGCCGCGACGGGCTTCTGGTGACGGCGATCGAGAGGCCCAGCGCCACCGAGCAGACGCAGGCCTGGCTCGACCTGCTGGGCGAATCGCGCGAGGCGCTCGCGTCGCGGCTGGCGAGCCAGTTCAACTTCAACCTGCCGCAGATCGCGTCGATGGTGCGCAGCGCCGGGCGCGCGGCCGGCGACGACGGCGACAGCGGCGATGACGGCGTCGCCTCGGCGCTCTGGACGGCCTGCCGCCAATGCGCGCATTCGAAGATGGACATGCTCTCGCAGCGCATCCGGCCCAAGGCCGAATGGAGCGACATCGTGCTCCCCGCGGAGGCGCTGTCGCTGCTGCACCAGATCGTGGCCCAGGTCGCCCTGCGCCGCCGGGTCTACGGGGACTGGGGCTTCGAGCGAAAGATGAGCCGCGGCCTGGGGCTCAGCGCGCTGTTCCACGGCGAGAGCGGATGCGGCAAGACGATGGCGGCCGAAGTCATCGCCAACGCGCTCGCGCTCGACCTCTACCGCATCGACCTCTCGGCGGTGATCAGCAAGTACATCGGCGAGACCGAGAAGAACCTGCAGCGCATCTTCGATGCCGCGGAAGACGGCGGCGGCATCCTGTTCTTCGACGAGGCCGACGCGCTGTTCGGCAAGCGCAGCGAGGTGCGCGACAGCCACGACCGCTACGCAAACATCGAGACCAACTACCTGCTGCAGCGCATCGAGGCCTTCCGCGGCCTGGCGATCCTGGCGACCAACCTGAAGGGCTCGCTCGACGCGGCCTTCATGCGGCGGCTGCGCTTCGTCGTGCCATTCACCTACCCCGGTCCGCACGAGCGGGCGCTGATGTGGCAGCGCGCCTTTCCCGCCGACACGCCGGTCGAAGGGCTCGACCCGACGCAGCTCGCAAGACTCGACTGCACCGGCGGGAGCATCCACAGCATCGCGTTGAACGCCGCCTTCCTCGCCGCCCACCGCGGCGGCAGCGTGACCATGGCGCTGGTCCACGAGGCCGCGCGCAGCGAGCTCCTCAAGCTCGGACGGCCGATCCACGAAGCGGATTTCCGGCCCGCGGCCGTTCAGGGAGCACACGCATGAAGATCGAGTTGCACATCGACCGGCTGGTCGTCGACGCGGGCAGCGGTGCCGCCGTCGATCGCGAGCGGCTGGCGCAGGCGGTGTCGCAGGCGCTTGCGCAGCGCATCGACGCCGGGGCTCCACGCCAGCCGGCCGTTCGGCAGGAACCTGCCGCAGGGCAGCGCCTCGAACACCGCATCGCCGCGGCGCTGCACCAGGCGCTGCCGCCCGCGGCGCGCGGAGGCCGGCCATGAGCGGCTTCCCAGGCTCGCCTCGGCTCGTGAAGGGCGCGATCGTCGGCATCGATCCGTTCAACCCGCTCGCGAGCATCATCAGCTTCCAGTACAACCCCGACACCATGACGCGCCAGATCGAGGCGCAGACCACGCGCTCGGACGATGGCGACCGCGGCGAGGCACTGCGCCTGAAGGGCGCACCGGTCGAGACCATCTCGCTCGACGTCGAGATCGATGCCACCGACCAGCTCGAGCAGGCCAACCCGCTGGCGGTGAGCTCGGGCATCTATCCTCAGCTCTCGGCCCTCGAGATGCTGGTCTATCCGAAGAGCAGCCTGGTGATCGCCAACACGATCCTGCTGGCGGTCGGGACGATCGAGATCATTCCGCCGGCCGCCCCCTTCACCTTGTTCATCTGGGGGCCGCAGCGGGTGCTGCCGGTTCGCATCAGCACCTTCTCGATCACCGAGGAGGCCTACGACGTCAACCTCAATCCGACCCGCGCCAGGGTGCAGCTGGGCCTTCGCGTGCTGAGCTACAACGACCTGCCGATCACGCATCCGGGCTATGCGCTGTTCCTTGCGCACCAGGTGGCCAAGGAGACGATGGCCACGCTCAACACGGTCGGCAATGCGTCGGCGTCGGGTTCGCTGTCGTTCAGCGGCGGCGTCAGCACGGGGATGTAGACCATGGCCACGACCAGCCGCTATGCCAGCCTTCCGGTATTGACCCACACGGACCCCGGCGGGCGCGCCGTAAGCTACTTCGGGCGCCGCTTCCTGCCGGCGGGCAGCGCGATGCCGCTGGTGATGGGCGTCACGGTCACGCAGGGCGACCGGCTCGACCTGATCGCGGCGCGCACCTTCGGCGATCCGGAGCAGTACTGGCGCATCTGCGACGCCAACGATGCGCTCGATCCCTTCGAACTCACCGCGACGATCGGCCGCGTGCTGCGCATCGCATCGCCCCAGTTCTGAGCCATGGACTTCCTCGGCATCCACCTGACCCTGCTGATCGGCCCCTCGGTGCCGCTGCCGGCGCCCGTGGACATCATGGAGGCGCTCGAGGAGGTGGAGGTCCACACCGGCGACGATCGATCGGGCTTCCAGATCCGCTTCCAGGTCGGCCGCTCCGGGCCCGCCGACCTGCTCGACTACGCCCTGCTCGCCAGTCCGCTGCTGCAGACCTGGAACCGGGTCATCGTGATCGTGACCTTCAACGCGACGCCGCGGGTGCTGATGGATGGCTTCGTGACGCAGCGCGAGTTCTCCGCCAGCAACGAGCCCGGGCGCTCTTTCATCACGCTGACCGGCGACGACGTGAGCGTCAAGCTCGACCTCGAGGAGAAGAGCGCCGAGCATGTCGGCCTCGACGACGGGCTGGTCGCGCTGAAGCTCATCGGCAGCTATGCCGAGTACGGCCTGGTTCCGAACCTGATCCCGCCGCCGGTGATCGATCCGCCGCTGCCGATCGACCGCGTGCCGGTGCAGCTGCGCACCGACCTCGAGCACCTGCGCTTCCTGGCGCTGCGCCACGGCTATGTGTTCTACATCGTGCCCGGCCCGGTGCCGATGACCAACACCGCCTACTGGGGGCCGCCGGTTCGCGCCGGCCTGCCGCAGAGCGCGATCACGGTGAACATGGGGCCGAACACCAACGTCCGCGATTTCAGCGTCCACAGCAACGGCCTCGGGCCGACCCAGGTGAGCGGCAAGGTGCAGGACCGCCTGACCAACCAGGCGCTGCCGGTGCGGCTGTTCGCGAGCCTTCGGCCGCCGCTGGCTGCGCTGCCCGCCTGGCTGGTGAACCAGCCGAACGTGCGCACCACCCGGTTCCGCGAGTCGGGCGTCGATGCGATGCAGGCCTACGGACGCGCGCAGGCACTCATCGAGGACTCGATGGACCTGGTGGTCGCCAACGGCGAGCTCGATGCCCTGCGCTACGGCGACATCCTGCAGCCGCGCGGCGTGGTGGGCGTGCGCGGGGCAGGCTACCTGCACGACGGGCTCTGGTACGTGAAGAACGTGAGGCACCGCATCCGCAAGGAAAACTATTCGCAGTCGTTCACGCTGGCGCGCGAGGGCTGGGGATCGACTGTCCCGGTGGTACGAACATGACTCCGTTCTACGGCAAGTACCGCGGCAAGGTCGAGAACAACGTCGATCCGATGATGCTCGGGCGGGTGCAGGTCAGCGTCGCCGCGGTGCTCGGCGACGGCACGCTGTCGTGGGCCCTGCCCTGCGCACCCTACGGCGGCTCGGGCGTGGGCTTCTTCGCCGTGCCGCCGGTCGGCGCCAACATCTGGGTCGAGTTCGAGGGCGGCAATCCCGAGCAGCCGATCTGGAGCGGCTGCTTCTGGGGCGCGGGCGAGGTGCCGGCGATGCCGGCCGTGGCCGAGATGAAGGTGTTCAAGACCGATTGCATCAGTCTCCAGATGAGCGACCTGCCCGGCGTGGGCGGCTTCATCCTGGAGGTCAGTCCGCCGGCGGTCGCGGTGCCGCTCAAGCTCACGCTCGATTCGGACGGCATCAAGCTCGCCATGGCCGCGTTCAGCATCGCGATCGGCGCCACCGGCGTGTCCATCAACGACGGTGCGCTGGAGGTGATCTGATGCCCGGCTTCCTGCTCGACCAGACCTCGGTGGTGACCTGCATGCACGCGGGGCAGGCGAAGGCGACCGCGCCCTTCCCGCGCGTCACGCTGAACAAGCAGGCGGTGGTGACGCAAGCGGCGGCCTACATGGTCTCGGCCTGCCCCTTCAATGTCTCGGGCGCGCCGAGCCCCTGCGTGAGCGCGGCCTGGACGACGGTGGCGACCCGCGTCAGGGCCGGCGGCGCACCGGTGCTGCTGGTCGACAGCCAGGCCCAGTGCGTGCCCAACGGCACCGGCGTGCTGGTCGCGCCTTCGCAAGTCCGCGCGAGGGGAACGTGATGCAGCTAGCCTATCCCTACGGATTCGACGCCCAGGGCCGCACGGCACAAGCCGCCGGCGACGACCATATCCGTGACCTGATCGAGCAGGTGCTGTTCACGGCGCCGGGCGAGCGCGTGAACCGGCCGACCTTCGGCACCGGGCTGGCGCAGCTTCTCTTCTCACCGACCAGCCCCGAACTGGCGACCGCCACGCAGTTCCTGGTACAGGGTGCGCTGCAGCAGTGGCTCGGAGACCTGATCAAGTTCACCGGCGTGCAGGTGGAGAGCGTGGAGAGCACGGTGACGGTGACTGTGCAGTACGTGGTGCTTGCGACGCAGCAGCGTATGTCTGCCGAGTTCACTCGGGGGGGTGGATAGCATGAAGGCCGGCTCTTCTGTTGTGGGAACGAGGGGGCGGGCTCACGCCGACGGTGTGCTCTGCTCCGCGAATGTCCCCCGGCCTGCGGCCTCCTCCTTTATTTCGCTGCGCAGAGCACACCATCGGCGTGAGCCATCAAGTCGGTGGTTCATCCTCGGCAAGGGCGACACAACGACGCCCTCGGCACGCGCCCCGGAAATCTCAAGCCCGAAAGCAGTGGACCGCTGACATGGACCAAACCCTCTGCTGCGACGCCCAACGACGCATCGACGTCGCGAACTCGACCACGCTCAACGGCATCGACTTCGTGGAGGTCGTGGACGTGGGCGCGCAGTTCCAGCAGGGCCTGCGCGTGCACTTCCTGCGCGCTCCCGCGCCCGCGGGCATCACGGCGGCCAACGTGCGCATCAGCGGCGGCGAGCGCTTCACCGGCATCGTGGTCGACCGGCCGCCCACCTACGACAACAACGTGCTGGTGCTGCACGTCGACCAGCCCGGCGACTTCTCGACCTACACGCTGCAGCTCGTGCAACCGGACGGCAGCGGCCTGCCGATGACGGGCATGGACCCGGTGCTGGCGTCGGCGCAGTTCTCGTTCAAGGTGGATTGCCCATCGCCCTTCGATTGCCAGTCGTCGACTGCCTGCGCGCCCGCCGTGGCCACGGTGCCGGAGCTCAACTACCTGGCGAAGGACTACGCGGGCTTTCGCCAGCTCATGCTCGACCGCCTCGCCACGCAGGTGCCCGGCTGGCAGGAGAGCCACGTGGCGGACCTCGGCGTCGCGCTGGTCGAGATGCTGGCCTACGTCGGCGACTACCTGAGCTACCAGCAGGACGCCGTGGCGACCGAGGCCTACCTGGGCACGGCACGGCTGCGGACCTCGGTGCGCCGCCATGCGCGGCTGGTCGACTACTTCATGCAGGAAGGCTGCAGCGCCCGCGCCTGGGTGCAGGTGCAGGTGCAGGTGCAGGCCGACAACGTGGCGCTGCCGGCGCACACGCCGGTCCTCGGCGGCAAGGCCGGCGCTGCGCCGGTGGTCGCCAGGGCCGGCTACGCCGCCGCGCTGGCGGGTCTTCCGGTCGTGTTCGAGACGGCCCAGGCCGCGACGCTGTTCCAGGCCCATCAGCAGATCGGCTTCCACACCTGGGGCGACCGGCGCTGCGCGCTGCCCCGGGGCGCGACGCGGGCAACCCTGCGCGGCCGCTTCCCGAACCTGAAGCCGGGCGACGTGCTGGTGTTCGAGGAAGTGCTCGGGCCCGAGACCGGCCTGGCCGCGGACGCGGACCCGACCCACCGCCAGGCGGTGCGGCTCGTCAGCGTCTCGGTCGACGATGCCAAGGGCCAGCCGCTGCAGGACCCGCTGTACAAGCAGCCCGTCACGCAGATCGCATGGGCCGCCGGCGACGCGCTGGCCTTTCCACTTTGCCTCTCGGCCCGCATCGCGAAGGACAACACGGAGAGCGACGTGAGCGACATCAGCGTCGCCCGCGGCAACATCGTGATGGCCGACCATGGCCAGCGTCTCGCGGCGGCCGAGGCCATCGGCGAGGTGCCCGCGCCGACCCTGTTCCGCGCGCCGGCGGCGAGCGGCGCGATGTGCAGCGCCGCCCGTCGCGAGCCGGTGCCGCCGCGCTTCAGGCCGCGGCTGGCGCGGTCGCCGCTCACCTGGGCCGTGCCCTTCGATCCCACCGATCTCGCCGCCTCGGCCGCGGCGCTGCAGCAGCCCGATGCAGCACGCGCCGCGCCGGCGATTCAGCTCGCCGGCCAGCTCGAAGGCCTGTCGGTCGACTGGTTCGCGCAGCAGGACCTGCTCGGCAGCCATGCGGACGATCCGCACTTCGTCGTCGAGCCCGACGACGCGGGCGTGGGGTGGCTTCGCTTCGGCGACGGCAGCCACGGCCGCCGTCCCGCGTCCGGCACGACGTTCAGCGCGAGCTACCGCGTCGGCACCGGCAGCGCCGGCAATGTCGGCGCCGGCACGCTGGTGCGCATCGTGACCGACGACCCGGCCATCGTCGGCGTTCGCCAGCCGCTGCCGGCAAGCGGCGGCAGCGAGCCGGAGAGCATCGCCTCGGTGCGCGCCAACGCGCCGTATGCGCTGCGCACGCAGCAGCGCGCGGTCACGACCGACGACTACGCCCGCCTGGCCGCGCAGCTGCCCGGCGTGCAGAGCGCGGCCGCCACGATGCGCTGGACCGGCAGCTGGCGCAGCGTCTTCGTCACCGTCGACCCCTTCGGCGGCGGCGCACTGGATGCGGCGTCGCAGGCCCGGCTCGCGCAGTCGCTCGACAGCCTGCGCATGGCCGGACACGACCTGGAGATCGAGGCCCCGATCGCCGTGCCGCTCGACATCGCGATGGAGGTCCGCGTGCGGCCCGACTACTTCCGCGCCGAGGTCGCGCAGGCCCTGTCGGAAGTCTTCAACAGCCGGGTGCGGCCGGACGGGCGGCTCGGGCTCTTCCACCCCGACAACTTCCGGATCGGGCAGGACGTGTATTCGAGTCCGCTCTATGCGGCGGCGATGGCCATCGACGGCGTCGAATCGGTGCAGATCACGACCTTCCAGCGGCGCGGCGAGCCGGGCCGCGCGGCACTGGACGCCGGCGTGCTGCCGATCGGGCGGCTCGAGGTGGCCCGGCTGGACAACAACCCGGACTTTCCGGAGCGTGGCGTGTTCAGCTTCGCGGTGAGGGGAGGCAAATGACCACCGAGCTCGACGCTTGCGGCGCCTGCGCCGGCACGTCGCCGCAGACGCCCGCGCCGGTGGCCAACCGCGCCGGCCTGTCGGCGATCGGCTACCGGGTCGGAACGCAGCCGCTGTTCAAGGAGAGCATGCAGGCGCGCCTGGGCACCCTGCCCGAGTTGCGCACGCGCGACCCCGGCGATTTCACGCTCGGCCTGATCGACGCCTGGGCCAGCGTCGCCGACGTGCTCAGCTTCTACCAGGAGCGCATCGCCAACGAATCCTTCCTGCGCACCGCCACCGAGCGGCGATCGCTCGCGGGCCTGTCGGAACTGGTCGGCTATGTGCCTCAGCCCGGCGTGGCCGCGAGCACCTGGCTCGCCTTCACGCTGATGCAGGCGCCCGGCGCGGCGCCGACGGCGGTCGAGGTTCCGGCGGGCACGCGGGTGCAGAGCATTCCCCTGCCCGGCGGCCTGCCGCAGACCTTCGAGACCCTCGAGGCCGTCCCGGCCAGGGTCGAATGGAATGCGTTCCGCCCCAGCCTCAGCCTGGCCCAGACGGTGGACGCCGACACGACGGAAGTCCTGTTGAGCGGCGTGTCGACGGGGCTCAAGCCCGGCGACAGCGTGGTCGTCGCACCCAGCGACGCGGGCAGCCGCCCGGTGCTGCGCACGGTGGCTGGCGTGACGCCGATGGCGGCCGAGCAGCAGACCCGCGTGACGCTGCGACCGGCGATCTCGGGGGCCCAGGTGCCGGCACCGGCGCCACCTCCGCCGCGCCCGCGGCGCCCGCGGATCGCCTTCGAATCGCTGCGGGCCGACACCGTGCCGCTGCACATCACGGCCACCTTCGCCGCGCCGCGCAACTGGTCCTTCGTCACGCAGCAGGCGCTGTCGGCGCATGTGCCCTTCGTCGCGCGCGCCGACGACCTGAAGGTCTTCGGCTGGCGCTTCGGGCTCAAGCTCAGGCACTTGTTCCGGACCCTCGCGGCCTGGTCGCCGCCGGTCGCACCGAGCATCTACGCGCTGCGTACGAAAGCTTCGCTCTTCGGCTACAACGCACCCGACCCGCGCAGCCTGCCGGCCGCCATCTCGGGCCAGTATTCGGACGAGTACGTGGCGGGCGGCGACTGGGTGCCGCCCGCCGACGTGCTCGACCCGCTGCTCGACGCCAGCTATCCGCGCATTGCACCGGGCGGCGATGCGGCCCCCAGCTTCGCCGCGCTGAGATGGAGCGATGCCCAGGGCGACCACTGGGTGGTCGCCAACGTCGACGGCGTGGCCGAGCACGGCATCGCCAAATACACGATGACCGGCAAGGTGACCCAACTCCGGCTGTCCGTGGTCGGCCAGAGCGACAGCGGGCCGGTGTCGATCGCCTACCCGAGCTTCAGCAGCTACCGCGGCGCCACCCTGCAGGCCGAGAGCGAGGCCCTGCCCCTGGCCCGCCTGCCGAACGAGGACCCGCTGCCCGCCGACAGCCAGATCGACCTCGACACCTGGGTCGACGGCCTCCATGCCGGCCAGCGGCTGATCGTCAGCGGCGAGCTCGCCGATGCCCCCGGCAACCTGGCGAGCGAGATGGTGCAGATCCAGTCGGTGGCGCACGCCATCGGCGCCGACGGCGGCACCAGCCTGACCCTGGTCAGCGCGCTGACCCAGGCCTATGTGCGCAAGACCGTCACGATCAATGGCAACGTGGCAGCCGCCACGCACGGCAGCGCGGTGAGCGAGGTGCTCGGCAGCGGCAATGCCGCCGTGCCATCGCAGCGCTTCACCTTGCGGCAGTCGCCGCTCACCCATGTCAGCGCGGCGACGCCCAGCGGCGTGGCATCGACCCTGGCACTGCGCGTGAACGGCGTGCAGTGGCGCGAGGTCCACGACTTCTTCGGCAGCGGGCCCCGCGACCGCGTCTATGTCGCCCGCCTCGACGACGACGGCAGCACCGTCGTCGGCTTCGGCGACGGCAGCCACGGCGCGCGGCCTCCGACCGGCACCGAGAACATCGTGGCCAGCTACCGCAAGGGCATCGGCGCGGTCGGCAATGTCGGCGCCGGCCAGCTCACGCTGCTGCAGACGCGCCCTCTCGGCGTGCAGGGCGTCACCAACCCCACGCCCGCCACCGGCGGCGCCGACGCCGAGACCGCGGACGACATCCGCGCCAACGCCGCGCTCGGCCTGAGCACGCTCGGGCGCATCGTCTCGCTGCAGGACTACGAGGACTTCGCCCGCGCCTTCGGCGGCATCGCCAAGGCGCGCGCCACCTGGACCTGGTTCGGACAGACCCGCGGCGTCTTCCTCACGGTCGCCGGCATCGACGGTGCCGACGTGGAATCGGGGGGCGCGGTCTTCGGCCACCTGCTCTCGGCGATCGGCGATGCGGCCGAGCCGAACGTGCCGGTCAGGCTCAGCAGCTACCGGCGCGGCGCCTTCACCTTCAGCGCCAACCTGATGATCGATCCGGCCCGCGACATGGACGCCGTGCTGGCCGCCGCGCAGCAGGCGGCGCGCGATGCGTTCTCGTTCGCGCGCCGCGGCTTCGGACAGGCGGTGGCGCGCAGCGAGGTCATCGCGCTGCTGCAGGGCGTGCCGGGCGTGGTGGCGGTGCAGGTGAGCGCGCTCCGGCGCACCGACACGGCCCTCTTCGTGCCGGCGGCGCGCCTGGCCGTGCTGCGCGAGAACGCGCAGATCGATGCGGCGCTGCCCCAGGTCGGCTCCGACGCGAGTGTCCTGGCGGCCGAATTGCTGACGCTGGACCCGAGGCCGCTGGACCTGGTCGCAACCTGGGCGGAGGCACCTCCATGACACTCGACGGCGCCGCCCTCCTCCAGCTGCTGCCCGCGATCTACCGGCTGCGCGACGCCGACCAGGGCGGGGCGCTGGCGCGCCTGCTCGACGTGCTGGCGGAACAGGTGCAGGTGCTGCAGGAAGACCTGGCGCAGCTCTACGACGACCAGTTCATCGAGACCTGCGCCGACTGGGTCGTGCCCTACATCGGCGACCTGATCGGCTACCGGCAACTCAACGGCGTGGCCGCCACCGTCAGCAGCCCGCGCGCCGAGGTGGCCAACACCATCAACCTGCGGCGCGGCAAGGGCACCGTCACCGTGCTCGAGCGGCTGGCCCGCGACGTCACGGGCTGGGATGCGCATGTCGTCGAATACTTCCTCGGGCTGGCGGCCACGCAGTGCGTGAAGCACGTCCGGCCGGGCGCCGGCGGCACGGTCGACCTGCGCGGCCAGCCCCTGCTCGAACGGATCGGCTCGCCTTTCGACGGCGCGGCGCACGGGGTCGAGGTGCGCGGGCTCGGCTGCGGCGGCCGCTGGAACCTGCCGAACGTCGGCATCCACCTGTGGACCCAGCGCAGCGTCGGCTTGTCGCAGGCCACGGCCTTCGCGCGCGACAACCTGCGCTTCTTCTTCGATCCGCTCGGCGCCGACACGCAGCTCTTCAACCGCCCGCAGCCGCTGCCAGCCGATGCGCCGCTGGCCCGCGAATCGAACCTGCCGGTGGCCATCAGCCGCCGCGCGCTGGCTTCCGGCATGGCGGACTTCCACGGACCGGACGCGTCGCTCTTCATCGCCGGCCTGCCCGCCGGCACGACCTTGCTGGCGGCCGATCTGTCGGACCTCGATGCCGCCGGCACCCAGTGGGCGCACGTGCCGGCCGCGGGCAGCGTGCTGATCGATCCGCAGCGCGGCCGCATCGCCTTCGCCGCCGCGCCATCCAGGCCGCTGGCGGTATGGTTCCATCGCGCCACCGAGGCGGACCTCGGCGGCGGCGAATACGAGCGCTTGTCGACGCTCTCGCTCGGCCTCCAACCGGTGGTCGAGGTCCAGGCCGCGAACGGCAGCGTGCAGGCCGCGTTCGGCGCCGTCAGCACGGGGGGCGCGGCGCAGTTCCCGAGCAGCGCGACCTGGGCCGAGACGCCGTCGGTCGCGCTGGCGGCCGACGCGGTCGTCGAACTGCGTGCCGCCGACCAGACGCGGCCGGTCCTGCAGCTGGCGGGCGAACTGAAGATCAGCGGCGCGGCCGGCTCCGAGCTGACGCTCAACGGGCTGGTCATCAGCGGCGCGGCGCTGCACCTGGCGGCCACCGCCAACGGACAGGGCCCGAACACGCTGCGGCTGGTGCACTGCACGCTGGTGCCGGGGTCGACGCTGAAGAGCGACGGCAGCGCCGCCCAGCCCGGCGCGCCCAGCCTGATCGTCGAGACGAAGGGCACGCGGGTCGAGCTCGACCATTGCGTGGTCGGCGCGCTGCGCATCGCCGCCGAGTGCCAGGTGAGCCTGAGCCACTGCATCGTCGACGCCGGGGATCCGGCCTCGGTGGCCTTCGCGGCGGTCGACGGCAACGCGGCGGGCGGCGCACTGCAGGCGACCGACTGCACGCTGGTCGGCCGCGTCCACAGCGCGATGATCGGGGCGGCCTCGAACTGCATCTTCCACGCCCGCGCCAGCCTTGCGGGCGGCGCTGCCCCGCCCTGGCCGGCGCCGGTCTGGTCCGAGCGGCGGCAGGAGGGCTGCCTGCGCTTCTCCTACCTGCCGCTCGATTCGATCGTGCCGCGCCGCTACCGCTGCCAGCCGGCGACAGCAGCGGACGCCAGCCGCGTCGTGCCGCTCTTCGATTCGCTGCGCTACGGCGACCCGTCCTACTGCCAACTGGCCCGGCGCTCGGCGATCGAGATCCGCACCGGCGCCGAAGACGGCGCCGAAATGGGCGTCCACCACGAACAGATGGCCCAGCAGCGCGAGAGCAACCTGCGCCTGCGCCTGGCGGAGTACCTGCGCGTCGGACTCGACGGCGGCCTGCTCTTCGCCGACTGAGCCTCCGAGGGAGAAACGACATGACAGCCGACTTCAGCCGAAACACCTTCGATCCGCGCAAGCACTACAGCGACGTGCTGCTTCAGCAGGGACGGGTGCAACTCGATGCCGACTGGAACGAGCAGCAGTCGATCAACGCCCATCGGCGCGAGCGCCTCGGCATCGATGTCGTCGGCCCGAGCGGCGCGCCGCAGGACGACCCGGGCTTCGGCCTGGCCCTCACCGCCGACGGCAGCGACCTGACGATCGCCTCGGGCCGCTACTACGTCGACGGGATCGCCTGCGATGCCGAGCCGGGCCAGCGCCTGGCCTTCAGCAGCAGCGGCGACAACAAGGCGCTGGTGGCCCTGCCGCGCGCCGATCTGGCCGACTTCCGCGCCGGCCAGTGGGTGCTTCTGAACGTCACGGCGGACGCGTCGCAGATGCTGCGCATCACCGCCGTGGCGGCCGCGGACGGCGGCTTCACGCTGACCCTGGCGGGGGCCGTCACCCGGCCGCCGACGCCGGCCAGCGGCAGCTTCAACGGCGTGCTGCGCCGGATCACGACCTACCTGACGCAGCCTGATTTTCCGAATCCCGACTTCGCCAGCGCCGCGGCCGGCGCAAACCCGGCCACCCTGGCGCTGCCCAAGGGCCTGTACGTGGCCTACCTCGACGTCTGGCAGCGCCTGGTCACCGCGCTCGACGATCCGGACATCCGCGAGAGCGCGCTCGGCGGCCCCGACACGGCCGTGCGCACCAGGACCATCCGCCAGCTGAAGCTGCTCGCGGTCACGCCGCCCGCCACCGATGCGCCGGCCTGCGGCACGGCCTTCCCCGAGTGGGATGCGCTGACCGGCGGCTCCAGTGGCGCGCTGTCCGCCCGCGCGGCACCGTCGCTGGGACAGAGCGGACCTTGCCTGATCCCGCCCGGCGGGGGCTACCGCGGACTCGACAACCAGCTCTACCGGGTCGAGATCCACGACGCCGGCACCGACGGCAGCGCGACCTTCAAATGGTCGCGCGACAACGGCAGCGTGGTCACGCGCATCCGGGGCTTCAACGGCAGCACGCTGACGGTCGACAGCACCGGACCCGACGACGCGCTGGGACTGGCGAACGGCCAGTGGGTCGAGATCATCGGCGCCGCCGACGAACTGCACGGCCGGCCCGGGCAGCTGATCCAGATCGCCACCGTGCAGCCCGCCACCTCGACCGTGAGCTTCGCCGCGTCGCCGACGCCGATCGATGCGTCGCTGAATCCGAAGATGCGCCGCTGGGACGGTGCCGCGACCGTCGTACCGGCGGGCGGCGGCGGCTGGCTGGACCTGGAGCTCGGCGTGCAGGTGCAGTTCACGGCCGGCCAGTACGCGACCGGCGACCACTGGCTCGTTCCCGCCCGCTCGGGCGCCACGGCCAGCGTCGAGTGGCACCATGCGGCCCCCCAGCCACCGGCCGGCATCGTGCATCACTTCGCCCGCATCGGGCTGCTGCGCTGGGCCGGCGCCCCGGCCGGCAGCCTGCTCACGGACTGCCGGCGCACCTTTGCGCCGCTGACCGACATCCCGCCGGCGCTCCACGTCACCGGCATCAGCTGGCAGAACGACGACGTCCTGCAGCTGTCGCAGTTCGTCGCCGGCCTGTCGATCTCGATGGACGGGGCGCCGATCGGGCAATACACGGTCAACCTCGACCCGGGAACGGGCACGCCGGTGCCGACGAACGTGGCGCTGATGACGGTTTCCGACAATTCGATGGTCGTCACCGTCGAAATTCCGACACCGGTACCGAACCAGCCCGCCAACGCCCAGCCCGCGCTGACGATGCCCGTGCCGGTGGTGCTGCCCGGCAACCCGATCAGCTGGCAGGCGAAATCGAACACGCTGCTGTGGGTGCCCAGCCCGGCGGCCCAGAGCGTGGTCAATGCACTGAGCGGCGGGCAGGCGCGCGTGCGCGTGCGGATGAAGGGCAATTTCATCTGGGGCGACCTCGGGCAGGAGCGGCTCTATCTCGACGGCGAGGTCCGCGGCCAGCCCGGGCTGAGCGCATCGCGCACCAACAGCCTGCGCACCGACCTGGCCTTTCCCTCGGGCTGCGGGCGCCGCTACAGCGACTTCGAGAGCTGGTTCACCCTCCAGCTCGCCGCCACGCCGGTCTCGCTGCGCAGCTTCGGCCTGAACGCGGCGGTGCTGCTCGGCGACGGCGCGCTGACCGGCCAGGTGGTGCTCGCGAGCGTCGCGCAGTCGGCGGTCACGGTGACGCTGTCGGCCAGCAGCGCGCCGGCGATCCCGGTCGTGCTGAACGGCGGCAACCCGCTCACGATCCCGGCCGGGCAGACCAGCGCGAGCTTCCCGATCACGGTCTCGGCGCCGCCGTCGAGCAGCGTGGTCAACGTGACGGCCAGCGTGCCCGCAATTCCCAATTCGCAGTTGACGACCACGCTCACCACCAACTTCACCGTGGTGGTCCTGGCGGTCGGCGTGTCGCCGCCGACGGCGCTGCTGCTCGCCGGCACCTCGCAGCAGTTCACGGCCAGCGTCGGCAGCAGCGGGGTCGCGATCCCTGGGGGTGTCGACACCGGCGTGAGCTGGAGCTGCAGCGGCGGCTCCGTCAGCGCCTCGGGCAACTACGTCGCACCCGGCGCGGCCGGCGTGTTCGCCGTGGTCGCGACCAGCGTCGCCGACCCGCGGCGCAGCGCCCAGGCCACGGTGACCGTGCGCGTCAAGGGCAAGGACAAGGACAAGGACAAGGAGGCCGCCGCCGACAAGACCGTGCGCCTCGACAAGGCGGTGCTGGCCGAGAAGGTCAGCG
This sequence comes from Variovorax sp. J31P179, assembly GCF_030316985.1. Lineage (NCBI taxonomy): Bacteria > Pseudomonadati > Pseudomonadota > Betaproteobacteria > Burkholderiales > Comamonadaceae > Variovorax > Variovorax sp. J31P179. The sequence goes on along the minus strand of NZ_JASZYL010000022.1, from coordinate 9,029 downwards.
ACGTGGTGGTGCGCCCGGCGGTGGTGAGCCCGGTGATCGCCAGCCCGGCGGTGATCTCTTCGCCGGTGATCCTGCAGCGCTCGTTCATCGCGCCCGCCCAGCGGCCGGAGGTCGGGCCGCCGCCGGCCGCGCCGGAGCCGCCAGCCCCCCCTGCGCCGCCCAAGGCATCCGGCAAGACCAAGGGCAAGAGCAAGAAAGGTGGCTGATCGGCCGCTGCTCGTGCTCGCCGACGAACGGGATCTCGCGGCGCGGGCTTTCGTCGCCCACCATCGCTCGGAGGGCGCGCGCCTGTTGATACCGTCGGATCTCTCGCGCCCCGGCTGGTGCCTTCGCGTCGGCGATCCGGGCGCCTCGGTCGCCGTGGCGGAAGACGGCGCCATCGCCGCATCGACGCTGCGCGGCGTGATCACACGGCTCGCCGCCATCGCGCCCGCGCAGCTGCCGCACGTGGCCGAGGCCGATCGCGACTACGTGGCCAGCGAGATGAGCGCTTTTCTCGGGGCCTGGCTGTCGGCGCTGGCATGCCCGGTAATGAACCGCCCTTTCGTTCCCTCCCTCTCGGGGCCGGTGTGGCGCCGGGAGCAGTGGGTCCGGCTGGCGCTCGGCCTCGACATTCCGGTCGCGCCGGTCCGGCTCGCGCTGCGGCCCGGGTCGCCGATGCCGGCGCCGCCGCCTCCGGGCGAGGCCTGCGTTCGCCTCGACGTCATCGGCCGGGCGGTCATCGGCCACGGGCATCCGCGGCTGCGCGCGCATGCCCGGCGGCTGGCCGATGGCGCCGGCATGGCGCTGCTCGGCGTGTTCTTCGATGCGGACGACGGCCATGCGCGCTTCGTCGGCGCCGACCGCTGGCCCGACCTGTCCGACCGATCGATCGGCGACGCCGTGATGGAGAGCCTGTCATGAGCCTCCGCCCGTCCCGGCCCGTGCTGCTGTGGGGCTCGCCGCTGGACCTGCCCATCGCCGCCGTCTGCACCGCGCTGAGCCGTCTCGGTACGCCGATGTTCCTGGTCGACCAGACGCGCGCCGGCGAGACTTCCATCGAGATCGACATCGAGATCGATGGCGTCCTCGGCGGCTGGATCCAGGTCGGCGACCAGCGCTGCGCGCTGGACCTCGTCCGCTCGGTCTATGCGCGGCCCCAGGACGCGGCCCGCGCGGTCGACGAGGCGCTGGCCTGCTGGCTCGAACTGACGCCGGCGCTGGTCGTCAATCGACTGTCCGCGATGGGATCGAACAGTTCCAAGCCCTACCAGTCGGCGTTGATCGCGAAGGCCGGTTTCGCGGTGCCCGACACGCTCGTGACCAACGACCCCGATGCGCTGCGCGCCTTCTGGCGGCGCCACGGCAGCATCGTCTACAAGTCCAGCAGCGGTGTTCGCAGCATCGTCTCGCGCCTGGCGGCGGACGATGCCGACCGGCTGGCCCGGCTCGCCACCTGCCCGACCCAGTTCCAGGAATACGTGCCGGGCACCGACTACCGCGTGCATGTGATCGGCGACGAGATCCACGGCCACGCGATCGACTCCGAAGCCGATGACTATCGCTATGCGGAGTCAGGCGTTCGACTGCAGCCCTGGCGGGTGCCCGACGAACTCCGGCCCCGGGTGCGCAGACTGGCGGCATCGCTGGGGCTGGTCATGGCCGGGATCGACCTGCGCCGCAGCGCAGAAGGCGACTGGATCTGCTTCGAGGTCAACCCGTCGCCCGGATTCACCTTCTACGATGCCGAGGACGACGAGCCGATCGCGCGCGCCACGGCGCGGCTGCTGACCAAGGGCTGACACGCCACATCCGGTTGCGCAAAGTCATCGCGGCTTTACGGTTCCTTCATCAAATTGCCGCATCGCCGCGCCAATATGCTGGATGCAGAGAAAGGAAGCAGACACATGGCAACCTTCGCATCGTGGCCTGACGACCGCACACCCGAATCCCCCGAAGCCACCGCCGAGACGGCGATCCCTGCGCTGGTGGCGCAGGTCTACGAATCAGCCCCCGCGGAAGAGCGCTGCCGCCTGGTCGAGACGCTGCTGCGCCCCCTGGGCGTGCTGTCGCTGGTGGCTATCGCCAATGGCATCTTCGCCAAGATCCGGTTCCGCAACGCCGGCCAGGATCCGGGCGTGCGCATCGACGATCTTCAGAACGTCGGCGCCGCCGACATGGTGGCGCTGGTCCACCACGCGCAGCAGGTCAGCGTCGAGACCGTCGACAGCCTGGTGCAGCAGCTCACCACCTCGGGCGCACTGGCGGGTTCTGCGGCCGCGGCCCTGCTGATCGGGCTGCTGGTGCAGCGTGCACGGTCCCGGCGCGGCGCGCAGGCCCGGGCCGACGACGGGTCCCTGGACCGTTCCTGAGCGAGCCGCCGGACGCTGTCACCAAGTGCCCGGCAGAAGCACACCGGTATCGACATCGCCGACGTCGGTGCGCCCGCAGAAAGCCATCGTGAGGTCGAGTTCGGTGTGGATGATCTGGAGCGCGCGGCTGACGCCCGCTTCGCCCAGTGCGCCCAGGCCATAGAGCATCGGCCGCCCGATGTAGGTGCCCTTGGCACCCAGCGCCACGGCCTTGAGCACGTCCTGGCCCGAGCGAATGCCGCCGTCCATGTGAACCTCGATGCGGTCGCCCACGGCCTCCACGATGGCAGGCAGCGCACGGATGGACGACTGCGCGCCATCGAGCTGCCGGCCGCCGTGGTTGGAGACGATGAGCGCGTCGGCGCCGGCGGCCACCGCATGCCGCGCGTCTTCGACATCCTGGATGCCCTTGAGCACGAGCTTGCGCTTCCACAGCCGGCGGATCCAGTCGACGTCGTCCCAGTCGAGGGTCGGGTCGTATTGTGCGAAGGTCCAGGCCGACACGGACGCCATGTCCTCGACCCCCTTCACGTGGCCGAGGATGTTGCCGAAGCCATGCCGCCGGGTGCCGAGCATGCCCAGGGCCCAGCGCGGCTTGCTCGCCATGTCGATCAGGTTGCGCAGCGTGAGCCGCGGAGGTGCCGAGAGACCGTTCTTGAGATCCTTGTGGCGCTGTCCGCTGATCTGCAGGTCGAGCGTGAGCACCAGGGCCGAGCAGTTCGCGTCGTGCGCCCGGCGGATCAGGCGCTCGACGAACCCGCGATCGCGCATGACATAGAGCTGGAACCAGAACGGGTGGCCGCCGGTGGCCTCGGCGACGTCTTCGATCGAGCAGATGCTCACCGTGGACAGCGTGAACGGCACGCCGAAGGCCTTCGCCGCGCGCGCCGCCAGTATTTCGCCGTCCGCGCGCTGCATGCCGGTCAGGCCGGTCGGGGCGATGGCGACCGGCATCGCGGCCTCCTGGCCCAGCATGGTGGTGCGGGTGCTGCGATGCGCGAGATTCACCGCCACCCGCTGGCGCAACAGGATCCGCTGGAAGTCGCGCTCGTTGGCGCGGTAGGTGCTCTCGGTCCATGACCCGCCGTCGACGTAGTCATAGAACATCCGGGGCACCCGCTTCCGCGCCAGCACGCGCAGGTCTTCGATGCAGGTGATCGCGTTCATGTCGTGTTCAGCATAGCCGACCGCCGCTTCAACGCACCAGGAACTGCGAAATCCTGAGGTGGCGGCCTACACGGGCAGCCATCCGGACGACGCGGCCAGCTTCAGCTGCGAGCAGTCGGTCAGAACCGCGCCGCCGAATAGGGCGCGGGGTCGACCAGCGGCGGACTGCCCTCGATCATCTCGGCCAGCAGCCGGCCGCTCACCGGCCCCAGCGTGAAGCCCTGGTGCGCATGGCCGAAGTTGAACCACAGGCCCGGATGGTTCGGCGCCGGCCCGATCACCGGCTTCATGTCGACCGTGCAGGGCCGATTGCCCATCCAAGGCTCGGGCTCGACCGGCTGCGGCAGATCGAGCAGTTCTCGGGCCGCGGCTTCCGCCTTGTCGAGTTGAACCGGCGTGGCCGGCGCGCCGATGCGCGCGAACTCGGCGCCGGTGGTGATCCGCATGCCCTGCGCCATCGGCGCCAGCACCAGGCCGCGCTCCGCATCCAGCAACGGCAACCGCAGCCCGGGGCCGCCTCGGTAGTGGCGGTGATAGCCGCGCTTGACGAACAGCGGCAGGTGGTAGCCGAGCGGCGCGATGAGCGGGTCGGCCCAGGGCCCGAGCGCCACCACCGCGTGGCGCGCGGCCAGCGGCCCGGCCGCCGTCTGCACCTGCCAGCCGCCGCCCACCGGGCGCAAGCCACGGGCGTCGGCCTCGACCACCTGCCCGCCGAGTTCGGCGAAGCGCCGGGCGTAGCGCGCCACCAGCGCGCCCGGATCGTTGACCGACCATGGATCGAGCCAATGCAGCGCACCCGCCATGGGCCGGCGCAAGCCCGGCTCGGCGCGCGCCAGCGCGGCGCTGTCGAGCAGCGCATGCCGCACGCCGTAGCGCCGCGCCAGGTCGGCGGCGCGCGCCACGGCCTGCTCCATCGCCGCCGGCGTGCGAAAAGCGAAGTGGTAGCCCTCCTTGCGCACCAGATCGCCGGCGCCGGATTCGTCCATCAGGGCCTGGTGCTCCGTCAGGCAGTGTTCGATCAGCCGGCTGTACGCCTGGGCGATCGGTGCGTAGCGGGCCGGTGCCGAGGCGTGCCAGTAGCGGGCCAGGCGCGGCAGCACCGCCGGCAGCGCGCTGAAGTGGTAGTTGACGTCGATGCCGCGCTTGAACGCGACATCGAACACACTCGCCCACTCGCGCGGAAAGGCATAGGGCTCCACCGCCTCGCGCTGGATGATCCCGGCATTGCCGTAGGAGGTCTCGCGGCCGGGCGGGCGCCGGTCGACCAGGGCCACCGAGTGCCCGCGCCGCGCGAGTTGCAGCGCCGTGCAGGTGCCGACCATGCCGGCACCCAGGACCAGGACATCGCACGCCATCTGCGCCGCGCCCTTCAGTCGGGCCGGGCCGCGGTGACCGTGACTTCGAGCCGCGCGCCGGGCGCCAGCAGGCTCGCGACCACCGTCGTGCGCACCGGCAGCGGGTCGCGGAAGTGCTGGCGGTACTCGGCGTTGAAGGCGGCGAAGTCAGCGCCGTCGACCAGGTGCACGGCCACCTGCACCACGTCGTCCAGCCCCAGGCCCACCGTGGCGAGCGTGGCGCCGATGCGCCGCAGCACCAGCGCGGTCTGCGCCGCGATGCCCTCCGGGATGCGACCGTCGTCGGCAAAGGGCATCTCGCCCGACAGGAAGACCAGGCCCCTGGCCTGGCGAAGCTTGGAGAACGGAAGTGCGGATGCTGTCATGGGGCGGCTTTGAAATGCGGTCGATTATGGGTGGCTGGGAATATGCAGGCGTGGCAATCTGTTGAACGATGCATTGCGAAAATCACAATGCGCAAAGCGCTTCATCCCTCCCGGTGCAGCACCTCTCTGAGGTGGTCGAGAAAGGCCCGGCATGACCCCGGCAAGGTACGCCCCGCCATCGTCTGGACCTCGAAATGGCGCTCGTTCATCTCGCGGTCGCGCAGCGGGACGCCGACCACCAGGCCGGCCTTCAGCCGGGTGCGCAGCGCCGCTTCGCCGCTGAGCGCGATGCCGCCGCCGGCGGCGGCGAAGGCGATCATGGCGTCGAGCCGGTTGCTCAGGAAGACCGGCTCGCACTGCAGGCCCTGCCGGCTGCAGCTGATGTCGAACAGCTGGCGCAAGGTGGAATACGGGCCGGGCAGCGCCATCGGGTAGCCGACCAGCTGCGACAGCGCCAGCTGGCGCCGCGACGCGAGCGGGTGGTCCTTCGCCATGATCGCCAGGATCGGCGAGGGGTGGCGCAGCTCGACGTTGATGTGGCGCTCGGAACTGGTGCTGAGCGTGACACCGATGTCGACATCGCCGTCGCGCACCAGCTGCGGGATCTCGGCTTGCATGCGGACATCGAGCGCGAAGCGGATGCCGGCGTAGTCGCGCTGGAAATCGGCGATCAGGTTCGGCAGGAACTCGGACGCGAAGCCCTCGGTGCTGGCCACCCGCACCTGCCCCGTCTGCAGCCCGCGCAGCGCCAGGATGTCGTCGGTGACGCGCTCGATGTCCTGCCAGGCGCGCTTGGCGTGCGCGGCCAGCAGTTCGCCTGCTGCATTGGGCACCATGCCGCGCGCCCGGCGTTCGAACAGCAGCGTGTCGAGTTCGCTCTCCAGCCGCGCGATGTGCCGGCTGACCGCCGACGGCGCCACGTTCAGCCGCTCGGCGGCCGCCGTGACCGAGCCGGTGCGCACCACCTCGAGGAAATGGCGCAAGGAGCTTTCCTGCAACACGCGCTGACTGATGTTCCTGGACACGGGATGACCCTGATGAAGATTGCCATTATCGCAATGAAAGGTTTCTAACATTGATATTGCTGGAGGGCATTCGCCTTTCTACGATGAGGCTTCGCTGCCCCTCCCGCCCCATCGCCCCCACCCAGCCATGCACCTCCAACACCTGCGCGCCCTCGGCATCGCCGCCCTTTGCACACTCGGTCTGCACGCCCCCCACGCGATGGCGCAGGACGCCTGGCCGTCGCGGCCGATCACGATGGTGGTGCCGTTCCCGCCGGGTGGCGGCGGCGACGCCCAGGGCCGCCTGCTGGCCCTGAAGCTGGCCGAAAAGCTGGGCCAGAACGTGATCGTCGACAACCGCCCCGGGGCCGGCACCGCCATCGGCGCCGCCTACGTCGCCAACGCCAAGGCCGACGGCTACACGCTGCTGATGAGCTCGGCCTCCACCTTCACGCTGAACCCGGCGATCCGCAAGACGCTGCCCTACGACCCGGTCAAGAGCTTCGAGCCGATCGGCATCGTGAGCCGGGTCGGGCTCGTGATGCTGGCCAACCCGAACGTGCCCGTGAACAACCTGAAGGAGCTGGTGGCGGCCGCCAAGGCCGCCCCCGACAAGTACGCCTATGCCTCCTTCGGTGCCGGCACCAGCTCGCACTTCGCGGCCGAGATGGCGCTGCAGGCGATGGGCATCCGCCTGGTCCACGTGCCCTACAAGGGCAGCGGCCCGGCCATGACCGACCTGATCGGCGGGCAGGTGCCCTTCTCCTTCGACACCGTGACCGCCGCGCTGCCGCAGATCAAGGCCGGCAAGGTCAAGGCGATCGCGGTCACGACGGCCAGGCGTTCGGCGCTGATGCCGGGCGTGCCGACCTTTGCCGAGTCGGGCTTCCCGTCGGCCGTGCTCGACAGCTGGGGCATGGTGGTCGCGCCGCGCGGCCTGCCGCCGGAGGTGCATGCCCGGCTCGAGAAGGCGCTGGCCGAGACGGTGGCCGATCCGGCGGTGCGCAAGGGCTTCGCCGAGCAGGGTGTCGAGCCCGGCTTCATCGGCTCGGCCCAGGCCGCCGCCCAGCTCGAGGCCGAGCTGCCGCTGATGCGTGCCGTCGCCGTGCGCGCCAACATCCAGCCGGAGTGATCCGATGAGCGAAGGAACCCGACCCGTCGCGCTGGTCGAGCACTCGGCCGTCGCCCTGCGGCAGATGATCGCCACCCGGGAGATCTCGCCGGTCGAGCTGCTGGCGGCCTGCATCGAACGCATCGAAACCGTCAACCCCTTCGTCAACGCCGTCACCGCGACCTGCTTCGAGCGCGCCCGCGACGAGGCCCGCGCCGCCGAGCGGGCGGTGCTGAGAGGCGAGCCTCTCGGCCTGCTGCACGGACTGCCGCTCGGCGTCAAGGACCTGGAGCCCACGGCCGGCCTGCTGACCACCTTCGGCTCGCCGGCCTTTCGCGGCCACGTGCCGACCCAGGACATCGAACTGGTGGCCCGCCTGCGCCGCGCCGGTGCCATCGTCGCCGGCAAGACCAACGTGCCCGAGATGGGCGCCGGCGCCAATTCGCGCAACCCCGTGTGGGGCGCCACCGGCAATCCCTTCGACCCCCGCCTCAATGCCGGTGGCTCCTCGGGCGGCTCGGCCGCCGCGCTGGCCTGCGACATGCTGCCCGTGTGCACCGGCTCCGACACCGGCGGCTCGCTGCGGATCCCGGCATCGAAGTGCGGCGTGGTGGGCTTCCGCCCCTCGCCCGGTGTGGTGCCGAGCGTGCGCAAGCTGCTGGGCTGGACGCCGATCTCGGTCGTCGGCCCCATGGGGCGCAGCGTCGGGGATGCCTGCCTGCAGCTGGCCGCGACGGCCGGCATGCATGCAGGCGACCCGCTCAGCTATCCGCTCGACCCGCTCGCGTTCCTGCAGCCGCGGGCCGCCGAGCTGGGCCGCCTGCGGGTCGCCTGGACCACCGACTTCGGCAGCTGCGACGTCGACCCGGAGATCCGTGCCACCTTCGCCAGCCGGATCGCGGCGATGCGGCACCTGTTCGCCCGCTGCGACGAGGTGCGCTTCGAGCTCGGCGACGTCCACCGCTGCTTCGACGTGCTGCGCGCCGAAGCCTTCGTCGCCGGCATGCGCGAGGCCTACGAGAAGGACCCTGCGAGCCTGGGCGAGAACCCGCGCGCCAACTACGAGATGGGCGCCGGCATGAGCCTGCTCGACAGCGCCTGGGCGCAGGCCGAGCAGACCCGCATCCTGCAGCGCTTCCAGGCCACCTTCGCCGACTACGACCTGGTGCTGGCGCCGACCACGCCGGTCTCGCCCTTCCCATGGACGCAATCCCACGCCCAGGTGATCGACGGCAAGGCGCAGTCCAACTACTACCGGTGGCTGGCCCTCACCTACGTCACCACGCTGACCACCCACCCCGCGCTGACGCTGCCCTGCGGCACCGATGCCAGGGGCATGCCCTTCGGGCTGCAGGTGGTCGGGCCGTTCCGCGGCGACCTGCAGGTGCTCTCGGCCGCGCTGGCGCTGGAGCAGGCCTTCGCCGCCGACCCGGTGCTGCGCCGACCGCGCCCGGACCTCACCGCGCTGCGGATGACGGAGCCGGCGCTGGACTCGATCGTCACCGCGCCGCCGCCGGCGAACTGGCGCGAGCCCGGCTTTGCCGGCGGCGGTGCCACCTCGGTGGTCTGAAATGAAACGTCCTCACTTAAGTCGGAGTGACCTGCACGGCGTAGCCGATTTGCTGAAGTCGTCGGATGAGGCGGTTGGCAGTTTTGTGAGCGTCGGCGCGGTCGAA
>NZ_JASZYL010000021.1:0-82872 GCF_030316985.1 Variovorax sp. J31P179 | reverse complement strand
CTGCGGCGTTGCCCGCGCTTGCAAGGCGCAAGCCTTGCTGCGCGCGGGCGCCTTGCATCCAGCCCCTTTGCTCGACAACGCGATCCCCGGAAGTAGTGTGAACAGGCCCTAGCGGCTGCGCCAGCCCTGGGTGCGCGCCAGCACTGCCTGCCCAGCCAGCGCGAACAGTCCGCGGCCGATGGCCGCCGTGAGCATGATCAGCGAGGCCATCGCCGCCGCCGGCGCCACGTCGCCGGCGTCGTCCATGTTCAGCACCGCGATCGCGGCCAGCGTGGTCTGCGGCGAATACAGGAACACCACCGCCGAGACGGTCGTCATCGCGTTGACGAAGAAGTAGCCGCCGACCTGCAGCACCGTGGGCAGCGCCACCGGCAGGTGCACGCGCCACAGCGTGCGCCAGAACGGAACGCCCATCGACTCCGCGACCAGCTCGTACTCGCGGTCGAGTTGGCGCAGCGCGGTGAGCGAGGTCAGGTGGGCGACCGAGAAGAAGTGCGCCACGGTGCAGACGATGAGGATCGCCATGCCGCCGTAGAGCCCGTTGAGCGGATTCGCGGGTGCGTTGAAGAAGAAGATGTAGCCCACGCCCAGCACCAGGCCGGGCACCGCCAGCGGCAGGTTGGCCAGCAGGTTCAGCGCCTCGCGCAAGAGGCCGAAGTGGCGCGGCTTCTCGACCAGGTAGGCCGACAGGAAGGTGGCGACCGCCCCGGCCGCCGCGGCGCCCAGCCCGAGCTTGAGCGAGTTGACATAGCTGCCCCAGCCGCCGCCATCCATGTTGCTGAAGTCGTAGTTCTTGAGCGACGGCGCGAGCTTGTAGGGCCAGTAGGTGGCGAGCGATGCGAACACCGCCATCCCGATCATCACCAGGATGGCCGCGGCGATCAGCAGGCAGACGCCGAACAGCACCCGATCGCGCAGCGCAACGGGCTCGGGCCGGTGCGGCGTCGCGCGGGCCGACATCGCGGCCGCCTGGCGCCGCCGCACCCGACGCTCGACCGCGAACGACAGCACGGCCGGGATCAGCAGCACGAAGCCGACCACCGCACCCATCTGGAAGTTCTGCTGCCCGACCACCTGCTTGTAGATGTCGGTCGCCAGCACGCCGGTCTGGCCGCCCACCACCTTGGGCACGCCGAAGTCGGTGATGACCAGCACGAAGACCACCATGCAGGCCACGATCAGCCCATAGCGCGAAGCCGGCAGGGTGACCGTGCGGAAGATCCGCCAGCGCGAGGCGCCGAGGGTCTGCGCGGCCTCGTAGAGCCGGCCGTCGGAGGTCGCCATCGCGGTGGTCAGGATCAGCAGCGCATGCGGCAAGGTCCAGAACACCGAGCCGAGCACGATGCCCAGCGGCCCGTAGATCGACAGGCCGCCCAGCCAGTCCTTGAAGATGCCCTGGTTGCCGAACAGGTAGATCAGGCTGATCGCCGGCAGCAGCGAGGGCGCCAGCAGCGGCAGCAGCGCGACCGCGCGCAGCGGGCCCTTGCCGCGCATGCAGGACAGCGTGAGCGCATAGGCGTAGACGTAGGCGATCGCGGTGCACAGCACGGCACTCAGCGCGGCAAGCCAGACGCTGTTGAAGGCCGACTGCACCAGCGCCGGGTTGTCGAGGTAGCGGGCGAAGTTGGCCAGCCCGACGAAGGCACCGGCGCGGTCGAAGAAGCTCTGGCCCACCAGCGCGGCCACCGGCAGCGCGACGATCACCACCAGGATGGCGAGCGCGAGCCCGAGGCCGGCCGCCGTAAGCCAGCGTTCGCGGTCGAGCGCCTTCAACGCGCCAGCACCGACAGCGCGTGCTGCGGCAGCTCGATGTGCACCATGCTGCTGGGCACCAGCGCCTCGCCGACCCGGTGGTCGGCCGGCAGCTCGGCCTCGATCTCGATGCCCAGCGGTTCGCAGGCCAGCCGGGCGGCGGTGCGGTTGCCGAGGAACTCGGTGTCGAGCAGCCGGGCAGCGAAGCTGTTGGCGCCCAGGCCGTCGCCGAAGCGGCGGACCACGACCTGCTCGGGCCGGATGCCGACGGTGGCCTGCGCGCCCACCTGCAGCGCGACGGGCGCGCAGTGCAGCTCGCTGTCGCGCACCCGCACGCGGTCGCCGGCCAGCACGGTGGCGGGCAGCATGTTCATGCGGCCGACGAAGCCGGCGACGAAGCGGGTGCGCGGGCGGTGGTAGAGCTCGCCGGGCGTGCCGGCCTGCTCGATGCGGCCGTCGTGCATCAGCACCACGCGGTCGGCCATCGACAGCGCCTCCTCCTGGTCGTGCGTGACCATGATCGTGACGATGCCCAGGCGCTTCTGCAGCGCGCGGATCTCGCCGCGCAGGCTGGCGCGCACCTGCGCGTCGAGCGCGGACAGGGGCTCGTCCAGCAGCAGCAGCCGCGGATTGGGCGCCAGCGCGCGGGCCAGGGCCACCCGCTGCTGCTGCCCGCCCGACAACTGCACCGGGTACTTGTCGGCATGGGCGGCGAGGCCGACCAGGTCGAGCATCTCGCGCGAGCGCTTGGCCATCTCGCGCGCCAGCGCGCCGGTCGGATGCAGGCCATAGGCGATGTTCTGCGCCGCCGTGAGGTTCGGGAACAGGGCATAGGACTGGAACACCACGCCGAAGCCGCGCGCCGCGGGCGGCAGGCCCGCGATGTCCTGGCCGTTCAGCAGCAGCTGCCCGTGGTCGGCGCGCTCGATGCCGCAGACGATGCGCAGCAGCGTGGTCTTGCCGCAGCCCGAGGGCCCGAGCAGGCAGACGAACTCGCCGGGCTCGACATCGAGGTCGATGCCGTCCAGCACGCGGCTGGCACCGAAGGACTTGCCGACGCCGCGCAGGGAAAGATAGGACGTCATGCGCCGGGTCTTACTGCGGCGGCGCCTTCTTTTCCGACTTCGATTCGTAGCGCTTCGACCATTCGGTCAGGATGCGGTCGCGGTTGGCGGCGGCCCAGTCGAAGTCGTTCCTGGCCAGCAGCTTCTCGACGTCGCCCGGCACGAATTCCAGCTTCTCCTGGATGCCCGGCAGCGCCAGCACCGCGAAGTTCTTCGCATAGAGCTCGTTGGCCTGCTTCGTGACGGCCCAGTCGGCCAGCGCCTTCGCGGCCTCCGGCTTCTTGGTCGTCTTCATGACCCCGGTGGCCTCCATGTCCCAGCCCAGCCCCTCCTTCGGCAGCACGATGTCGATCGGCGCGCCGTCGCGCTTGGTCTTGTTGGCGCGGTACTCGAAGGACATGCCGAGCGCGAACTCGCCGGCGCCGGCCTGGCGGCAGGGCTTGCTGCCGGACTGGCTGTAGATGCCGATGTTCTGGTGCAGCGCGTCCATGTACTTCCACGCCTTGTCTTCGCCCATCATCTGGATCCAGCCCGACACCATCAGGTAGCCGGTGCCCGAGGCGGCCGGGTTCGGCATCGTGATCTGGCCCTTGTAGACCGGGTTGGTCAGGTCGGCCCAGCTGGCGGGCTTGGGCAGGTTCTTCTTCTGCGCCTCGGTGGTGTTGAAGCAGATCGCCGACGACCAGACGTCCATGCCGACCCACTTGGGCGGGTTGGCGCTGTCGCGCATGGTCGGCTTGATGGCCTCGAGGCCCTTCGGCGCATAGGGCTGCAGCATGCCTTCCTTGTCGAGCAGCATCAGCGAGGTCGCGGCCAGGCCCCAGACCACGTCGGCCTGCGGATTCGCCTTCTCGGCCAGCAGCTTGGCGGTCACGATCCCGGTGGAGTCGCGCACGAACTTGAGCTCGATCGAGGGGTTGTCCTTCTCGAAGGCCGTCTTGTAGGCCTGCACCTGGTCGGCCTCGAGCGCGGTGTAGACCAGGAGCTCGGTGCGGCCTTGCGCGATGGCGCCGGCGCCGAGGCCGAGCAGGACGGCAGGCAGGAGGGATTGGAAGGTACGACGCAGCATGGGGATTCCTATCGGGACACGGGAGAACAGCGCGCAACGGCACGCGAAGCCCGTCGATCATCGGCAGCGGATGTGACAGGCGTTTGTCAGCCGGGCCCGGTTTTCAGCGCCGTTTAAGAAAGCGCGCCCGCGCGGGTTTAGGATGAAAGCAACGCGCCGCCTCCCGGCGCGAACCTACTCCCACGCCATGACTGCAAGCACCGGTTCCAAGAGCATGCTGACCACTCTGCGCCGCATCGGCGCACTGGCGGCGCCCTATTTCAACTCCGAGGAGAAATGGCGGGCCCGCGGCCTGCTGGCGGCGATCGTGGCGCTCAACCTCGGCGTGGTCTACATGCTGGTGCTCAACAACCAGTGGTACGCGCGCTTCTACGATGCGCTGCAGAACAAGGACCAGGCGGTCTTCTGGCGCGAGATCGTTTATTTCTGCTGGATCGCGGCCGGCTTCATCGCGATCGCGATCCTCAAGTTCTACCTGACCCAGCTGCTGCAGCTGCGCTGGCGGGCCTGGATGACCCGCAGCTACCTGCAGCGCTGGATGGCCGACCGCACCTTTTACCGGCTCGAACTGGCACGCTACGGCCAGCAGGACGGCCAGTCGCCGGACAACCCCGACCAGCGGATCCAGGAGGACATGCAGCTGTTCACCGACTACACGATGACGCTCTCGATGGGCCTGCTCAACGCGGTGGTCACACTGGTGAGCTTTATCGGCATCCTGTGGGGCCTGAGCGGCGTGGCCAACTTCACGCTCCTGGGCCACAGCTTCTCGGTGCCCGGGTCGATGGTCTGGATCGCCCTGCTCTATTGCGCCGCCGGCACCGTCATCACGCACTACATCGGCCGGCCCCTGATCGGGCTGAACTACCAGCAGCAGCGCTACGAGGCGGACTTCCGCCACCACCTGGTGCGGGTGCGCGAATACAGCGAGGCGATCGCGCTCGACCGCGGCGAGCAGGTCGAGCACGGCCAGCTCGAGCTGCGTTTCGGGTCCGTGCTGAAGAACTACCTGCAGCTGATCAAGAAGCAGAAGAACCTGGTGGCCTTCACGGCCTCGTTCGGCCAGGCCTCGGTGATCTTCGCCTTCATCGTGCAGGCGCCGCGCTTCTTCAGCGGCGCGATCCAGCTCGGCCAGCTGATGCAGGTCAACTCGGCCTTCGGCCGGGTCCAGGATTCGCTCAGCTGGTTCGTCGACAACTACGACCGGGTGGCCGTCTGGCGCGCCACCGCCGACCGGCTGAGCTCCTTCGAAGCCGCGATGCGTGCCAACGCCGGCGCGGCCAGCGCGCTCGAGCGCACCCCGGCGGACAACGCCAGGGGCCTGCGCGCCGACGGCTTCGGCGTCACCCTGCCCGACGGCGCACGGCTGATCGAAGGCGCCGCGCTGGCCGTCCAGCCGGGCGACGCCGTGATGCTGCAAGGCCCTTCGGGCAGCGGCAAGTCGACGCTGTTCCGGGCCTTCGCCGGCATCTGGCCGTTCGCCAAGGGCCGGGTCTCGATGCCCGACAACACCATGTTCATCCCGCAGCGGCCCTATGTGCCGGACGGCCGGCTGCGCGACGCGCTGGCCTATCCCCAACCTGCCAGCCAGTTCAGCGACGCGCAGCTGGTCCAGGCCCTGAACGACGCGCTGCTGCCCGACCTGGCCGGCCGGCTCGACGACCGCGATGCCTGGAGCCAGAAGCTCTCGGGCGGCGAACAGCAGCGCCTGGCGATCGCCCGCGTGCTGCTGCGAAAGCCGGCCTGGCTGTTCGCCGATGAAGCAACGAGTGCGCTTGACGCCGACAGCGAGGCGACGCTCTACAAGCGGTTGACGGCGATGGTGCACGCCGCCGGCGGCGCCATGGTGTCGATCGCCCACCGGGCCTCGGTCGGCGACCACCACCAGCGCCGCTGGACGCTGGTGCCGCAGCCCGAAGGCAGCGGCGTGCGCTACAGGGTCGAGGCGACGTAGCCGGCCCAGCCCCGGGCCCGCAGCTCGCAGGCCGGGCAGCTGCCGCAGCCGTAGCCCCAGTCGTGGCGCTGCGTGCGGTCGCCGAGGTAGCAGGTGTGGGTGTCCTCGACGATCAGCCCGACCAACGCATCGCCGCCGAGGCGATGCGCCATGGCCCAGGTCTGGGCCTTGTCGATCCACATCAATGGGGTCTCGATGACGAAACGCCGGTCCATGCCGAGCGTGAGCGCGACCTGCAGCGCCTTCATCGTGTCGTCGCGGCAATCGGGGTAGCCCGAGAAGTCGGTCTCGCAGACACCGGTCACGATGACCTCGAGGCCGCGCCGGTAGGCCAGCGCGCCGGCCAGCGTGAGGAACAGCAGGTTGCGGCCGGGCACGAAGGTGTTGGGCAGGCCGTTGGCCTGCATCTCGAAGGCGATGTCCTGGGTCAGCGACGACGCGCTGACCTGCCCCAGCACGTCGACCGACAGCAGGTGGTCGTCGCCGAGCCGCGGCGCCCATTGCGGGAAGCGCTCGCGCAGGCGGGCCAGCACGGTGAGCCGCGCATCGAGCTCGACCCGGTGGCGCTGGCCGTAGTCGAAGCCGATGGTCTCGACCCGCTGGTATTTCGCGAGTGCATCGGCCAGGCAGGTGGTGGAGTCCTGGCCACCGGAGAAGAGGACGAGGGCGGTGGTGTGCATGGTGTTCAGTCCGGAATCTTGATGTGGCGCTGGCGTTCGGGCGCGGTGGCGAGCAGTTGCGCGATGCCGCCATCGAAGGTGAGCAGCTTGGCGCCGTGGCGCATGGCCAGGGTCAGGAGCCAGGCGTCGGTGATCTGCCGATGGCCGCGCAGGCCGCCGGTGCAGCAGCCCAGCACCTGCTCGATGCCGAAATCCAGCGCCAGGAAGCGATGCTTGGGATGCGCGGTGTTGCGCAGCAGCACCTCGGCGATCTCGCCGATCGACATGGCCCGGCCCGAAAAGGCCGGCTGCGAGATCACGCGCACGAAAGCCGACTGGGTCAGCGCGCTGGTGGCCCAGCCCTCACGCGCATGGCGGCCGAACCAGCGAAGCATGCGCTCGTGGTGCTCGTGCGCCGGCCAACCCAATGCGATCAGCGCATTGGCGTCCAGCAGCCAGCTCAAGGCGCGTCTTCCAGCAGGTCCCTGACCTGGCGGCTGGTGACGCGGGGCGCATCGGCCGGCAGCTCGAACACCCAGACGCCGCCCTTCTTGCGCACCGGCAGGCGCTCGCCGCCGCCGCGCCGGATCAGTTCGGAGATGGCTTGCCCGAGCTTCAGCGCGCGCGCCTGCGCATAGGCCTGGGCCACTTCGAAGGCGTCGTCTTCCAGAGTGACAGTGGTGCGCATGGCTGATGCACTTTCATGGGGTTGATGCACTTCATTCTATTTGATGCACCCCGGAAAGCCCGCCGATGACCCTACAGGAACCGCTCCAGCAGCTTCCTCGAACCCCGGTCCAGCGCCCTCACGTCGGGAATCCGGAACTGCACCCCGTGCGCGCTGGCGATCAGCAGCGCGCCGCCTTCGAGCCGGCGGATGTCCTCCTCGGCCTTCAACACGAAGCTGGTCTCGCCGCGGTCGGTGCTGACGGTCCAGGTGCTGGGCACGCCGAAGCTCGAGACCTTGTGCAGCCGCTGCAGCGTGGGCGCGAAGTCGCGCGGCGCGAGCTCCTGGCCGAGCAGCGCGCGGGCGCCTTCGGGCAGCTGGTCGAGGCGGTCGATCCAGAGCAGTTCGCGGCCGTCGGGCCCGACCAGCGAGAGCCCGTCGTCCGGCGCCGTCAGCGGAAAGGCACGCACCGGCACCACGCCCGCGTGACGCTGGCCTTCGGCATCGGTCAGCACCAGCCGGCCGAAGGCGTCGCGCTCGAGTTCGATGTTCATCATCATGCGTCCCCCGCCGGATGCGCGGCATGGCTGCCCAGCGCCAGGGCCACCGAGGTGCGCTCGGCCAGCGCGCCCGCGCTTTCGTCGTCGGCCTGGCGCAGCTGCGCCTGGTAGAGCCGCCAGTAGGCGCCCTGCTTTTCCATCAGCGTGTCGTGCGGACCGACCTCGACGACCTCGCCCCGGTCCATGACCACCAGCCGGTCGGCCTTGCGCAAGGTCGACAGCCGGTGCGCGATGGCGATCGTGGTGCGGCCCTTCACGAGGTTGTCGAGCGCTTTCTGGATCTCTTTCTCGGTCTCGGTGTCGACCGCCGAGGTGGCCTCGTCGAGGATCAGGATGCGCGGGTCGATCAAGAGCGCGCGCGCGATGCTGATGCGCTGGCGCTCGCCGCCCGACAGGCCCTGCCCCCGCTCGCCCACCAGCGAGTCGTAGCCGTGCGCGAGCCGCAGGATGAAGTCGTGCGCATGGGCGGCGCGGGCCGCCGCGACGATCTCCTCGCGCGTCGCCTCGGGCTTGCCGTAGGCGATGTTCTGCGCGATGGTGCCGAAGAAGAGAAAAGGCTCCTGCAGCACCAGCCCGACGTGGCGCCGGTAGTCGGCCACCGCGAAGCGCCGGATGTCGGTGCCGTCGACCTTGATCGCGCCGTCGGTGACGTCGTAGAAGCGGCAGATCAGGTTCACCAGCGTGCTCTTGCCCGAGCCGCTATGGCCGACCAGGCCGATCATCTCGCCCGGCTCGATCACCAGGTCGAGATCGCGGATCACTGCCCGGCTGCCGTAGCGGAAGCCGACATCGGCCATCTCGATGCGGCCCTGCACGCGCTCGACCTTGACCGGATTGGCCGGCTCGGGCACGTTGCTCACGTGGTCGAGGATGTCGAAGATGCGCTTGGCGCCGGCCGCGGCCTTCTGCGTCACCGAGACGATCCGGCTCATCGAGTCGAGCCGGGTGTAGAAGCGCCCGATGTAGGCGATGAACGCGGTCAGCACGCCGACCGTGATGCGCCCGCGCGCCACCTGCCAGATGCCAAAGCCCCAGACCACCAGCAGGCCGATCTCGGTCAGCAGCGAGACGCTGGGCGTGAACAGCGACCAGGTCTTGTTGAGCTTGTCGTTGACCTGCAGGTTGTAGACGTTGGCGGCATGGAAGCGCTTCGCCTCGCGCTGCTCCTGCGCGAAGGCCTTGACCACCCGGATGCCTGGAATGGTGTCGGCGAGCACGTTGGTGACCTCGCTCCAGACCCGGTCGATCTTCTCGAAGCCGGTGCGCAGGCGGTCGCGCACCACGTGGATCATCCAGGCGATGAAGGGCAGCGGCACCAGCGTCACCATCGCCAGCAGCGGATTGATCGAGAACAGGATCACCGCCGTCATGGCGATCATCAGCACGTCGGTCAGGAAATCGAGCGCATGCAGCGAAAGGAAGACGTTGATGCGGTCGGTTTCAGAACCGATCCGCGCCATCAGGTCGCCGGTGCGCTTGCCGCCGAAGTAATCGAGCGGCAAGGTCAGCAAGTGTTCGTAAGTGGTGGTCCGCAGGTCGGCGCCGATGCGCTCCGAGACCAGTGCCAGCAGGTAGGTGCGGGCCCAGCCCAGGGCCCAGCCGACCAGCGCCGCGGCCAGCAGCGCGCTGAGGAACATCACGACCTTGGCGACCGCGATCTGCTGCCCGTTCTGGAACGGGATCAGGATGTCGTCCATCAGCGGGATGGTCAGGTAGGGCGGCACCAGCGTGGCGGCGGTCGAGGCCAGGGTCAGCAGGAAACCGGCGATCAGCTGCTTGCGGTAGGGCTTGGCGAAGCGGCCGAGGCGCAGCAGCACCCAGGTCGAAGGCGGCGCCTGCAGCTCCGGTTCGACGAACGGCGCCTCGTCGAGCTCGCCGCCCGCCGCTGTCGCCTGCGCGACACCCTCGGTGCGGACGTCGAACAGCTTCTGCAGCCGCAGCGCCGCCGCCTGCTGGGCCAGCGTGAAGCGCCAGCGGCCGAGCCGGCCTTCGGCCCCCAGCAGGTCGAGCGTGCCGATGCCGGCATGGTCGCCGAGGTGGATTTCCAGGCCCTGGGCCGGGACCGGCCATTCGGACCATTGGCCGTCCGGCGCGCGGGCCAGCAGGCGCTGGTCGGTCAGGGCGAGCAGGCCCGTCTTGAATCGAAGTTGCCCGTCGAGGTCAACCGCCAGCGTCGCCAAAACGTTTTCCCCGACAGAGAGCCGACTTTTCAGAGCGTCTGAAGCCGCCTCCCCTTCGCCCCCCGGGGTTCCGACTGGATCGTGATGTTGCATTGTGTTTCTGTATCTCTGGCCCGCCGACGGACCCTTCATGGCGCTCCCGGCGCGCCGATTTTGACCGATGGCCATGGGCGCGCTTGAGGGTGCATCCGTGCTCGGCCAAAGCACAACGAACGTTTTCATGACCCGTTTCGACGACATACAACTGCTGCGCATCAACTATTTGCGCGGCCCGAACCTCTGGACCTACCGGCCGGTGCTGGAAGTCTGGCTCGACCTCGGCGCGCTCGAGGACCACCCGTCCAACACCATTCCCGGCTTCACGGACCGCCTGACCACCCTGCTGCCGGCGCTGATCGAGCACCATTGCGGCGTCGGCGAGCGCGGCGGTTTCATCCAGCGCCTGACCGAAGGCACCTGGGCCGGCCACGTGCTGGAACACGTGGTCATCGAGCTGCTCAACCTGGCCGGCATGCCGACCGGCTTCGGCCAGACCCGCAGCACCTCGCAGCACGGCGTCTACCGGATGGTGTTCCGGGCCCGCGACGAGCAGGTCGCCAGGGTCGCGCTGGCCGAAGGCCACCGGCTGCTGATGTCGGCGATCAACGACCAGCCCTTCGGCGCCGCCGACGTCCAGCGAGCGGTCGATGCGGTCAAGGCCAAGGTCGAGGACTGCTACCTCGGCCCGAGCACCGCCTGCATCGTGGGCGCCGCCACCGACCGCGGCATCCCGCACCTGCGGCTCAACAGCGGCAACCTGGTGCAGTTGGGCTATGGCGCCAACCAGCAGCGCATCTGGACCGCCGAGACCGACTACACCAGCGCCATCGGCGAATCGATCGCCAGCGACAAGGAACTCACCAAGTCGCTGCTCGCCAGCTGCGGCGTGCCGGTGCCCGAAGGCCAGGTGGTGGCCAATGCCGAGGAAGCCTGGGAAGCCGCCGAGGACATCGGCCTGCCGGTGGCGGTCAAGCCCTCGGACGCCAACCATGGCCGCGGCGTCTCGCTCGAGCTCCACACCCGCGACGAAGTCATGGCCGCGTTCGCGGTCGCCGAGCCCGAAGGCAGCGACGTGATGGTCGAGCGCTTCGTGCGCGGTTCCGAACACCGCCTGCTGGTGGTCGGCGGTCAGGTGGTCGCGGCCGCGCGCGGCGAGATCATCACCGTGACCGGCGACGGCAGCGCGACCGTGGCCCAGCTGATCGACAGCCAGCTCAACAGCGATCCCCGGCGCGGCGCCGAAGAGGAATATCCGCTCGACGTGATCGTCCTCGACACCGACGCCAAGCTGCAGCTCGAACTCAAGCGCCAGGACCTCGACGGCGATGCCGTGCCCGCGGCCGGCCGGATCGTGACGATCCAGCGCAACGGCAACATGGCGATCGACTGCACCGACCAGGTGCATCCGGACGTGGCCCATGCGGCCGTGCTGGCCGCCCGCGTGGTCGGCCTGGACATCGCCGGCGTCGACCTGGTGGCCGAGGACATCTCGCGTCCGCTTGCCCCGCAGGGCGGCGCGATCGTCGAAGTCAACGCCGGCCCCGGGCTGCTGATGCACCTGAAGCCGGCCGTCGGCTCGCCGCGCCCGGTCGGCCGCGCCATCTGCGACCACCTCTTTCCGGACGACGCGCCGGGCCGCATCCCCGTGGTCGGCGTCGCCGGCTCGCAGGACACGGCCGTGCTGTCGCGCCTGGTGGCCTGGCTGATCGGCCTCGGCGGCCGCCACACGGGGCTGGCCTGCCGCGACGGGTTGTTCCTCGAACGGCGCCGGGTCGACGCCCGCGACAGCGCCCACTGGGAAGCCGGCCGCCGCCTGCTCGTGAACCGCGCCGTGCAGGCGGTGGTGATCGAGAACGGCGCCGAAACCATCCTGCGCGACGGCCTGGCCTACGACCGCTGCGAAGTCGGCATCGTGACCGACCTCGAAGGCGCCCAGGCGCTGGGCGAGTTCGACATCACCGAAAGCGACCAGATGGTGCGGGTGCTGCGCACCCAGGTCGACGTCGTGCTGCCCGAAGGCACCGCCGTGCTCAACGCCGGCGACCCGCGGGTCGCGGGCCTGGCGCCGCTGTGCGACGGCGATGTGATCCTCTACGCCGCCGACCCGCAGGCCGAGGCGCTGGCCAAGCACCGCGAAGCCGGCGGCAAGGCCGTGCTGGTACGCCAGGACCGCGTCGTGCTGGCCAACGGCAGCAGCGAATCCTTCCTGCCCGGCCTCGGCCGGCTGACAGTCTGGCGCGCCACCCACGCGGGTGTCAGCCTCGAAAGCCTGCTCGCCGCGGTCGCCGCCGGCTGGGCGCTGGGCATTCCGCTGAACCTGATCGGTGCCGGCGTCGAAGCCTTCGAAGCCGACCTGCAGGCGGCGCTGGCCTCGCTGCAGCTGTCGCAGACCCTGATCCCCACCGAACAACAATTTGCCTGACCGGCCGGGCCTGCGGGTCCGCCGGCGCCTGAACGCCATGGAAGTCACTCGCATCCGCGCCCTCCGGGGCCCGAACCTGTGGAGCCGCCACACCTGCATCGAGGCGATCGTCTCGTGCAGCCCCGAAGAATCCGCGATGGAGCGCCTGCCGGGCTTCGAAGACCGGCTGCGTGCGCTGTTCCCGACCATCGGCGAACTGCACCCGGTCGTGCTCGGCCAGCCGCTGGCGGTCGCGCACGTGCTCGAGAACGCCGCCGTCGCGCTGCAGGCCCAGGCCGGCTGCCCGGTCAACTTCGGCCACACCTCGCGCACCATCGACGAAGGCATCTACCAGGTCACCTTCCAGTACAGCGAGGAAGCCGTCGGCCGCCGTGCGCTGGAACTGGCCCAGGCCCTGATCGACGCCGCCCAGGGCGGCACCGAATTCGACGCCACCGCGGCGATCACCGAGCTGCGCGACCTCGACGAATCCGAGCGCCTCGGACCGAGCACCGGCTCGATCGTCGACGCGGCGGTCGCGCGCGGCATCCCCTACCGGCGACTCACCAGCGGCAGCCTGGTGCAGTTCGGCTGGGGCTCCAAGCAGCGCCGGATCCAGGCCGCCGAAGTCGACAGCACCAGCGGCGTCGCCGAGGCCATCGCGCAGGACAAGGAACTCACCAAGCAACTGCTCAACGCCGCCGGCGTGCCGGTGCCGCTGGGCCGGCCAGTGAGCGACGCCGACGACGGCTGGGCCGCGGCCCAGGAGATCGGCCTGCCGGTGGTGGTCAAGCCGCAGGACGGCAATCAGGGCAAGGGCGTCACGGTCAACATCACCAGCCGCGAGCAACTGCTGGCCGCCTATGACTCGGCCGCCGCCTACGGCGAAGTGATGGTCGAGAAATTCCTGCCCGGCTTCGACTTCCGCCTGCTGGTGGTCGGCGACCGGCTGGTGGCCGCCGCCCGCCGCGACCCGCCGCAGGTGATCGGCGACGGCGTCAAGTCGGTGCGCGAACTGGTCGAGCTGGTCAACCAGGACCCGCGCCGCGGCGAGGGCCACGCCACCTCGCTGACCAAGATCCGCCTCGACGACATCGCCATCGGCCGGCTCGAATCGCAGGGCCTCAAGCCCGACAGCGTGCCGGCGCTCGGCCAGCGCGTGGTGCTGCGCAACAACGCCAACCTGTCGACCGGCGGCACCGCCACCGACGTGACGGACACGGTGCACCCCGAAGTCGCGGCCCGCGCGGTCGACGCGGCCCAGATGGTCGGACTGCACATCTGCGGCGTCGACATGGTCTGCGAGAACGTGCTGCGCCCGCTCGAGGAGCAGCATGGCGGCGTGGTCGAGGTCAATGCCGCGCCCGGCCTGCGGATGCACATCTCGCCCTCGTTCGGCCGCGGCCGCGCGGTCGGCGAAGCGGTGATGGACACCCTCTTCGCCCACGGCGACGACGGCCGCATCCCGGTGGTCGCCGTCACCGGCACCAACGGCAAGACCACCACCGCGCGGCTCATCAACCACCTGCTGGCGGGCAGCGGACTGCGCACCGGCATGACCAACACCGACGGCGTCTACGTCGACGGCCGCCAGACCGACAGCGGCGACTGCAGCGGCCCGAAGAGCGCGCGCAACGTGCTGCTGCATCCCGACGTCGATGCCGCCGTGTTCGAGGTGGCGCGCGGCGGCGTGCTGCGCGAAGGCCTGGGCTTCGACCGCTGCCAGGTGGCGGTGGTGACCAACATCGGCAGCGGCGACCACCTCGGCCTCAACTACATCACCACCGTCGAGGACCTGGCGGTGCTCAAGCGCGTGATCGTGCGCAACGTGGCGCCCGGCGGCTACTCGGTGCTGAACGCGGCCGACCCCAACGTCGCGGCAATGGCCACCAGCTGCCCCGGCAGCGTGATCTTCTTCAGCGCCGACCGGACCCATCCGGTGATGGCCACCCACCGTGCGCAGGGCAAGCGCACCGTCTACGTCGACCAGGACGCGGTGGTCGCGGCCGAAGGCTCGTGGCGCGAACGGATCCCGCTGCGCGACGTGCAGATCACTCGCAACGGCACCATCGGCTTCCAGGTCGACAACGTGATGGCCTCGGTGGCCGCGGCCTGGGCCGTGGGCCTGGACTGGGACACCATCCGCAGCGGCCTCGCGAGCTTCAAGAACGACGCCGCCGGCGTGCCCGGCCGCTTCAACGTGATGGACTACCGCGGCGCCACCGTGATCGCCGACTACGGCCACAACACCGACGCCATGCGCGCGCTGGTGGCCGCGGTCGACACCATGCCGGCGAAGAAGCGCTCGGTGGTGATCAGCGGCGCCGGCGATCGCCGCGACTGCGACATCCGCGACCAGACCGCGATCCTCGGCCAGGCCTTCGACGACGTGATCCTCTACCAGGACGCCGCCCAGCGCGGCCGCGCCGACGGCGAGGTCATGGCGCTGCTGCGCCAGGGCCTGGAAGGCGCCGAGCGGACCCGCTTCATCGACGAGATCCGTGGCGAGTTCATCGCCATCGACAGTGCCCTGGCCCGGCTGCAGCCCGGCGACCTGTCGCTGATTCTGGTCGACCAGGTCGAAGAAGCGCTGGCCCACCTCGCCAAGCGCATCGCTGCCGGCTGAGGCGCGACTCTGTCCGACAGAAAAGCGCGCCTGCAGGACGCCGCGCGCGGCCCCCTCGTCCCACACGCTTCCTGAGCCCCGGCCCCCACAGTGGCGGCCTGGGGTGGCGCGAGTCCGCGCCGCCATGACTCAAGGAGTGACCATGAGAAACACACTGCGTTCCTGTTCCGCTGCCCTTCTGGCCGCCGGCAGCCTGTTCGGCGCCTCGGCCGCCTTCGCCGCCGGCGCCCCCCTCGGCAGCCTGCCCTGCGACGGCATGATGCAGGACCGCGCAGCCTGCCTGCGCGAGCGAGGCGCGGCCGCCGACACGGCGCGCCGCGGCGGCTTCCCCGCCCCGGACGCGGCCACCCTGCAGCAGAACGCGCTGGCCCGTTGCGCCCGCCAGCCGGCCGGCGACCGCGAGGCCTGCGAAGCCCGGGTCATGGATGGCACCGTCACCGGAAGCGTGCTGGGCGGCGGCGTGATCCGGCAGGCCGAAACGCCCGTGCGCTGAATCGTGTGACAAGCGGGGGAAACCCCAGGTTTGTCATGCGACTGTCACAATTCGCATGTGTCGGCTGGCTATAGTCATGGGAATGTACTAACGAGGAAGCCTTTCCCATGAACGCCATCAAGGTCGCCCGCCGATTCATCGAAACGGACCCGGCTGACGCGTCTTCAAAAATCCTCGCCCGACTGGTGCTGGCGCTCGAATCAGAGGCAAGTTTCGAGCTCGTCACGCTCTACGACCTCGACTACAAGAGCTTCCAGTTGGCCATGGACATCCTGAAGGAATGGCGTCTCGACCGCTACTACGCCAGCAAGTCCAAGCTGTACGATCTGTCGGTGCAGGTCAGCGAACTCAAGGAGTGAAGGCGGCGCCCGATGCAGTCGGGTCCCCGCGTGGCCCCGTGGTCGAATTCGAACTCAAGTTCCAGGTCGATGCCGCGCATCAGGCGGCGGTCGAAGCGGCGGTGGCGCGCGGGCGCTCGCACCGCGCGCATCTGCGCGCCCGCTACTACGACACCGCCGATGGCGCGCTGGCAGCGCAGCATATCGTGCTCCGGGTGCGCAAGGAAGACGGTGCCTGGGTGCAAACCGCCAAGGCCCCGGGCGAGCGGCTGGTCGAGCGCCTCGAGCACAACGTCGAACTCCCGCCTGGCCGGGCCAGCGACACGCCGTTGCCCCTGGTCGGCCGGCATCACGGGACGCCGGTCGGCGAACGGATCGCCGAGGCCCTGCGCCAGGCCGGGCACGACCCCGCCGAAGTCGCGCTGGTGCCGCTGTACGGCACCGACGTCTGGCGCACCACGCGTGAGATGCGCAGCGGCGACGCGCTGGTCGAACTGGCCTTCGACCTCGGGTCGGTGCGCGCCGGCGACCGCACCCATCCGCTGCGCGAACTCGAGATTGAGCTCAAGCACGGGAGTCCGTCGTCGCTGCTCGA
Source organism: Variovorax sp. J31P179 (assembly GCF_030316985.1). Taxonomy (NCBI): domain Bacteria; kingdom Pseudomonadati; phylum Pseudomonadota; class Betaproteobacteria; order Burkholderiales; family Comamonadaceae; genus Variovorax; species Variovorax sp. J31P179. The sequence goes on along the minus strand of NZ_JASZYL010000021.1, from coordinate 66,475 downwards.
ACTCGCCGGCCGCTGGCGCGCGCGCTACGGGCTCTGGCTCGACACCTTCTCCAAGGCAGAGCGCGGCGAGCGGCTGGCCCGCGGCGCCGAGCACGGCCCGCCGGTCAAGGCCACGGCGCCGCGGCTGGAGGCCGATGCGAGCGGTCCGCAGGTGTTTCGTGCGGTGCTCGACAGCTGCCTGAGCCAGATTCTTCCGAACGCCAGCGAGGTCGCGGCCGAAAGCACCGACCCCGAGCACGTGCACCAGCTGCGCGTCGGCATCCGGCGCCTGCGCACCGCGCTGCGGGAGATGGCCGAGTTCGCGCCGGCCATCGATCCGGCCTGGGAGCCGGCGCTGGCCGAGACCTTCGGCGCGCTGGGCCGCCAGCGCGATCGCGAGCACGTGATGGGCAGCGTGCAACCGCAGCTGGAAGCCCATGGCGCACCGCCCTGCAGCATCGCCGCGGACTCGGACGCCACCCCTTCGGCCGCGGAGACGGTGCGGAGCCCGGCCTTCCAGGCGGCGCTGATGAACCTGATCGCCGCCTCCTTGCCCGCCGCCGCCGCGACCGAACCGGCTGCCAAGGCCCCCTCGGCCCGCAAGGCGCTGCGGGCCCGGCTCTCGAAGCTGCATCGACAGGTGCTGCGCGACGGCAAGCGCTTCGAAAGCCTCGGAGCGGTCGAGCAGCATCGCGTGCGCAAGCGTCTCAAGCGCCTGCGCTACCTGGGCGAGTTCGTGGCACCGCTGTTCGGGCGCCGTACCGCCGAGCGCTTTCTGGCGCAGCTGGAGCCGGCGCAGGATGCGCTCGGCGCCCACAACGATGCCGCGACCGCCATGGCAGCCTACCGCGCGCATGCTGCAACGGACGGCGCGGCCTGGTTCGCTGTCGGCTGGCTGGCGGCCAACCATCCGGCCAGCGCCAAGCAGTGCCGCAAGGCGCTCGCCAAGGTGGCCGAACTCACGCCGTTCTGGAAGTCCTGAAGCGGTCCGTCCAGGCCGCGCGGCTCAATGGGAGTGCCGCGGCACGGCCGCACCGCGGCAGCCGACCAGGAAGTCGAAGTCGCAGCCCTCGTCGGCCTGCAGCACATGGTCGACATACAGTCGCTGGTAGCCGCCGCCGGTCACGGGCGCGGCGCGGCCTGCGATCGCCTGCAGGCGCGCGGCCAGTTCGGCGTCGTCGATGTCGAGGTGCAGCCGTCCGGCCTCGCAGTCGAGCTCGATCCAGTCGCCGTCCTGCACTGCCGCCAGCGGGCCGCCGTCGGCCGCTTCAGGCGCCACATGCAGCACCACCGTGCCGTAGGCGGTGCCGCTCATGCGGGCGTCCGAGATCCGCACCATGTCCTTGACGCCCTGGCGCAGCAGCTTGGGCGGCAGGCCCATGTTGCCGACCTCGGCCATGCCCGGGTAGCCCTTCGGCCCGCAGTTCTTCAAGACCATCACCGAGCTGGCGTCGATCTCGAGTGATTCGTCGACGATGCGCGCCTTGTAGTGCTCGAGATTCTCGAACACCACCGCCCGGCCCCGGTGCCTGAGCAGTTCGGGCGAAGCGGCCGAGGGCTTGAGCACCGCGCCGCGCGGCGCCAGGTTGCCGCGCAGGATGCACATGCCGCCATCGGCGACCAGCGGCCTGTCCAGCGGCCGGATCACCTCGTCGTTGAAGCTCGGCGCCTCGCGCACGTTGTCCCACAGCGAACGGCCGTTGACGGTCAGCGCGCCAGGATGCGGCAGCAGGCCATGCTCGCCCAGGCGTCGCAGCACGGCCGGCAGGCCGCCGGCGTAGTAGAACTCCTCCATCAGGAAGCGGCCCGAGGGCATCAGGTCGACCAGGGTCGGCGTGCCGCGGCCGAAGCGGGTCCAGTCCTCGAGTTCGAGCGCGACGCCGATCCGGCCCGCGATCGCCTTCAGGTGGATCACCGCATTGGTCGAGCCGCCGATCGCCGCGTTGACGCGGATCGCATTCTCGAAGGCCTCGCGGGTCAGGATCTTCGACAGCGTGAGCCCCTCGCGCGCCATCTCGACCGCGCGCATGCCCGACATCTGCGCCAGCACGTAGCGCCGCGCATCGACCGCCGGGATCGCCGCGTTGTGCGGCAGCGAGGCGCCCAGCGCCTCGGCCATGCAGGCCATGGTCGAGGCCGTGCCCATGGTGTTGCAAGTGCCCGCCGAACGCGACATGCCGGCCTCGGCCGACAGAAACTGGTGCAGGTCGATCTCGCCGGCCTTCATGGCCTCGTGCAGCTGCCAGACGGCGGTGCCGGAGCCGATGTCGCGGCCCTCGAGCTTGCCGTTGAGCATCGGTCCGCCGGTGACGACGATCGCCGGGATGTCGCAGCTGGCGGCCCCCATCAGCAGCGCCGGCGTGGTCTTGTCGCAGCCGGTGAGCAGCACCACGGCATCGATCGGGTTGCCGCGGATCGCCTCCTCGACGTCCATGCTGGCGAGGTTGCGCGTCAGCATCGCGGTCGGACGCAGGTTGGACTCCCCGTTGGAGAACACCGGGAACTCGACCGGAAAGCCGTTTGCTTCTGATATACCGCGCTTGACGTGCTCGGCAATCTTGCGGAAGTGCGCATTGCAGGGCGTCAGCTCGGACCAGGTGTTGCAGATGCCGATGATCGGCCGGCCGTCGAACTCGTGGTCCGGAATGCCCTGGTTCTTCATCCAGCTGCGGTACATGAAGCCGTTCTTGTCGGCCGGGCCGAACCATTCGGCGGAGCGCAGCTTCCGGGTCGGGGTGTCAGGCATGCCGTGGCCTCAGTGGGTACCGGTGCCGCGCGCCGTGAACAGGCGCTGCAGCAGGCAGAAGACGAACAGCAGCACGCCCACCACGATGCGGGTCCACCACGAGCTCAGCGTGCCGTCGAAGGAAATCAGGGTCTGGATGATGCCCAGCATGAGCACGCCGAACAGCGTGCCCACCACGTAGCCGACCCCGCCGGTGAGCAGGGTGCCGCCGATCACCACCGCGGCGATGGCGTCGAGCTCGAGGCCGATCGCATGCAGGCCGTAGCCCGACAACATGTAGAAGGTGAAGACCACGCCGCCCAGCGCCGAGCAGAAGCCCGACAGCGTGTAGACGCCGACCACGGTCGAACGCACCGGCAGGCCCATCAGCAGCGCCGACTGCTCGCTGCCGCCGATGGCGTACACCGCGCGGCCGAAGGGCGTGAAGTGGGCGATGAACACCGCCAGCGCCACCACAGCCAGCGCGATCAGCGCCGACACCGACAGCGAGGCATCGCCCCACACCGGCAGCCGCCACTGCGAGACCTTGGCATAGAACTCGTTGGTGATGCTGATCGAGTCGATGCTGATCAAGTAGCACAGGCCGCGCGCGAGGAACATGCCGGCCAGGGTCACGATGAAGGGCTGCAGCCGGAAGCGCTCGATCAGCAGGCCCATGAAGGCGCCGAAGGCCGTGCCCATCGCCAGCACCAGCGGAATCACCAGCGCCGGGCTCCAGCCGTGCTTCTCGACCAGCGAGGCCGAGACCATGGTGGTCAGCGCGATCACCGAGCCGACCGACAGGTCGATGCCGCCCGACAGGATCACGAAGGTCATGCCGACCGCGACGATGCACACGAAGGCGTTGTCGATCAGCAGGTTCAGGAACACCTGCGGCGAGAAGAAGCCGTCGTAGAAGACCGACCCCAGGGTCGCCATCAGCATGAACAGCGAGATCGTCGCCGCCAGCGGCAGGTATTTGGGATTGAAGCGCGCGCCGGCCGGCCGGCCGCGCGACGCCGCGGTCGCGCCATCGGCCGCCGCGGCTTCGTTCGACACCAGCGCGCTCATCGCGTCGCCCCCCCATGCGCCGGCCGCACTGCCAGCTGCCGCAGACTGGCCCGGAACTCCGCCGACTGCAGCAGCATCACCACGAACACCACCACCGCCTTGACCACCAGGTTGATCTCGGGCGGCACACCGAGCGAATAGATCGCGTAAGTCAGGGTCTGGATGATCAGCGCGCCGATCACGCTGCCGACCAGGCTGAAGCGCCCGCCCGTGAGCGCGGTGCCGCCGAGCGTCACGGCCAGGATGGCGTCGAGTTCGAGCAGCTGGCCGGCGTTGTTGCCGTCGGCGCTCTTGACGTTGGAGCTTATCAGCAGGCCCGCGACGCCGGCGCAGAAGCCGCAGAACATGTAGGCGCCGACCACGATGCGGCGCGCCCGCACGCCGGCGACCCGGGCCGCGCCCGGATTGATGCCCACCGCCTGGATGAAGAGGCCGAGCGCGCTGCGCGTGATCGCAAGGTACAGCAGCGCGAAGACGATGGCCGCGACGTAGACCGAGAACGGCAGCCCGAACAGATAGCCGCTGCCGATGAAGAAGAAGGGCGCGTAGTAGATGGTGATGATCTGCCCGCCGGTAATCAGTTGCGCGATGCCGCGCCCGGCCACCATCAGGATCAGGGTCGCGATGATCGGCTGCATGCCGACGCGGGCGACCAGCAGGCCGTTCCAGAGACCGCAGGCCAGCGCGGCGCCGAGCGCGCCCATGATCGCCAGCCACATCGGGAAGCGGCTCACCTGCGCCGCCGCGCCATTGCTGACCACCAGCGAGCCGCCGATCATCCAGGCCGCGATGGCCGCCGCGATCGCCACCACCGCGCCGACCGAGATGTCGATGCCGCGGGTGGCGATCACCAGCGTCATGCCGAGCGACACCAGCACCAGCGGCGCGGCACGGTTCAGGATGTCGATCAGGCTGCCGTAGAGATGGCCGCTGCGCCATTCGAGATGCAGGAAGCTCGGGTTGAAGGCCGCGTTGATCGCCAGCAGCAGCAGCAGCGTGACCAGCGGCCAGGCGAGGCGGTGTTTGAACAAGTGCGTCATGTCTCCGCCGCGATCAGTTCGTAGACCGCGTCCTCGCTGCTTCCGCCCGGCAGTTCGCCGACCTTGCGCCGCTCGCGCAGCACCGCGATGCGGTGCGACACCCGCACCACCTCGTTCATTTCGGACGAGATGAACAGCACCGCCATGCCGCCGCGTGCGAGCCGCAGGATCTCGTCCATGATCTCCTGCTTGGCCGCGACGTCGATGCCCCGGGTCGGCTCGTCGAGGATCAGCAGCCGCGGCTCGATCGCCAGCCAGCGCGCCAGCACCGCCTTCTGCTGGTTGCCACCCGACAGCAGGCCGATCGGCGTCTCGATGCTGGCGGTCTTGATGCCGAGCGCCTTCACGAAGCGCTCGGCCAAGGCGGCCTGCTCGCCGCGCGACAGCGTGTTGCGCACGCCGCGCCGCGCCTGCAGCGCCAGCGCGATGTTCTCCCGCACCGACAGCTCGGCCACGATGCCGTCGGTCTTGCGCTCCTCGGGGCACAGCGCGATGCCGTGCCTCACGGCATCGGCCGGGCTCGCCAGCTCGACCGCGACGCCATCGACGCGCAGGCGCCCCTGGTCGGGCCTGGCCAGCCCGAACAGCAGCCGGGCCAGTTCGGTGCGGCCGGCGCCGAGCAAGCCGGCCAGGCCCACCACCTCGCCGGCGCGCACTTGCAAGTCGACCGGCTGCAGCTGCCCGCGCTGGCCCAGGCCCTCGGCCTCCAGCAGCGCCGGCGCCGTGGCCTCGATCGCCGGCAGTTCGGCATGGCCGCTCGCCTGTGCCGCGAACTCACGGCCGACCATCGCCGAGATCAGGGCCTGCGGTCCCAGATCGGCGGTCGGCCACTCGCCCACCCAGCCGCCGTTGCGCAGCACCGTGATGCGGTCCGACACCGCATAGACCTGGTTCAGGAAGTGGGTGACGAACAGGATCGCGAGGCCCTGCCCCCGCAGCCGGCGCAGCACCGCGAACAGGCTCTTGACTTCCTCGTCGTCCAGGCTCGAGGTCGGCTCGTCGAGGATCAGCACCTTCGACGAGAGGCCCAGCGCACGCGCGATCGCCACCATCTGCTGCACCGCCACCGAGTAGCTCGACAGCAGCTGCGTGACATCGATGTCGATGTCGAGCCGCGCCAGCAGCGCCCGTGCTTCGCGGTGCACCGCGGCCCAGTCGATGCGCCAGCCCTGGGCCGGGCCGCGACGCGGATAGCGGCCGGCGAAGATGTTCTCGGCCACCGACAGGTTGGGGCAGAGATTGACCTCCTGGTAGACCGTGCTAATGCCCAGGTGCTGGGCGTCGAGCGGCGAGGCCGGCCGGATCGGCTGGCCGGCCAGCGCCATCTCGCCGGCATCGGCCGCATAGACCCCCGTGAGCACCTTGATCAAGGTCGATTTGCCGGCCCCGTTCTGCCCCAGCAGGGCATGGATCTCGCCGGCACGCAGGCGCAGCGAGACGCCCGACAGTGCCGGTACGCCGTTGAAGCGCTTGTCGATGCCCGTGAGCAGCAGCACGGGCGCGCCGGTTGAAATGTCCATGCTATTTGTTCTTGTTGTAGACATCGACGAACACCGCCGCCAGCAGCACCAGCCCCTTGATCACCTGCTGGTAGTCGATGCCGATGCCGAGGATCGACATGCCGTTGTTCATCACGCCCATGATGAAGGCGCCGATGACCGCGCCCATCACGCGGCCGACGCCGCCCGAGGCCGACGCCCCGCCGATGAAACAGGCCGCGATCACGTCGAGTTCGAAGCCGAGGCCGGCCTTCGGCGTCGCCGTGTTGAGCCGGGCCGCGAACACCAGGCCGGCGAGCGCCGCCAGCACGCCCATGTTGACGAAGGTCAGGAAGGCCAGCCGCTGGGTCTTGACGCCCGACAGCCGGGCCGCCTTCTCGTTGCCGCCCAGCGCGTAGATGCGCCGGCCCACGGTGGTGCGGTTGGTGACGAAGTCGTAGGCGACGATCAGTACCGACATCACGATCAGCACGTTCGGCAGGCCCTTGTAGGTCGCCAGCAGGTAGCTCAGCAGCAGGATGACGGCAGCGAAGAACAGGTTCTTGCCGAGGAAGAAGACGTAGGGTTCGGTCTCCATGCCGTGCTTGGCCAGCTTGGCCCGGCCGCGCAGCTTGAAGAAGACCAGCGCCGCGGCGGCGAGCGCGCCGAGCAGCAGCGAGGTGGAGCGCAGGCTCTCGCCGCCCAGCGGGTCGGGCACGAAGCCCGAGCTGAGCTTCTGGAAGGCCTCCGGGAAAGGGCCCACCGACTGGCCCGCGAGCAGCGCCAGGGTCAGGCCCTTGAACACCAGCATGCCGGCCAGCGTGACGATGAACGACGGGATCCGGAAGAAGGCCACGAACCAGCCCTGCGCCGCGCCGATCGCGCCGCCGGCGATGAGGCAGACGATGAAGGTCGGCACGAAGTGCCATTCATACTCGACCATCAGCACCGCCGCCAGCGCGCCGATGAAGCCGCACACCGAGCCCACCGACAGGTCGATGTGGCCGGCCACGATCACCAGCAGCATGCCCAGCGCCATGATCACGATGTAGCTGTTCTGCAGCAGCAGGTTGGTGAGGTTCAGCGGCCGCATCAGGGTGCCGTCGGTCAGCACCTGGAACAGCACCATGATCGCGACCAGCGACATCAGCATGCCGTACTCGCGCAGGTTGTTCTTGAGGAAGCCGGCGTGGGCGCCGGGCGCCGCCGGCGCCAGGTGGGTGGCGGCCTTCACGGCCTCGACTTCAGGCGGCATGGACGCTGCTCCCGGAAGCGACTATGACGCGCATGATCTTCTCCTGCGAGGCCTCGGCGGCCGGAAACTCGGCGACGAAGCGCCCCTCGTTCATCACGTAGATGCGGTCGCACATGCCGAGCAGCTCGGGCAGTTCCGACGAAATCATGAGGATGCCTTTCCCTTCGCTCGCAAGCCGTTCGATGATGGTGTAGATCTCGTACTTGGCGCCGACATCGATGCCGCGCGTGGGCTCGTCGAGGATCAGCAGTTCGGGCTGGGCGAACAGCCATTTGCTCAGCACCACCTTCTGCTGGTTGCCACCCGAGAGGTTGACCACGCGCTGGTCCACGCCGGCACAGCGGATGTTGAGCGCGCGCCGGTAGTCGTTCGCGACCTTGAACTCCCGGCCGTCGTCGATCACCCCGCGCTCGGACACCGCCGCCAGGTTGGCGAGGCTCACGTTCTTGCGGATGTCCTCCTCCAGCACCAGCCCGGCGCTCTTGCGGTCCTCGGTGACGTAGGCGATGCCATGGTCGATCGCCTTGCGGATGGTGCTCACATCGACTTCCTTGCCGTGCATGTGCACCGAGCCGCTGATGCGCTGTCCGTAGGAGCGCCCGAACACGCTCATCGCGAACTCGGTGCGGCCCGCGCCCATCAGCCCTGCGATGCCGACGATCTCGCCGCGCCGTACATGCAGGTCGACGCCCTTGATCTGCTCGCGATCGGCGTGCAGCGCATGGTGCACGTGCCAGTCGCGCACTTCAAAGATGGTCTCGCCGATGTCCGGCCTGCGCTCCGGGTAGCGGTGCGCCATGTCGCGCCCAACCATGCCGCGGATGATGCGGTCCTCGCTGATCGGCGCGCCGCGGCAGTCCATGGTCTCGACGGTCGCGCCGTCGCGCAGCACGGTGATCGAATCGGCCACCTTGGCGATCTCGTTGAGCTTGTGCGAGATGAGGATCGACGCGATGCCCTGCGCCTTCAGCTCCAGCAGCAGGCGCAGCAGGGCATCGCTGTCGCTCTCGTTCAGGCTCGCGGTCGGCTCGTCGAGGATCAGCAGCTTGACCTCTTTCGAGAGCGCCTTGGCGATCTCGACCAGCTGCTGCTTGCCGACGCCCAGGTTGGTGATCAGCGCCGTCGGCGGCTCCTTGAGCCCGACCTTGGCCAGCAGGGCGCGGGTGCGGGCATAGGCCTCGAACCAGTCGATCACGCCCCCGCGCGCCGTCTCGTTGCCGAGGAAGATGTTCTCCGCGATCGACAGCAGCGGCACCAGCGCCAGCTCCTGGTGGATGATGATGATGCCGAGCTTCTCGCTGTCGGAGATGTCCTTGAAGCGGCGCAGCTGGCCCTCGAAGTGGATCTCGCCCTGGTACGAGTCGCAGGGATACACGCCGCTCAGCACCTTCATCAGCGTCGACTTGCCCGCGCCGTTCTCGCCGACCACGGCATGGATCTCGCCCGCGCGCACCGCGAGGTTGACGTTGTCCAGCGCGTTCACGCCCGGAAAGGTCTTGGTGATGCCGCGCATCTCCAGGATCACATCGTTCACCGTGGCTCCTTCCACCCGCACGCCGTTCACCGGCCTACTTGATCTGGCTCTCCTTGTAGTAGCCGCTGTCGACCAGCGTCTGCTTCCAGTTCGAGGCATCGACGCTGACCGGCTTCAGCAGGTACGACGGCACGACCTTGACGCCGTTGTTGTAGGTCTTGGTGTCGTTCACCTCGGGCGTCTTGCCGGCCAGCATCGCGTCCACCATGCCCACCGTCACCTTCGCCAGTTCGCGCGTGTCCTTGAACACGGTCGAGGTCTGCTCCTTCTTCAGGATCGACTTGACCGACGGCACCTCGGCGTCCTGGCCGGTCACCACCGGCATCGGCTGCTGCGCCGAGCCATAGCCCACGCCCTTGAGCGACGAGATGATGCCGATCGAGAGGCCGTCGTACGGCGACAGCACCGCGTCGACCCGGTCCTTGGTGTAGTAGGCCGACAGCAGGTTGTCCATCCGGGCCTGCGCCACCGCGCCGTCCCAGCGCAAGGTCGAGACCTTGTCCATGCCCATCTGCTTGCTGCGCACCACCAGCTTGCCGCTGTCGATATAGGGCTTGAGCACCGACATCGCGCCGTTGTAGAAGAAGAAGGCGTTGTTGTCGTCGGGCGAGCCGCCGAACAGCTCGATGTTGTAGGGGCCCTTGCCCTCCTTGAGCTTGAGCGCGTTCTCGATGTAGCTGGCCTGCAGCACGCCGACCTGGTAGTTGTCGAAGGTGGCGTAGTAGTCGACGTTCTTCGAGCCCTTGATGAGTCGGTCGTAGGCGATCACCTTGACGCCCTTGTCGGCCGCCTTCTGCAGCACGTCCGACAGCGTGGTGCCGTCGATGGCCGCGATCACCAGCACCTTGGCGCCCTTGGTCACCATGTTCTCGACCTGCGCCAGCTGGTTCGGGATGTCGTCGTCGGCGTACTGCAGGTCGGTCTTGTAGCCCTTCTCGTTGAAGTACTTGACCATGTTCGAACCGTCGGCGATCCAGCGCGCCGACGACTTGGTCGGCATCGAGATCGCGACCAGGCCCTTGTCCTGGGCCTGTGCCAGCGGCGCCAGGCCGAACAGTCCCAGGGCGGCGCCGGCCAGCAGGGTCTTGATGAAAGTGCGTTTCATGAGAAGGTCTCCTAGTTGTATTTGCGAACGCGCGGCGCTGCGCTGTCGCACGGCGCCGCGCGCGGTCTCAGTACTTGCGGTTCGGGAATTCGGCTTTGGCGACTTCCATCGGGAAGATCCCTTCCTTGGTCAGGATGCGCTTGGGCAGCGGCTTGCCGGCCTTGATGTCGGCCACCGCGGCCATCAGCTGCGGGCCCAGCAGCGGGCTGCACTCGACCGAGACATTGAGCTTGCCGGCCATCATGGCCTCGAAGGCGCCCTTCACGGCGTCGATCGAGATGATGATGATGTCCTGCGCCGGCTTCATTCCGGCTTCCTCGATGGCCTGGATCGCGCCGATCGCCATGTCGTCGTTGTGCGCGAACAGCACGTTGATCTTCTTGCCCTCGGCCTTCAGGAAGGCTTCCATCACCTCCTTGCCCTTGGCGCGCGTGAAGTCGCCGGTCTGCGAGCGGATGATCTTGAACTTCGGGTCGGCCTTGATGATCTCCTCGAAGCCCTTCTTGCGGTCGATCGCCGGCGCCGAGCCCACCGTGCCCTGCAGCTCGACGATGTTGATCGGGCCGGGGTTGCCCTTTTCCTTCTCGACCAGCCAGCGGCCGGCCTTGCGGCCTTCCTCGACGAAGTCCGAGCCCATGAAAGTGACATAGAGCGAGTCGTCCTTGGTGTTGACCGAGCGGTCGGTCAACACTACCGGGATCTTGGCCGCCTTGGCCTCGAGCAGCACCGTGTCCCAGCCCGATTCGACCACCGGCGAGAAGGCGATGACGTCGACCTTCTGCGCGATGTACGACCGGATCGCCTTGATCTGGTTCTCCTGCTTCTGCTGGGCATCCGAGAACTTGAGCTCGATCCCGGCGTCGGCCGCGGCCGACTTGATCGACTCGGAGTTGGCGGTGCGCCATTCGCTTTCGGCGCCGACCTGGGCGAAGCCGAGTACGGGCTTCTTCTGCGCCAGGGCCGTGGCCGGCAGCAGCGAGGACAACGTGGCGGATGCGAGCGCGATATTGAGCGTACGACGGTTCAGTTTCATGATGTCTCCTGGTTGGCGTGGTGAAAAAAGCAACTCTTGTCGTTATCGTTGTTTGCTCAGGCCAGCACGTAGCCTGTCTTTACGCTGGTGTAGAACTCCGCCGCATGCCGGCCCTGTTCTCGCGGCCCATAGCTCGAAGCCTTGCGGCCGCCGAAAGGCACGTGGTAGTCGACGCCGGCGGTCGGCAGGTTGACCATCGTCATGCCGACCTTCGCATGCCGCTTGAAATGCATGGCACGCGCGAGCGAAGTGGTGCAGATGCCGGCGCAGAGCCCGAAGGGCGTGTCGTTGGCGATCTGCAGCGCATGGTCGTAGTCGTCGGCACGCAGCACGCAGGCCACCGGACCGAAGATCTCGTCGCGCGCGATGCGGTGCTCGGGCCGCGCCAGGAACAGCGCCGGGCTCATGTAATGGCCGACCGTCGCGCGCTGCAGCGCTTCACCGCCCCAGACGTGCTCGGCGCCCTCCTCGCGCGCGGCGCCGACGGCGGCCAGGTTCTGTGCCAGTTGCGCGCGGTCGACCACCGGGCCGATGTCGGTGCCGCGCTCCAGCGCATGCCCGACCTTGAGCGCCGCCAGCCGGTGGCGCAGCCGCGCCACGAAGGCGTCGTGCACGGCGCCCTCGACGATCAGCCGGCTGGATGCGGTGCAGCGCTGGCCGGTCGAGAAGTAGGCGCCCTGCACGGCGCAGTCGACCGCCCGATCGAGATCGGCGTCGGCCAGCACCAGCAGCGGATTCTTGCCGCCCATCTCGAGCTGCACCTTGGCCCGCCGCCGCGTCGCGGCGTGCAGGATCTGCTCGCCGGTGGCGACCGAGCCGGTGAAGCTGATCGCGTCCACGCCCGCACTGTCGACCATCGCCTGGCCGACCTCGCGGCCGCTGCCCATCACGAGGTTGAAGGTGCCCGCCGGCAGCGCGGCCCGGCTGATGATCTCGGCCAACGCCCAGCCGCAGGCCGGCACCAGTTCGGACGGCTTGAACACCACGCTGTTGCCATGGGCCAGCGCCGGCGCGATCTTCCAGGCCGGGATCGCGAGCGGGAAGTTCCAGGGCGTGATCAGCCCGACCACGCCGAGCGGTTCGCGCGTCACGTCGACCTGCACCCCCGGCCGCACCGAAGCCAGCATCTCGCCGCCGCTCGCGCGCAGCGCCTCGCCGGCGAAGAACTTGAAGATGTGGCCGGCCCGCGCGGCCTCGCCGACGGCCTCGGCCAGGGTCTTGCCCTCCTCGCGCGCCAGCAGCAGGCCGAGTTCCTCGCGCCGGGCCAGCAGCTCGCTGCCGATCTGGTCGAGCGCATCGGCGCGCCGCTGCGGCGTGCTCTGGCTCCAGTGCGGAAAGGCATCGGCCGCGGCGCGGACCGCCACCTCGGTCTGGCTGCGGTCGGCCCGCGCGTATTCGGCCACCACTTCGCGGGTATCGGACGGGTTCTCGCTCAGGCCCGTCGTGACGCCGCTTTCCCAACGGCCATTGATGTACTGGCGGGCTTTCTGTTGGAGTTCGCTGCGTTTCACGGTGACGCGAGTCTAGGAATCACACCCATATCTTTCCAATCAAGATTTGGATCGAATGCATATCCGAAGAAGCATTCAGGTAAACCCCATGACCAACTACACGCACTGGTTCATCCGTGCGCGACTCAAGACCCGGCAGCTGCTGTTGCTGGTGGCCCTGGCCGAGGAGGGCAACATCCATCGCGCGGCCCAGGTGCTCAACATGACGCAGCCGGCGGCCTCCAAGCTCCTGAAGGACCTCGAGGATGTGCTCGAGGTGTCGCTGTTCGACCGCCTGCCGCGCGGCATGCGGCCCACCTGGTATGGCGAGATCATGATCCGCCACGCCCGGGTCGCGCTGGCGAGCCTGAACCAGGCGCACGACGAACTCAGCGCGCTCAAGGCCGGCCGCGCCGGCCAGGTCAATATCGGCGTCATCACCGCACCGGGCCTGGTGCTGCTGCCGCCGGCGGTGGCCGAGGTGAAGCGCGAGCAGCCCAACCTGCGGGTGTCGGTCGAGATCGAGACCAGCCCGGTGCTGCTCGAACGCCTCGAGCAGGGCAAGCTCGACCTGCTGGTGGCACGGCTGTTCGCCGAGCACGACAAGACCAACCTGCGCTACGAGGCCCTGACCGAGGAACCGGTGTGCGCATTGGTGCGCCCGGGCCATCCGCTGCTCGGTGTCAGCGGCCTGAGCCTGCGCGACCTGGTGTCGGCCGGCTGGATCGTGCCGCCCGCCGGCAGCGTGCTGCGGCACCGCTTCGAACTGATGTTCCAGGAAGAAGGGCTGGCACCGCCGATCAACGTGATCGAGACCGCGGCGCTGCTCTTCATCACCCGCATGTTGCAGCAGAGCGACATGGTCGCGGTGCTGGCCACCGACGTGGCGCGCTACTACGCGAGCCACGGCATCGTGGCGCTGCTGCCGGTCGAGATGCCCTGCCACATGGATGCTTTCGGCATCATCACGCGGACCGACCGGCTGCTGTCGCCGGCCGCCAAGGTGATGATGAAGGCACTGAAGGCGGCGAGCTTCAGCGCCTATGGCCGGCGCCTCGACCCCGACTGAGCGTGCCATTGCAATTTCGCGATGCCGCGTCGCAACATCGGCGCGGATCGGTTATGCCGGCAGGTCGTCGGCCGATTGTTTCGTTTCCAGCAACACCGCGGTTCGATTTCATTAGGGTTTTTACTTAGTGTTCAGCCCTAGACTTGCGTGGACGGATCGCCGAAGCGCCCTCCGCCCGTTCAAACCAACAAGGACAACTGAAATGAAGACCTCGCAAATCATCGCCGCCGCCACCCTGTCGCTGCTTGCCGCCGCTGGCGCCCAAGCCGAAACCTATGACGGCGTGCATGCGCTCACTTCCGCCAACAGCCGCGCCGAAGTGAGCGCCCAGGCCGCAGTCGCGGCCCACAGCGCGAACCCCTACGCGGAAGGCTACAACAACGGCGTGACCACCATCGCCAGCGCGCGCGATCGTTCGTCGGTGCGCAGCGAAGCCGTCGCCGCCGCCCACCGGCCGAACCAGAACGTGCGGATCGAATCCTTCGCCAACAGCGTGATCCCGCCGCAATTCACCGGCCCGCGCACCAACGGCACGACGCGCCAGGCCGCCCTGTAAACCAGCGGCTCCTGAACCAACCGGCCCACGCCACGAGCGAGGCCGGTTTTTTTGCGCCTGCAAAAAATGACAGCCTAATTAAGAAAACTAAATAGCTACATAAATAGCTGAATGGGCTTCACTTACACCAAAGGGCAGCTTGTCATGCCCCCAGGGCGCGTGTTCAATTCACCTTCGCCTGCGGGCGCCTGGAGGATTGGCATGGGAAAGCAAATCAGTGCTGCCGCGGACGGGGAATCCCCCGTCGTCCGGCTGATCGATGACGACATCGCCTTCCGGCGCGCCCTGCAGCGGCTTCTCAAAGGCGCGGGGCACCAGGTGATGGAGTACGGATCGGTCGGCGAGATGCTGCTCGAAGGCATCGGCGGCGCACCGGGTTGCCTGGTGCTGGACATCCACATGCCCGGTCCCAGCGGCCTCGACCTGCAGGAGATGGTCGCCAGCCAGCCCGAACCCCTGCCCGTGATCTTCGTGACCGCGGAGGCCACGGTGCACGAGACGCTGCGGGCCATGAAGGCCGGCGCCTCGGATTTCCTGTTCAAGCCGGTGGACAGCGAGACGCTGCTGACCGTGGTCCGCAAGGCGATCGAGGACGACGCCGTGCGGCGCCAGGCGCGACGCCGGCTGTGCGCCCTGCAGACCCGCTATTCGCGGCTCAGCCCGCGCGAAAGGCAGGTCATGGAAATGGTCGTCAACGGCGCGCTCAACAAGCAGATCAGCGCCCAGCTCGGCGCCGCCGAACGCACCGTGAAGGCCCATCGCGCGCACGTCATGGAGAAGATGGAGGTGAGCTCCCTGGCCGACTTGGTGCGCGCCGTGGGCCAGCTGGGCGTGACGCCGGACGGCGCCAGCCACGCCGGCGCCTGAGCTCAGCGAATGGACCGTGGGTCCTTCGAGAGAAAGCCGCTCAGAAGCAGGCACAGGCCGATCCCCAGCGCGACACCGCCGATCAGCAGCCGGCGCGCATCGACCGATCCGAAGCCGAACAGCAGGCCCACGCCCAGCACCAGGGTGCAGGCGCTGACCACCAGCGCCGGCACGATCCCGCCGCGCGCGTCGGCCGGCCCCTCGCGACCGCCCCTCAGCGCGAAGAAAAGCCCGAACACGCCGAGTGCCACGCAGGCCGTGATGATGGCGCCGAAGAAGGCGATCGAGCCCAGGATGCGGCCCTCGATGTCCGGGGCAGCGATCGCCACGATGCCGATCAGCAGGCGCACCAGCGCGTCGGCCAGCACCAGCCCGAACAGCCACTTGTAGCGCGGCGACTTCGACACCGCGAAGGCCAGGGCCAGCCCGAGCAAGCCGTCGATCATCGAGAAAGTGCCGTTGCGGTTCAACGACATCGCCGCCGGAATCGTTGCCGGCGCCAGCTTGGACAGCGCGAACAGCACGCTGACCGCGCCGCGAAGCAGAAGGAGGATGCGCAGGGCGGGCATGGGCGCGCCTCGGATCAGCCGCCATTCCAGGGCGCAATCAGCTCCCACGGCGGCGTCTTGGACTTGGTGTTCTTGCAGAAGATATAGCTGCCCGAGCCGAGCAGGTTCTTGTGGCGGTTCTCGATCTGCGCCAGCCGGCACGACGCCCGGCCCTTCGGGTCCTTGGCCGGCGTGACGCTGCCGCTGCTGGAGGTGTCCGGGTTCTCCCAGCTGACCTTGACGCCGTCGGCGCCCGAGTCCAGCGCCCCGTAGACCGTCTTGTTCATCAGGGCCATGTCGGCCTTGTTGAACTTGGTGATCGGCGTTTCGCGTATCCCGTTGTAGAAGGTCAACGGGGTGGCGGCCGCGGTTGCCGCTCCGGCCATCGCCAGCACGATGGCCAGCCCCTTCAGTGTGTCGCTCGCACGCATGCCTGGCTCCTCATTTGGGAAGAACGAAATTGACCTGGAACCGGACGAACCAGTCGGACGCATTGTCGGGCCGGATCACGTTGTAGCCCGCACCGACGACGAAATTCATCGGCACGAAGCCCTCGGGCCGCACCAGCAGCGAATACGACACGCCGAGCGGCACCGTCCAGCGCTGGCTCGAACGCTTCTGCTCCCAGTCGGCCGTGACGATCCCGATGTAGCCGAGCGACTGCGTCGAATCCAGCCGGTAGCTGACGATGGGCTGGAACGTGAAGGCACTCACGTTCGGCTGGTTGTCGTCGCCGGCGACGGACCAGACCTGGGTCGTCAGCGCGCCCACGGTCCAGGGGCCGGACTCCTTGAGCCCGACCACCGCCGGGCCGAGCGACCACTTGCCCGCGCCCAGCCGGTCGTCGGTGGCGGAGCGCAGGACCATCGCGGGACCGAAGCCCCAGATCCATCCGCCTTCGCCCGCCGGCGGCGCGAAGAAACCTTCGTAGGTGATGTCGCCGAGACCGTTCTTGCGGTCCTGGCCCGGCAGCACCGCGGGGTTCGACAGCAGCGGAACGATGGCACGGTTGATCAGCGACCAGCCGCCGCCGATCTTGATCGGATAGACCGGCTGGATGTTGAGCGTGTATTGCGGCTTCTCGAAGGGCCCGGCGTTGTAGTTGGTGGTCCACTGGAATGGCAAGGTGACGATGTCGGCGATCGGGTTCGCCAATTTCTTCTGCAGGTCGGCGTCGTCCTGGGCCCAGGCGCCGCAGGCCGCGAACGATGCCGCCGCCATGGCCAGCCGGAGCGGGCGCTTCGCGATCGTCATGCGGTCTCCTGGTGAAGGGGAGCGTTCCGGACCACTCCTGTTCGATTCGCAACCTCTGGCCACGAGAGCATCTTGGGTGACCGTGCAATCGCTGCAAATTGGACCAACGGGCAGGCGCCATTGCCCTTTCGGGCAATCGGGCCGGGCGCGCCGGCGATGGCGCATCGGGCCTCCGAGGTCGTACGATGGCACCTGCGACAGCGCATTTCCAGGAAGCAGGGGGACAGATGACAACAACGAGGTTCAACATCGCAGCCGTGGTGACCGCAGCGGTCATCGGCATGCCCATGATGGCCGGCGCCCAGCAGGCCGGGGGCGAAGCGCCGATTTCGGGTGAACAGCAGGAGGCCGACCTGCGGGTGATCGCCGCGCGCTGCGGTACGCCGGGCTTCGAGAAGGCCTTCTACAAGCAATCCAGGGCCGCGGTGGCGGCCGGACTGGTCATCAAGAACCGGGACCCGGTGCAGGTCGAGAAGACCATCACGTCGCTGCGCCGCAGCCCCATCGTGCTGGTCGCGACCCAGGCCGACTGCGCGGCTGAACTCAAGCGGCTGGCCGAGGTTCAGAAGCACCGGAGCGAACTGCTCAGGGGCGGAGCGGGACGCAAGAAATGAACGGCCGCGAAGACGCCGGCCCGGCGTCGCACACGCGCTAGAGCGCGCCGTAGAGGCTCTCGCCAGGCTCGGCGCGGTCATGGCGCTTGGTCGCGGTCCGGAGGCTCAGCACCCACAGCCGCGCATGTCGCTGCTCGCGGCTCTCGAAGTGCTCGGTGAAGCGCCGGATGCCGGGCCGCTCGATGGCCGCGATGGTCATCCAGTCGGTGCCGCCAAAGGATTCCGCGTCGCTGCTGCGGTCGACCAGCGCCGGACGCAAGGCCATCACCCATTCAGTCGGGACGCGCGGATCGCGGTCCAGCATCCGCAGCGCGATCTTGGCCGCCTTGGGACTCAGCGACTGAATCTTGTGGAGGTGGAAATCCAGTTCCATGGACATGGGCAGCCCTTTCAGATACACAAGGATACATG
The DNA here is from genome assembly GCF_030316985.1 of Variovorax sp. J31P179. Classification (NCBI taxonomy): domain Bacteria; kingdom Pseudomonadati; phylum Pseudomonadota; class Betaproteobacteria; order Burkholderiales; family Comamonadaceae; genus Variovorax; species Variovorax sp. J31P179. The sequence goes on along the minus strand of NZ_JASZYL010000021.1, from coordinate 48,446 downwards.
TGCATCTGGCGCGGATGCAAGGGCGCTTTTACCGGGTGCGAACGCTCGGCTTATTGGGTCTTCAGCCGTTTGTATTCATTGCGCTTCATCTCGAGGTAGTCGCTGCGGTCCACCTCGTGCAGTTGGCGCGCATAGCGCTCGGTGCTGTCGAACCACTGGGCCAGGCGCTTGGGCAATTCGGCCTCGGCCGGCGAATCGAGGTAGGCGTCGATCGCGAGGTAGTAGCGCATCGTGTTGCGCTCCACCACCCCGAGCACGCCGCCGACCAGGCTGGGCTGGCCGGATGCGTCCTTGTCCTTGGTGGCGCTGAAGCCCACCTTGTCGCTGCCCAGGGTCGATAGGTAGCCCTGCATCGCGATCCGGGCCGCGGTGCCGTAGGCATAGGCGTAGGCCATGTGGAGGAAGGTCTTGCCATTGGGCAGCGGCGTGGCCTCGACCTCGATGCGGTAGTCGCGCGTCGACAGCGGCCCCTTGTCGGCGCTCAGCCGGGCGCTCATGTAGTCGGCCGTCGAGACCGGAGGCTGCCAGACGAAATCGATGCGCTGCGCGTCCGACAGCGGCTGGTCGAACTTGCGGCCCACCGACACCGCCAGCGTGGTCGCCGCCCCGCCGCCTCGCACGGCGCAGTACTTGGTGTTGAGGTGCAGCATCAGGACGTCGCACCAGACCGCCGGCTTGACCAGCGCGGCGCTGACCTGGTCGAAGGGATGGTCGACCAGCGCGAAGATGTTGCCGCTCAGCTGGCCCGAGGCCTCGGTCGATTCGAGCACCAGCGGCCGGCCGAAGGCGTTCTTGTCGAACTGCGACTTGACCGCCTCGAATTTCGCCTGCAGTGCGGCGGCGCTGCCGAGCTGGGTCTGCGCCCAGACCAGCGCCGGCAGCAGCAGGCAGACACAGACCAGGAACCGGCGCAGCAAGAGCTTTGGCATGCCCGACATTGTGGTCCGCTGCGCCGCCGACGCAAGGGCCGCTCATCCGCGCGGCCCCCGCGCCTGCGGTGCGTCAGATGGCCATGATCGAGACGGCCTTGGTGTTGAGGTAGTTCTCCATCGCCTCCGGACCGCCTTCCGAGCCATAGCCCGAATCCTTGATGCCGCCGAAAGGCATCTCGGGCGAAGGCGCGGCCGGCTGGTTGATCCACAGCATGCCGACTTCCATGCGCTGCGACAGCAGGTGGGCGTTCTTGATCGACTGGGTGAAGGCATAGCCGGCCAGGCCGAAGGGCAGCCGGTTGGCCTCGGTGATCGCCTCGTCGAGCGAGTCGAAGCCGCGGATCGCCGCGATCGGGCCGAAGGGTTCGTTGTTGAAGACGTCGGCCTCGAGCGAGACGTCGGTCAGCACCGTGGGCGCGAAGAAGTTGCCGCTGCTGCCGACGCGCTCGCCGCCGGTCGCGACCTTGGCGCCGGTGGCGCGGGCGTCCTCGAGCACCTTGGCCATGGCGCCGAGGCGGCGGGCGTTGGCCAGCGGGCCGAGCGTCGTGCCTTCGGCCAGGCCGTCGCCGAGCTTGAGGCTCTCGGCATGCTTGACCATCGCCTGGGCGAAGGCGTCGCGGATGCTGTTGTGCACCAGGAAGCGGGTCGGCGAGATGCAGACCTGCCCGGCATTGCGGAACTTGGCGCCGCCCGAGGCCTTGACGGCCAGCTCGACGTCGGCGTCGGCCGCGACGATCACCGGGGCATGGCCGCCGAGCTCCATGGTCGCGCGCTTCATGTGCTGGCCGGCCAGGGCCGCGAGCTGCTTGCCCACCGGCGTCGAGCCGGTGAAGGTCACCTTGCGGATGATCGGATGCGGAATCAGGTAGTTCGAGATCTGGGCCGGATCGCCGAACACCAGGCCCACCGTCCCGCGCGGCACGCCGGCATCGACGAAGGTCTGCAGCAGCGCGGCGGGCGAAGCCGGCGTTTCTTCGGGCGCCTTGCACAGGAAGGAGCAGCCGCTGGCCAGCGCCGCGCCGAGCTTGCGGACGATCTGGTTGATCGGGAAGTTCCAGGGCGTGAAGGCGGCGACCGGGCCCAGGGGTTCCTTCAGCACCAGTTGCTGCGCCGCCAGGTTGCGCGACGGCACGATGCGGCCATAGACACGGCGGCCTTCGTCGGCGAACCATTCGATGATGTCGGCGCCGGCGAGCACCTCGCCGCGGGCCTCGGCGAAGGGCTTGCCCTGCTCCAGCGTGAGGATGCGGGCGATGTCGGCGGCGCGCTCGCGCAAAAGGCCGGCGGCCTTGCGCATGGTGGCGGCGCGCTCGTTGGCCGGGATCCGGCGCCAGGCTTCGAAGCCGCGCTGGGCCGCATCGAGCGCACGGTCGAGGTCGGCGGTCGCGGCGAAGGCGACCTTGCCGATCGGCTGGCCGGTGGCCGGGTTGATCACGTCCTGGGTCTTGCCGCTCAGGGCGTCACACCATTCGCCATCGATCAGCAGGCGGGTGTCGGGGTAGCTGGGGGTGGTCATGCGGAGTCCTTGAATTGCGAGATTGCCCGCAAGCGCAGCGGACAGCCCGCAATCCTACCTAACTCGGCGGAGAGCGTGGCGGCCCCGCCCCGTTCGCCCGCACCCAGTAGAACTGCTTGGCCACCACCGCCGCCGCCTCGACCCGCAAGCGCCGCACCGGCCTGACGCCGATCAGGCCATCGACCGAGCAATGGAGCGGCTCGCCCTCCGCGAGGCTGCGATGCGCATCGAGCATCGCGCGCAACGACACCGGGGCGCTGTTGCGGCGGGCATCGACCGATCGCACGAAGAAGCGCTCGCGGGTCGCGACCAGCTGGCTGCGGGTGTCCGGGTCGTCGCCGGCCCCGGCAGGCCGCACGCCCTTCCAAGCCGCCTCGACGTCGAAGGCCAGCATCACGGCGTCGGGCGTGTCGATGCCTTTCAGGGAACCGCTCTGGGCGGCGGCGAGCCAGCCCAGCAATTGCGGCGTCAGCTCGAAGGAGACCGAATCGGAGGGCGCGCCGGGGAGTCCCGGCACTTCGACGAAGACCTGCCGGCAGCTGCGGCTCGCGCTTTCGACCCGCCGCGCCTGTTCCCGGCGCCGCGTGGCGCGCACATGGGCGACGGCGGCGAAGCCGGCCACCGGCGCGGCGAAGGCCAGCACCTTGAAGGCATCGTAGCCATAGACGGCCAAGCTCATCCCCGCCCCCTCGGGCCCGGACTGCAGCGACCCTGCATCGACCTCAGTTTCACGCTGGCTCCTCGTCGCGGCACGCCACCCGCCCGACGCGGCGAGGGCATGCGCTGACCGTATATCGGCCAGCCGCGCCGAAACTTGAGGGCGTCAGGGCTTGCCGTTCTGCGACAGCAGGACGGCGATGGGGCGGGTGCCGGGGAACTCCGAGAAGATGATGGTCATCATCGCGGTGATCGGCACCGCCAGGAAGGCGCCCGGCACGCCCCAGAGGGCGACCCAGACCGCCAGGCTCACGAGGATCGCGAACGGGCTCAGGTTGAGCGAATTCCCCATGACGTAGGGGTCCAGGAAGTTGCCGATCACGAACTGGACCACCGCCAGCGACATCATGATCTGGATCGCCTCGCCGGCACTGCCGAACTGGGCCACGGCCATCAGGCCCGGCAGCACGACGCTCAGGAACGAGCCGATGTAGGGCACGTAGTTGAGCAGCGCGATCATCACGGCCCAGAAGCCGGCGAACTCGAGGCCGGCGAAACGCATGATCACGTAGCTGAGCGCGCCGAGCAGCACCCCGAGGAAGGTCTTGAGCGCCAGGTAGGCGCCGACCCGGGCGTTGATGTCGGCGATGACCTGCTTGATGCGCCGTGCCTGCTCGGGGCTGCGTGCGATGGCCAGGATCTTGACGTCGAGGTGGGTCCGCTCGACCAGCAGGAAGCAGGCGTACAGCGCGACCACGATCACGGTGGCGAACAGCGACGACACCGAAGCAAGCGCCGACGCCGCCACCCGCTGCAGGCTCACCTGGGAAAGCAGGTCGCGCCGCAGCGTGGTCCAGGTCGGCTCGGCCTCGACCCGCATCAGCACCGCGACCCGCTGCACCGCCGCCAGCAGCGACTCCTGGTAGCGCGGCGCCATCGCGATCACGCTGTCCTTGTTGGCCAGGATCGTGTAGACCACCATGGCGAGCCCGAGCGCGATGATCAGCACCGAGAGGATCGAGATCACCAGCTGCGGCAGCGCCGGCCCCAGCAGCGGCACCTTGCCAATCAGGCGCGCCAGACCGAGGATCACGTAGACCACGAAGACGCTGAACATGATCGGCACGAAGACATTGCGCCCGATGTAGAAGACCCAGCCGATCATCAGCGCGATCGCCGTGCCGTAGACCAGGGTCTGGAAGCGCTCGTTCATGCCGCGCGGGATCAAGGCGTGCGCGGGCCGCCGGCCATGCCGACCGGACGCGGCGTCTGCGCATCCGCGAGGTCGACCCAGCCGCCGCCCATCGCCTGGTAGACGTTGATCGCCTGCGAGTAGCGGTTGGCCTGCAGGTTCACGAAAGACAGCTCGGCCGCGAACAGTTCGTTGTCGGCCACCAGCACCTCGAGGTAGCCGATCAGGCCGGCCTCGAACTTGAGCCTGGACAGGCGAGCGAACTCGCGCAGCGCCTTGACCCGTCCGCGCTGGTACTCGACCCCCTCGATGCTCTTCTGGGTGCCGATCAGCGCGCTGTTGGTGTCGCGGAAGGCGCCCAGCACGGTCTGCCGGTAGACCAGCTCGGCCTGTGCCTTCTGGGCCTCGGCCGATCGGACCTGGCCCTCGATGGCGCCGAAGGTGAAGATCGGGCCGGTGAGGCCCGCGACCACCGACCAGGTGGTCGCCGGCCCGGTCAGGAAGTTGCCGAAGGCGGTGCTGGTGGAACCCAGCGCGCCGGTCAGCGACAGGCTCGGGTAGTAGAGGGAGCGGGCGACGCCGATGCTGGCGTTGGCGGCCACCAGGTTCTGCTCGGCCGCCAGGATGTCCGGGCGCCGCTGCAGCAGGTCGGAAGGCAGGCCGGCCGGGATCAGCGGCGCGGCGAGCTCGTCGATGGTCTTGCCGCGCGGGATCGGCGCCGGGTCGCGGCCCAGCAAGATAGAGATCTGGTTCTCGAGCGCCGCGATCTGCTGCTCGAAGGTCGGGATCGCGGTGAGCGCCTGCTGGTACTGGGAGCGCACCTGCGTCACCTCGGTCTGCGAGACCAGTCCGCGCTTGAAGCGCAGGTCGAAGATGCGCGCGGTCTCGCCGAAGTTGGCGGCGGTGGACTTGGCGATCTCGACCTGCCGGTCGAGTGCCCGCAGCGCGATGTAGCTGGTCGCCACGCCGGTCACGAGCGTCAGAACTACGCCGCGCTGGCCCTCCTGGCTGGCGTAGACCTGCGCCTGCGCGGCCTCGCTCAGGCGCCGGACGCGGCCGAACAGGTCGACCTGCCAGCCGGCGTTGAGGCTGGCCTGGTAGAGCGAGAAGTAATTGCTCGCGGGCTCGGGGATCGGCGGCTGGCCCTCGCGGCTGGCGCGCGTGCGGGCCGCCCCGGCGCCGTAGCCGAACTGCGGATAGGCCTGCGAATCGGTGGTCGTCAGGGCCCCGAGGAACTGGTCGATGCGGGCCGCCGCGATCCGGACGTCGAGGTTGTCGCGCAGCGCGGTCTCGATCAGCTGGTTCAGGACCGGGTCGCCGAACTGCTCCCACCACTTGGTGTTGGCCACTTCGGCCGCCATGGGGTAGTCGATCCGCCAGGCCGCCGGGGACTGCACCGCGGGCCGCACGAAGTCGGGCCCGACCGTGCAGCCCGCCAGGGCCACCAGGACCGCGGCGGACACCGCCGCGAGCGTTGACTTCCTCATCTCGTTCTCCTTCAGCCCTGTGCCATCAGCGCGTAGCCGAACAGCAGGGACACTACCAGCAATGCAATGCTCGCAACGGCCCAGCGCCGCGCGAAAGTGTCGATCGTCTCGAATCCTCGTCCGGCCGCGGCGACCAGGCCGCCGAGCCGGCCCAGCGCCGCGCCGAGATCGCCGGCCGGGATCTGCGGCAGCGCCCGCCCGAGGCTGTCCAGCCCGACCGCGATGGCGGCACCGATCAGCACCGGCCAGAGTGCGGCCCACAGCGCCGCGGGCGACAGGGCCTCGGGCAGCGCGCCGAGCGGAAGCAGCAGGCACAGCGCCCACGGCAGCGCCACCGAGGCCAGCGCCATCGCCAGCCAGGAGGCCATCAGCACCGACGGCGCGCGGGCGCCCGGATCGACCGCCGTGTCGGCGGCCAGCCGCCGCAGGAAATGGACCATCAGGAGCGTGGTGGCGATCGAGGACACCACGGCCACGGTGGCCGCCAGGCCGCTGCCCATGAAGTCCTTGGCCGCGTACTTGGCCAGCGCGCCGCCGGTCAGCGGCAGGCCGCCGAGCCCCAGCGCGATGACCGCGGCCGGCAGCAGCATCGGCCACAGGTGACGGCGGCCGGTCAGCATGACCACGCCGACGGCCAGGAACAGGCCGCCCTTCACGAGCAGGTGGTGGGCTGCGTAGAAGGCCGCGGCCAGCGCGGTGCCGGGGTCGCCGGCGGCCAGGCCCATGCCGATCACGGCCACCAGGAATCCCATCTGGCTGACGCTCGAGTAGGCCAGGACCAGCTTGGGCTGGGTCTGCGTGATGCCGATCGCCACGCCGTAGAGCGCGCCGAGGAGCCCGAGCGCGGCCAGCGGCAGGCCGAAGGACGGCAGCGCGGCATCGAAGGGCAGGAAGCGGACCAGCGCGATGATGCTGGCCTTGACCACGGCACCGCTCATCACCGCCGCGGCCGGGATCGGCGCCGCGCCGTAGGCGATCGGCATCCAGAAGTGCAGCGGCAGCAGGCCGGCCTTCATGCCGAGGCCCACGACGAGCAGCAGCAGCGTGAGATCGCGCCACGGCGAGCCCGGCAGCGCCGCCACGGCATCGGCGATCAGCAGGCTGCCGTCCGGCGTGGCCAGGGCCAGCAGCAGCAGGCCGGCGAGCAGGAAGGCCTCGGCCAGCAGCGCCAGCCCGAGGTAGAGCGCGCTGGCGCGGAACGCATCCGGCCCCTCGCCCTGCAGCACCAGGCCGCTGGCACCGACGCTGAGCACGGCCAGCAGGAAGTAGAAGCCGATCAGGTCTGCCGCCAGGAACACGCCGACCGAGCCGGTCAGCGTCATCAGCCAGCAGACGATGAAGCCGTCGCGGTCGGGCCGCCCGCGCAGCCAGCGCGCCGCGTAGGCACCGGCGAAGATCCACAGCACCGCGGCGACGCCGAGCAGCATCGCGCCCGGCGCGTCGAGCGCGAACGTCAGCGAGAAGAAGGCATTGCCCAGCACCAGGTCCGGCTCGGCACCGGCCAGGAGGGCTGCCGCCAGCGCCGGCACCGGGGCCAGCGCGAACAGCCCCGGCAGGCGCCGGCGCAGGCCGGGAAACGCGCAGGCCAGCAGCAGCAGCAGCGGCACGCCGAGCGCCAGCGGCAGCAGCACCGGCACTTCGAACACGATCGCGGCGAGTGTGACGGAACCGATCATCGGACCCCCATCGCGAGCAGGCCGGTGCGGCCGATCTGGGCGACGTCGACCGGCAGCAGCGCCACCGCGCCGAGCAGGAACGAACACAGCGCGAGCGCCAGCACGGCCCCCTGCTGGTAGCCCGGCACGCGCGCCTTCGGCACCCAGCCGAGGGCGGCCGGCGCCATCGCGCGCACCATCACCATGAAGACGTAGGCGCTGGTCAAGAGGCCGCCGGCCATCATCACCAGCACCCACCACCACTGGGCGGTGGCGATGGCCGCCGACAGCAGCATCCACTTGGCGAGGAAGCCGCCCGAGGGCGGCAGCCCGATCAGCGAGGCGCCGGCCAGCGCAAAGGCAGTCATCGTCATCGGCAGGGCCCGCCCGGCGCCGCGCAGGTCGGCCACGCGGTCGTGGCCGAGCGTGGTGTAGATGAGCCCGGCCGCCATGAACATCGCGGCCTTGGCGGTCGCATGCGAGATCGCCTGCAGCAGCCCGCCGGTGACCGCGAAGCTGCTGTCCAGCTGCGCGGCATCGAGCCCGGCGGCCAGCGGAAACATCAGGAACAGGTAGCCGATCTGGGCCACGGTCGAGTAGGCGATCAGCAGCTTCAGGCGCGCCTGCCGCAGGGCGACGACATTGCCGACCAGGATCGCCGAGGCGCCGAGGGCCGCGAGCAGCTGGGCCGAGGGCAGCGTGATGACGCCGGCGAAGACATCGACCCACAGCCGCACGACCAGGAACCAGGCGCCCTTGATCACCAGCGCCGACAACAGCGCACTGGCGGCGGCCGGCGCGCCGGCATGCGCCGGGGGCAGCCACAGGTGGAGCGGGAACAGCGCGGTCTTGGCCAGCAGGCCGACCGTCATCGACGCGGCGGCGATCCAGGTCACGGGCTCGGCGCCGATGCGCTGGCCCAGCAGCGCGATGTCCAGGGTGCCATAGGCGCCATACAGCAGGAAGCCGCCGAGCAGGTAGAACATCGAGCCGACCAGCGCATAGATCAGGTAGCGCAGCGCGGCCTGCAAGGTCTCGCCGCGGCCGTCGAGGCTGACCAGCGGCACGCCGGCGAAGGTGAGCAGCTCGAGCGCGACGTACAGCGTGAAGACGTCGCCGCTCACGAACACGAGGTTGAGCGAGCCCCAGACCGCGAGCAGCAGCAGCCAGAAGGTCAGTGCGGAGCGCTTCTCGCGCACTCCGGCAGGGGTGCCGAAATCGCCGTTGGCGTAGACGCCGATGCCGACCACCACCACCATCACGGCCACCATCATGCAGACCGCCAGGCCATCGGCGCGCAGGCTGACGCCGAGCGGCGGCGCCCAGCCGCCGAGCAGGTAGACCAGCGCGTCGCCCGACACCCACAGCCGGTGCGCGATGGCGGCCATCAGCACGATGCCGAGCACGATCGTCGCCCAGGCCACCTGCTGCGCGCGCCGGCCGCCGAGCACGAAGCCGAGCATCATGCCGACGAAAGGCAGCAGCACGGCCAGCACCAGCAGCAGGCCGCCTGGCGTCGCCGGATCCACTGCGGGCATCGAGAGCGGCACCTAGACCTCGCTCTCGGAAGGAGGGGTCCGCGGCGCGGCGTCCGGCGCGGTCAGCGAGGCCGAGCCGGTTTCCTCGAACAGCCGCAGCACCAGAGCCACCCCCAGGGCCGAGGCGGCAAACGCCACCACCAGCGCGGTGATCAGCAGGGCCTGCGGCACCGGGTCGCCGCCCATTCCGGCGCCGGCGCCGCGGCGCGCGATCACGGCGGCGACCAGGAAGATGCCGTTGCCCATCACGTTGAAGGCCATGATCTTGCGCAGCGGATGCGGGTTCACGATGAGGCCGTAGAGACCCAGGCCGATCAGCACCGCGGCGCACAGTCCGAGCAGGGTGGGCGTGTTCATTCGCTGCTGTCCTTCCTGCTCGGCGGCCCGGTCAGGAGCAGCGCCAGCGTGACCGCCAGCGACGGCAGCAGCGCCGCCTCGATGACCACGATCAGGGGCTTGGCGAACGCCTCCGGATAGCCGAGGAAGGCGCCCGCGATGACGCTGCCGAGCAGGCCGACCGCGATGAATGCGGCCGGGCCGCCGGCCAGCGCGATCCGGACCCAGCGCCGGTCGACCGCGGGCGCGTCCGACAGGCCGGCCATCATGACCAGCAGCCACATCGCGGCCAGCACCGTGGCGCCCTGGAACTTGCCGCCCGGATGGTCGGCGCCGACCCAGAGGATGTAGACGCCGACGACGATCCCGATCGGCGGCAGCACCCGCGCGAGGTAGCCGAGGATGCTGTTCGGGTCTTCGGTCGGCGCCGGCCCCGGCCGCCCGCCCCAGAAGCGGTCGGGCGCCAGCGACCAGACGCCGACCAGGCCCAGCAGCAGCACGATGGCCTCGAGCAGCGTGTCCATCGCGCGGAAGGACATCAGCACCGCGGTGATCGGATTGCCGACGCCGGTGGCGGCGATGTTCTCGACCACCGCCGGCGCCAGGCTCGGCGCCGGATCGGGCAGCAGCAGCACGCAGGCGCCGATGCCGGCGGCCACGGCGGCGGAGACGATCGCGGCCAGCACCCGCGTCGCGAGGCCGGGCCGCTCGGCCCAGGCCGGGGCCTCGGTCGCGCGCAGCCGGGCGGCGGCGGCGATCAGCAGCACGCCGGTCAGGCCGGCGCCGATCGCCGCCTCGGTCATCGCGACGTCGACCGCGCGCAGCTGCAGCCAGGCCAGCGTGAGCAGCAGCCCGTAGGGGACGAAGCCGGTCACGGCGGCGAAGGTGTCGCGCGCCACCACGGTCCAGATGGCCAGCGCCATGAGCAGGCCCACCAGGGCCAGGGTCAGCGCCAGGGTCATGACTTGCCTCCGTCGGACCCGCCGCGCCGCGCCGCGCGCGCGATGAGCTGCGACACCGTGGCCGAGGCCAGCAGCACCATCAGCCAGACCAGGACCAGCTTGAGCCCGGCCATCACGCCGTCCATCTGCGGCAGCAGGCCGATCACCACCAGGCCAAGCCCGAGGTTGTCGGCCTTGGTCAGCGCGTGTGCCCGCGTGAAGGTGTCGGGGAAGCGCAGAAGGCCCACGGTGCCGGCGAGGAAGAAGAAGGCGCCAGCGACCACGGCGACGATCGTGAAGATGTCCAGGATGGCCCTCATGCGCGGTCCTCCGGTTCTGTGTGCGCGGCACCGGGGCGCGAGCCGGCCTTGACGAAGGCCAGCGCGGCGAAGGCCGCCAGCACGGCCAGGATCAGGGCCAGGTCGACCACGGCCGCGGCGCCGATCGCGGCCCCCAGCAGCAGCAGGGCCGCGATGCCGGCGGTGCCGAACAGCTGCACCGACATCATGCGATCGACGTCGTCCGGGCCGCGCAGGATGCAGATCAGGCCCACCGCGACCGTCAGCAGCACGAAGGCCGAAGCGCCGAGCAGGAACTCAGTCATGGTGGCGCTCCCCGGCGACCAGCGCGCGGCGCAGGCGCAGCTCCTCGGCCGCCAGCTGCTCGGCGACCGGCGCGTCGAGGTCCAGGCAGTGGTAGGTGATGTCGTGCTCCGATTCGGCGACCGGCACCGAGCCCGGCAGCAGGCTGGTGATCGAGGCGAACTCGTTGCGCGCCAGGCCGGGACGGAAGCCGACCTTGTAGACGATGAAGCCGGGCTTCAGCGGCATCCGCGGCGACAGCGCCCGGCGCGCGACGTCGACGCCGGCCAGCACCGACTGCCAGAGGAAATGCGGCAGGAAGCCGAACAGCGCGCCCAGGCGCAGATGCCCCGCCTCGGGCGGCAGCAGGCGCAGGCTGGCGAAGGTTCCGGCGGCCACGGCGACCAGGCCCACCCCGAGGTCGGCGGGCTTGAGGCTGGGCATCAGCAGCAGCCAGAGCACCAGCAGCATCAATCCGCGGACCACGGCCGTGATGCGCCGCGACGGTGCGGCCGGGGTGGCGGGATCGGCGGCGGCGGGCTTCATGCGCTCGCCTCCGTGCCGCCGGCACTGGTCAGCCGGACATCGATCCTGCTCAGTCGCTCGAACAGGCGGGCCTCGGTGCGCACCGGCCACCAGTCGTAGAGAAAGATCTCCATCGGCCGCCACAGCGCCACCCAGGCGCCGATCACGAGGCTGTCGTGGATCAGGGTCGCGTAGCGCCCCTGGCCGACGAAGCTGGCGATCGACTCGCCGACCACCGCGGCGGCGCCGACGAACAGCACGCCGATCAGCAGGCTGATCCGGCCGATGCGGAACAGCTTGCGCAAGCCGCGCCAGGTGGCCAGCGCGCGCTGGCGGAAGTATTCGTCGACCGCGTCCTTCAGCATCGCGGCATCGGACGGCGCAACGGTCTTGGCGCCGACGTGCACGACCAGTTCCAGCGGCCGGCCGGCCGGCACCTCCTGGGCCCAGTCGACGATGTAGTCCTGGGCCTTGGCATCGAGGTCGCGCTCGCGGAAAGGCGCCGGGTCCATCGAGTTGAACAGCTGACGGAGTTCGGCCACGTGCAGGTCGAGCACCGCGGTCCCGGTCGGTGTTGCGGATGCCTGCATGTGCCTTGCCCCGTCAGCCAGCCGGTCGTTCACGCCGGCTCGGCCTCGCCTGCCGGCGGCGTCGGCTTCTCCTTGCCGAACACCATCACGTACAGGGTCGGCAGGAAGACCAGCGTCAGCAGCGTGGCCACCAGCAGGCCGCCCATGATCGCGAAGGCCATCGAGCCCCAGAACACGGTCGGCGCGATCGGGATCAGGCCGAGCACGGTCGAGATCGAGGTCAGCATCATCGGTCGCATCCGCGAGGTGCCCGAGGCCACCACGGCGTCGAGCACGCTCATGCCCTCGGCCCGGTAGGTCTCGATCTGGACGATCAGGATCACGCCGTTCTTGGCGATCATGCCGATCAGCGCCAGGATGCCGAGGATGGCGACGAAGCCCAGCGGCCGGTTGAACACCAGCAGCGTGATCACCACGCCGATCAAGCCCAGCGGCATCACGCAGACCACCATCGCGAGCCGGCGGAAGCTCACCAGCAGCACCATCATGCTCAGCAGCATCAGCACGATCATGAGCGGCACCACCGCGAACACCGAGGCGCTCGACTCGGCGCTTTCTTCGGAGAGACCGCCGGTCTCGATCTTGTAGCCCTTCGGCAGCTTGGCGTTGAACTCCTTGATCTTCGGTGCCAGCGCCTCGACGATGGTGTCGGGCAGCGCGCCGTGGACCACGTCGGCGCGCACCGTGAGCGTCGGAACCCGGTTGCGGCGCCACACCAGCGGCGACTCCTGCTCTTCGGAGAAGGTGGCGAACTGGTTCAGCGGCACCATGCGGCCGCTGGCGGTGGGCACCTGCAGGGTGCTCAGCGTCTGCAGCGACAGCCGCTGCTCGGCGCTCGAGCGGGCCACCACGTTGATCAGGTAGATGTCGTCGCGCACCTGCGTGACCGCGGTGCCGGTCACGGTCGCGTTCATGATGCCGGCCAGCGCGCCGGTGCTGATGCCGAGCTGGCGCGCCTCGTCCTGGTTGACCCGGATCTGGATCTGCCGCGCCGGCTCCATCCAGTCGAAGTTCACGTGCCGGGCCTGCGGATGCGAGCCCAGGATGCCCGCCAGGTCGAGCGATATCTTGCGCACCTCGTCCTTGTCGGGCCCCATCACGCGGTACTGCAGCGGCCAGCCCACGGGCGGCCCGAGTTCGAGCGGCGACACCCGCGCCACCATGTCCGGGAACTGCTCGGCCAGCACCTTCTCGAGCTTGATCTGCAGACGGTCGCGGGACTCGAGGTCCTTGGCGACCACGACCAGCTGCGAGAAGAACGGATTCGCCAGCTGCACGTTGAGCGTCAGGATGAAGCGCACCGCGCCGCGGCCGACATAGCTGCTGAAGTGGTCGACATCGGGGTCGGCCTTGAGGATCTCCTCGAGCTTCTTGACCTCTTCCTCGGTGGCGTAGATCGATGCGTTCTGGCGCAGGGTCAGGTCGACCGTCAGCTCGGGCCGGTCGGAGGCCGGGAAGAACTGCTGCGGCACGAAACGCACCAGGAACATCGACCCCACGAAGGCCGCCAGCGTGAGCCCGATGGTCAGCCACTTGGCGCGGATCGCGCCCTTGAGGAAACCGCCGTAGGCATTCAGGAACTTGCTGGGCTTGACCACCGCATCGGCCTTGGGCGACTTGAGCAGCGCCTTGCCCACCAGCGGCGCGAAGATCACGGCGCCGAGCCAGGAGACGAGCAGCGCGATCGCCACCACGGCGAAGATCGAGAAGGTGTATTCGCCCGCCGAGCTGCGCGCGAAGCCGATCGGCACGAAGCTGGAGATCGACACCAGCGTGCCGATCAGCATCGGCGCCGCCAGCGTGCGGTAGGCGAAGGTCGCGGCCTGGTCCTTGGTGTCGCCGGCCGCGAGGCGGTTGAGCATCGCGTCGACCGTGGTCATCGCGTCGTCGACCAGCAGGGTCAGCGCGATGATCAGCGCCCCCAGCGAGACCCGATGCAGGTCGATGTTCACGAAGTCCATGATCGCGAAGACGATCGCCAGCGTGAGCGGGATCGACAGCGCCACCACCGCGCCGGGCCGCACCCCCAGGCTCACGAAGCTGCACACCAGGATGATCGCGATCGCCTGCCACAGCGAGGCCATGAAGTCGCTGATCGCGACATCGACCGTGACCGCCTGGTCGGCCACCAGCGTCGGCTCGATGCCGTGCGGCAGGTTGGCCGTGATGTCGGCCATCACGGCCTTGATGTTCTTGCCGAGCGCGAGGATGTCGCCGGCGTCGCGCATCGCGATCGCGAGGCCGATCGCCGGCTTGCCGTTGACCCTGAACATCGGCTGCGGCGGGTCGGTGAAGCCGCGCCGCACGGTCGCGATGTCGCCCAGGCGGATGTTGCGCCCGCCAAGGACCAGGTTGACCGACTCGATGTCGCGCTCGTTGTCGAAGGAGCCGGTGACGCGCATGAAGACGCGCTCCTGCTCGGTGTGCAGCACGCCGGCCGGGCGGATCACGTTCTGCGCCTGCAGCGCCGCCACGATCGCGCCGTAGTCCAGGCGCAGGCCGGCCAGGCGCTCGGTCGAGAACTCGATGAAGATCTGCTCGTCCTGCGCGCCCAGCACCTCGATCTTCGAGACGTCGGGCACCTGCAGCAGGCGCGAGCGCGCGTCTTCGACCTTGTCGCGCAGTTCGCGGAAGGTGTAGCCGTCGGCGGTGAAGGCATAGATGATGCCGAAGGTGTCGCCGAAGTCGTCGTTGAAGAAGGGGCCGACGACGCCGGTCGGCAGCGTCTGGCGCATGTCGCCGATGTTCTTGCGCACCTGGTACCAGATGTCGGCCACCTCGGCCGGCGGCGTCGACTGCTTGAGGTCGACGAAGATCGTGGTCTGGCCCGCGGTGGTGTAGCTGCGCACCCGGTCGAGGTGCCGCGTTTCCTGCAAGGTGCGCTCCAGCCGCTCGGTGACCTGCGACAGCGTCTCGTCGACCGTGGCGCCGGGCCAGCCGGCGGCGACGATCATGGTGCGGAAGGTGAAGGCCGGGTCTTCGGCGCGCCCGAGCTTCAGGAACGACAAGGTGCCCGCGACCACCGCGATGATCATCAGGAACACCACCAGCGAGCGCTTGGAGAGCGCCCACTCCGACAGGTTCGGGCCGATCACTTCGCGGCCTCGAGCCAGCGGACCTTCTGTCCCGGCCGCAGCGCCTGGACACCGGCGGTGACGATCACATCGCCGGGCGCCAGCCCCTGGGAGACTTGAACGCGGGCCGCGTCATAGGCGCGCACCTGCACGTTGCGAGCCGAAACCGTGCCGGCCTTGGTGTCGACCACCCAGACCGAGGTCTGGCCGTTGGCGCGGAGCAGCGCGCTGGCCGGGATGTCGAGCGCGGGCTCGGTGTTGAGCTTCATGCGCCCGGTGACGGTGCTGCCCAGGCGCATCGCCGCGGGCGGATTGATCAGCCGGACCCGGACCGCGAAGGTGCCGGTCACCGGATCGGCGCGCGGCGAGACTTCGCGCACCTTGCCCACCGCCGTGACCTTCGGGTCGCCGCCGAGCGAGACCAGGATGTCGGGATTGGTCGGCGCGATGTCCTTGATCTGGGCCGGGACGTCGAAGACCGCGTCGATGGCGCCTTCGCGTGCCACCTGCACGATCATGCGGCCGGCCGGCACCACCTCGCCGGGCTCGGCGCCGCGCGCCGTGACCACCCCGGCCACGTCGGACAGCAGCCGGGTGTAGCTCAGGCGGTTCTGCGCGATGTCGACCAGCGACTGGGCCGAATTGACCTGCGACTGCGTGACCTTGAGCATCGCCTCGGCCTGCTCGAACGAGGCCCGCGAGACCGCGTTCTCGGCCAGCAGGTCGCGCATCCGGTTGAAGGTATTGCGGGCCTCGATGCCCTGGGCCTGCGCGGCCGCCAATTGGGCCCGCGCGGACTGCAGGCTGCTGTCCTCGTTCATCTGGTCGAGGCGCGCCAGCAGCTGGCCGGGCCTGACCCGGTCGCCGATGTCGACGTTGCGCTCGATCAGCCGGCCGTCGATGCGGAAGGACTGGTTGACTTCGCTCTGGGCTTGTATGCGCCCGGTCAACGACACGGTGTCGCCGACCGTGCGCTGCTCGATCGTCATGACGCGGACGGGACGGACCTCGGGCGCCGTCGCCTCTTCGGCCCGCCTGCAGGCCGACAGCGACACCAGGGCCGCGACCGCCAGCAGCGTCGTCGTCCAGGACCAGTTTCCGAATCGATGGGCAGCGGATTTCACGTGCACGAGCTGGCTTCCTCTTTGATCTTGCGTCAGAAGTCGACTGGATCGCGAATGATCGGGCAGGTCATGCAATGGCCGCCTCCGCGTCCGCGGCCCAGTTCGGCCCCGACGATGGTCACCACCTCGATGCCCTGCTTGCGCAGCAGCGTGTTGGTGTAGGTATTGCGATCGTATGCATAAACCACGCCCGGCGAGGCACAGACCAGGTTGGCGCCGCTGTCCCACTGGGTGCGCTCGCGCTGGTAGTCGCTGCCGCCGGCCTCGACCACGCGCAGCTTCTTGAAGCCGAGCGCCTGGGCCACGACGTCGACGAAGGGCTTGTTCTCGGCATGCAGTTCGACGCCGCTCGGATGGCTGCTCGGACGGTACGAGTAGGTGCGCGTCTGGTTCATGAAGTCCGGCGCCAGCAGCACGCAGTCGCGGTCGGCGAAGGTGAACACGGTGTCGAGGTGCATCGCGGCACGGATCTTGGGCATGGCCGCGACGATGACGCGCTCGGCTGCGCCCTTCTTGAACAGCGTGGCCGCCAGCTGGCTGATGGCCTGGCGCGAGGTCCGCTCGCTCATGCCGATCAGCACGTTGCCCTTGCCGATCGGCATCACGTCGCCGCCTTCGAGAGTGGCCAGGCCGTGGTCTTCGGTCGGGTCGCCCCACCAGACGTTGACCTTGCCGGCGAAGTCGGGGTGGAACTTGTAGATCGCGGTGGTGAGGATGGTTTCCTCGTGGCGCGCCGGCCAGTACAGCGGGTTCAGCGTCACGCCGCCGTAGATCCAGCAGGTGGTGTCGCGCGTGTAGAGCGTGTTGGGCAGCGGCGGCAGCAGGTATTCGGTGACGCCTGCGGCCTCGCGCACGACCTCCAGCGCCTTGCCGCCGACCGACTCGGGGAAGTCGTTGGTCGACAGCCCGCCGATCAGCGTCTCGGCCAGCTTGCGGTTGTCCAGGCCCTCGAGGTAGCTGCGCAGCTCGTCGATGAAGCCGAGGCCGACCTGGTTGGGCACGACCTGGTTGTCGAGGATCCACTTCTTGCCCTCGGGCACCGCCACCGTCTCGGCCAGCAAATTGTGCATCTCGACCACCTCGACGCCGCGGTCGCGCATCTTAGTGACGAAGTCGAAGTGGTCGCGCTTGGCGTTCTCGACCCACAGCACGTCGTCGAACAGCAGCTGGTCGCAGTTGCTCGGCGTCAGGCGCGAATGGGCCAGGCCGGGGGCGCACACCATCACCTTGCGCAGCTGCCCGACTTCCGAGTGCACGCCGAAGGTTGTCTCTTTCGCTTCTTTGGTCGCCATGATGTTCTCCAGGAATCCGATGAGTGAACGGTATATCCAGCCTGTGACTAGATGGTGATGGTGCCGGTCGCGAGCCCGTAGATGCCCACCACGGCACCCACTACCGCGACCAGGAAAATGACCCAGTCAGTGACCGTGAAGACGGTCTTGTCCTGCTCGCGCCGGGCCCAGATATAGAGCAGCGTGCCGGGCGCATAGAGCACCGCCGACAGCAGGATGAACTTGAGGCCGCCGGCGTAGATCATGAAGACCGTGTAGATCACCGCCACCGACGCCATGACCAGGTCGCGCGTGCGCTCCTCGGGGCGCAGTTCGTACGTCTCTGCGCGCTTCGAGATCATGAAACCGTAGGCGGCCACGAACAGGTACGGGATCAGCGCCATCGCGCTGGTGAGGTTCAGCATCAGCGCGAAGGCATCGTTCGAGAAGTAGGTGGTGATCACCAGCAGCTGGACGATGATGTTCGACAGCCACAGTGCGTTGGCCGGCACCTGGTTGGCGTTCTCCCTGGCGAAGATCGCCGGCATGTCCTTGGTCTTCGCGGCGGTGAACAGCACCTCGGCGCAGATCAGCGACCAGGCCAGGTAGGCACCCAGCACCGAGATGATCAGCCCGACACTCACGAAGATGGCACCCCAATGGCCAACCACCGCCTCCAGCACCGCGGCCATCGAGGGCTGGCGCATGCCGGCGATGTCCGCGCGCTGCAGCGCCGCATAGGGCAGCATCGTCACCAGCACCATCAGGCCGGTGACGCCGATGAAGCCCAGGATGGTGGCCTTGCCGACGTCCGCGCGCTCCTTGGCAAAGCGCGAATAGACGCTGGCGCCCTCGATGCCGAGGAACACGAACACCGTGACCAGCATGGTGGCGCGCACCTGCTCGAAGATCCCGCCCTCCAGCCCGCCGCCGTACAGGTTGGCGCTGAACAGGTCCATCTTGAAGGCGAAGGCCAGGAGCACGATGAAGACCAGGATCGGGATGATCTTGGCGACCGTGACCACGCTGTTGATGAAGGCCGCCTGCTTGATGCCGCGCAGGATCATGAAGTGGAACAGCCAGATGCCCACCGAGGCGACCACGATCGCCACCACCGTGTTGCCGTCGCCGAAGATCGGAAAGAAGGCGCCCAGCGTGGACTTGATGAGCACCCAGTACGACACGTTGCCGATGCAGCTGCCGATCCAGTAGCCGAAGGCCGACAGGAAGCCGGGGTAGTCGCCGAAGCCGGCCTTGGCATAGGCGAAGACGCCGGCGTCGAGGTCGGGCTTGCGTTCGGCCAGCGACTGGAAGACCCGCGCCAGCATGTACATGCCGGTGCCGGCGATGAGCCATGCGATGACGGCGCCGAGCGGGCCGGTCGCGTTCGCGAAGGTGCGAGGCAGGGAAAAGATCCCCGCGCCGACCATCCCGCCCACCACCATCGCGGTGAGCTGCATGCGCGACATCTTCTGGTCAGTCGAAGCCATTCCTACTCCTTGTTCTTCTATGCGAAATGTTTCGGCTGCAGGATTGATCCGTCAATGGGGTTTGTCAAGGCGCACGCATACGCACGCTGCGGAGTCCGGGTGGGCACGAACTCCCACACCAGGCAGGCACCGACCTCGCACAGGTTGTCCTTGCGGCGCAGCAGCACGCTGTTGTCGAGCCATGCCCCTTTTTTGGGCATTGAACACGGACCCTTCCGCGTCGGCAATCCGGACGAAAAGGACAGTACGTCTTGACAATGCCGGCAACTCTGCCCTCTCGGCCACCGCGCTGATCCAAACGACAGCAGGCCGCGTAGAAGCGACCGGGGCACCGCGTCGGTGCCGACCGTTCGAGGAAATGCGGGCATGCCGAATCACATCGCAGGAGCGATCAGCTGGGTCGAGAAGGGGCGGGTGCCGGACCGCGTCGTGCGTTTCGGCATCCGTCGACTGCTGAAAGACCGACTGGCCGAAATGAAAGCCGGCGACAGGGCCGCCACCGCCCGGCTGACGCGCGAATTCATCGCCGCGATGCACGGCGCAGAGTTGGCACCCCTGGCCGACAAGGCCAACGAACAGCACTACGAACTGCCGGCGGGCTTCTTCGCGGAGGTGCTTGGCAACCACCGCAAATACAGCAGCGGCTACTGGCCCGCCTCCGACTTCACGCTCGACCAGGCCGAGGCCGCGGCGCTCGCGCAGACATGCGAGCGCGCCGGGCTGGCCGATGGCCAGGACGTGCTGGAGCTGGGATGCGGCTGGGGCTCGCTGAGCCTGTGGATGGCCGAGCGCTATCCGGCCAGCCGGATCACCGCGCTGTCGAATTCGCAGAGCCAGCGTCAACACATCGAGGCCGAGGCCCGGCGCCGCGGCCTGCGCAACCTGTGGGTCGTCACCCGGGACATCAATGCCTTCGACACCCACGAGCGCTTCGATCGGATCGTCTCGGTGGAGATGTTCGAGCACCTGCGCAACTGGCCGAGGGCCTTCGCGCATGTCTCGCGCTGGCTGGCGCCGCACGGCCGCTTCTTCATGCATGTCTTCACGCATCAGGAGGCGCCCTATGCCTTCGCGGCGCGCGACGACAGCGACTGGATGAGCCGCCACTTCTTCTCGGGCGGCATGATGCCGAGCGACGACCTGGCGGCGCGCTGCCAGGACAGCCTGCGGTTGGTGGAACAGTGGCGCTGGGACGGCACGCATTACCAGCGAACGGCTGAAGCCTGGCTTCGCAACATGGACCGGCGGGCGCAAGCCCTGCGCCCGCTGTTCGCGGCCACCTACGGCGCCGAGGCCGACATCTGGTGGAACCGGTGGCGCGTGTTCTTCATGTCGGTGGCCGAGCTGTTCGGCTTTGCCGGCGGCCGGCAGTGGGGCGTGAGCCACTACCTGTTCGAGAACGCGCAGCGCGATGCTTGAAAGATCGGCGCTGCCGCATGTCGCATTCGTCGGCCTGGCCGGGCTGGCATTGATCGTCGGCCTCGCGCTGCTCACCTGGCTGGCCAGCCTGCGCCAGCGCGACGCCAGCCTGGCGGACCGCGCCTGGCCGGCCTTCATGGGCGGCGCGACGCTGGTCTACGCGGCACTGCTGCCCGCCTCCGGCGTGCGCAGCCTCTGCATGGTGGTGCTCGCCCTCGCCTGGTCGCTGCGGCTGGGCATCTACATCACGCTGCGCAACCGGGGCCACGGCGAAGACCGCCGCTACCGGCAGATGCGCGAGCGCAACCAGCCGCATTTCGGATTCAAGAGCCTGTACCTGGTGTTCGGATTGCAGGCGCTGCTGGGATGGACCGTCACGGCGCCGCTGCTGGTCGGCATGGCGGGAACCCGCCCCTTCGGCGGGCTCGATGCGGCGGGGTTCGCGCTGGCGGCCTTCGGCGTCGTCTTCGAGGCGGTCGCCGATGCCCAGATGGCGCGTTTCAGGTCCCTTCCAGCGCAGCGCGCACGTGTGATGGACCGCGGCCTGTGGCGCTACAGTCGGCATCCCAACTATTTTGGCGAAGCCTGCGTCTGGTGGGGGGTCTGGCTGATGGCCCTGTCCGCCGCCGGGTGGGCGGGTGCCTGGTCCGTCATTTCGCCTGCGCTCATGACGTTCCTGCTGCTGCGCGTGTCCGGCGTCAGCCTGCTCGAGCAGGACATCGCCGAGCGCCGGCCCGCCTACCGGGACTACATCGCGCGCACCAACGCCTTCATCCCCGGCCCGCCGCGCAAGGACCCCGCATGACATTCAGACAATTCGCCATCGCCTATGGCGCCACCGCCGCGGTCTTCCTGACGCTCGACGCCATCTGGCTGAGCCTGATGGCGGATCGCCTGTACCGGCCGGCCCTGGGCCACATCATGCTGGAGCGCTTCGCGCTGGCTCCCGCCATCGGCTTCTATGCGATCTACATCCTGGGCGTGGTGGTGTTCGCGGTGGCTCCCGCGCTTCGGCAGCGCAACTGGCCGGCGGCGCTCGGCTTGGGCGCCCTGCTCGGGCTCGTCGCCTATGCGACCTACGACCTCACCAACCAGGCGACGCTGAAGGGCTGGCCCTGGCCGGTGACGTTGGCCGACCTGTGCTGGGGCACGGCCGTGACCGGCGTGTCGGCGGCGGCGGCCTGCTGGACGGCTGCCCGCTGGCGTGGCCGAGCTGCGGGCTGAAGCGGCTGCTCGCCGCTCCGACTACATCCCGACCAGCGACCCCAGCATGCGGGCAATCGCGCCCTGGAACATCACGCGCCCCTCGACCGAGGCCAGGCAGATGCATTCACCGGCCGCCAGCACCTTGGGCTGGTGATGGATGTCGCCGTCGGCCTCGTCGAAATCGCCCGGACCGAACAAGGCCCGGCCATCATGGAAGGCACCGTGCAGCACCTGGGTCAGCTCGCTCCGGCTGTGGGTGTGGAAGGGCAGCTCCTTGCCGGCGCCGATGCGCAGCAGAAAGACATTGGCCGCGGGGTCGTAAGGGACGGTGACCCGACTCCAGCGCATGCCGGGCCCGAGCCAGCGCCAGGCCGTGGCGCTGCAGCCATGCAGCGCGCGAGGCCACGACATGCCCGCGGGCAGCGCTGGCCGGCTGCTGCGCCGAGGCGCCGCCTTGGCTTTCGGCGCTGGGGGCGGCGCGTCGATCGCCGCCATGGCTTCGGCGAGCGACTGCGAAGGCAGCACCGCGGGCGCCAGTTGCTCCAGCATGGCGCCGCCGATCGATTCGAGCTCGCGCAGGCGGGCCTGGCACTCGGCACACCCTTCCACATGGCTGGCGACCAGCAGCGAATGCCCGCTGGAAAGGGTGCCGGCCGCCTGGGCCAGCAAGAGTCCGTCGTCCGGATGATGGTGGATCATGGTTCAAGCTCGTCGAGCAAACGACGCAGGTGGTTCACGGCCAGCCGCACGCGGGACTTGACCGTGCCGAGGGGAATGCCCAGGTCTTGCGCGATCCGGGCATGGGGCTGATCCTCGTAGAAAGAAAGATGCAGCACTTGCGCCTGCTCGGCGGACAGCCGGGAAAGCGCTTCGCGCACGCTGCGCTCGCGGCGCCCGGCGCGCAACTGCTCGTCGAGCGGCGGGGCGGTGTCGGGCAGTTCGGCGCCGTCGTTGTCTTCGCCATCGACGAACACGCCTTGGCCCTGGCGCCGGAAATGGTCCACCCGCAGGTTGCGCGCGATGGTGAAGATCCAGGTCGACACGCCGGCCTGGCGCGGATCGAACATCGCCGCCTTGCGCCAGACGCTGACGAGGGTTTCCTGGGCCAGCTCCTCGGCCAGTCCCTCGGCACTGCCGCCGCGCATCAGGTAGGCCTTGACGCGCGGCGCGAAATGGCGAAAAAGCACGGCGAACGCCTGCCGGTCGCCCTTTTCGGCCACGGCCCGCAGCAGCTCGCTGAGTTCTTCGCTAGTCGGCATCGCTCCCCGGTTCTGATGCAGCGTCAGGATGGACCGGCTGGGCGGCCTGGGCAGGGCAGGCCTCGCGGCCGCTGCGGAGGACTGTCGCGCGGTGTTCATGGCCTTTGGTACGCACCAGGCCCGAAATTAGATCACAGCGATTTGTCGAAAAGTAATCCAAAGGCCGGCGGCCGGCGTAGAAGCCCGGGACCACCAGTGCCAGGATCGCCCGCCATGACAACCCATTTCGCGCCCAACGGCGTCTCCGCCACCCGCGCCGCCGACCGGCCCGCCCTCGACATCGCGGTGATCGGCAGCGGCATCTCTGGCCTTGCGGCCGCCTGGCTGCTGTCGCAGAAGCACCGTGTCACGCTGTTCGAGGCCGACCAGCGGGCCGGCGGCCACAGCCACACGGTCGACGTGCCGGCCATCGGCGGCCCGATCGCGGTCGACACCGGCTTCATCGTCTACAACGAGGCCGCCTATCCGAACCTGAGCGCGCTGCTGGCCCACTTGAAAGTGCCGACCCAGCCTTGCGAGATGTCCTTCGGGGTCAGCCTCGACGACGGCGCCCTGGAGTATTCGGGCAGCGGCCTGCGCGGCCTTTTCGCGCAGCCGAGCAACCTGGCGAGCCCGCGCTTCTGGTCGATGCTGCGCGACCTGGTCCGCTTCTACCGCCAGGCCCCCGGCGACGCCGAGCGCATCGGCATGATGCCGCTGGACGCCTACCTCGACCAGCGCGGCTACGGACGCGCCTTCCGCGACGATCACCTGTACCCGATGGCGGCGGCCATCTGGTCGACGCCGGCGGCCCAGATCGGCAGCTATCCGACCGAGGCCTTCGTGCGCTTCTGCGAGAACCACCAGCTGCTCCATCTCGGCCAGCGCGATGCCTGGCGCACCGTGCAGGATGGCAGCCGCAGCTACGTGCGGCGGATCACCGGCCTGCTCGGGGAACGGCTGCGGCTGGACAGCGCTGCGATCGAGGTGCGGCGCGGCGAGCAATGCGCCTTCGTGCGGTCCGCGCTCGGCGCCGAGGCCGAGCGCTTCGACCACGTGGTGATCGCGACTCACGCCGACCAGGCGCTGCGCCTGCTGCCCGACGCGAGCCTGGACGAGAAGCGCTTGCTCGGCGCCTTTCGCTACAGCCGCAACCGCGCCGTGCTGCACAGCGACCCGGCGCTGATGCCGCATCGCCGAGCGGTCTGGTCGAGCTGGAACTACGCGGCCGACCGCCGACGCCCGGACGCGTTGAGCGTGACCTACTGGATGAACCGGCTGCAAGGCATTCCCGAGGCCACGCCACTGTTCCTGACCTTGAATCCGATGCGAGACCCCGCCGCCGGCCACCTGATCCGCAGCGAGGTCTACGAGCACCCGATGTTCGATGCGGCGGCGATCCGCGCCCAGGCCGGGCTCTGGTCGCTGCAGGGCCGCGGCCGCACCTGGTTCTGCGGTGCCTACTTCGGCTCCGGGTTCCACGAAGACGGGCTGCAGGCCGGGCTGGCCGTGGCCGAGGCGGTCGGCGACGTGCGCCGGCCATGGAGCGTCGCCAACGAATCGGGCCGACTCCGGTTGCCGACAGCTGGGTCGACGGTGGCATGAGCCTCCATTCGGCTCTCTACGTCGGCCGCGTGATGCACCAGCGGCTGCGGCCGGTGCGGCATCGGCTAGGCTACCGGATGTTCTCGCTCCTGGTGGACGTGGACGAATTGGCCGATCTCGATCGGCGGCTGCGGGTCTTCTCGGTCGATCGCTTCAACCTGTTCAGCCTGCACCAATGCGACTACGGCGACGGCCGCGGCTTGCGCGCTCACGTCGATCGGCAGCTCGCCGCGGCCGGGCTTGGCACGGGCGGCCCGATCCGCCTGCTGAGCATGCCGCGCATCCTGGGCCATGTCTTCAATCCGCTGTCGGTCTACTTCTGCCACCGTGCGGACGGTGCGCTGCAGGCGATCCTGTACGAGGTCAACAACACCTTCGGCGAACGCCACGGCTACCTGATCCCGGTCGACGCCGCCGAAGCCAGCGGCGACTTGATCGCGCAGCAGTGCGACAAGCGCTTCCACGTCTCCCCCTTCCTCGGACTCGAGATGCGCTACGGCTTCCGCGTCGAGCCGCCGCGACCGGACCGGGAGGGGCTGGTCATCGGCGTGAGCGCGAACGACGCCAGCGGCGCGGTGCTGCATGCGCGGCTCGATGCCCGGCGCCGTTCGCTCGGCGACGGCGCACTGCTGCGCGTCTTCGTCACCCATCCCCTGCTGGCGCTCAAGGTCGTGGCTGCGATCCACTGGGAAGCGCTGAAGCTGTGGATCAAAGGGGTGCGCCTGCACGCACGCCCAGCACCGCCGGCCACGCCGGTCACCATCATCCAGACCACCAAGGCCAGAGATTCATGAGTGCTTCTTCCTCTTCCTCCAACGGCTTCGCCGCCAACGCGAGCGCCGTCCGCCCGCCCGCCAGACCCGGTGCCGCTGGCGGCGGCCCGCTTCGCAAGCTGCTCGCGCGGCTGCTGCACGGCGTGAGCCATGGTGCGCTCAGCGTGCAGTTGCCGGATGGCGCCCGCCTCGAAGGCCGCGGCGCGGCCGACGGACCGCAGGCCTCGATCACGCTGCATCGCTGGCGCCCGCTGGCCCGGCTGCTGCTGCAGGGCGACCTCGGGCTCGCGGCGTCGCACCGCGACGGCGACTGGAGCACGCCCGACCTGACCGCGCTGCTGGAGTTCGGCATCCGCAACGAAGCCAGCTGGGGCCGGGTGCTCGAAGGCTCGTGGTTGGCGCGTCGGCTCGGCGACCTGTTCCGTGCCAGCCGCGCCAACACGCGGCGCGGCAGCCGGCGCAACATCGCCTTCCACTACGACATGGGCAACGACTTCTATGCCCAGTGGCTGGACCCGGCGCTGATCTATTCGAGCGCACTCTATGCGACAGGAGACGAGTCGCTCGAAGCCGCGCAGGCGGCGAAGCTCGATCGCATCATCGCCCTGCTCGATTTGCAGCCGCGCTCGACGGTGCTCGAGATCGGCTGCGGCTGGGGCGCCCTGGCCGCGGCGCTGGCCGCCCGCCACGGCGCCCGCGTGACCGGCTTGACGCTGTCGACCGAACAACTCGCGCATGCCCGGGAGCAGGTGCGTGCGCAGGGCCTCGGCGACGTCGACCTGCGCTTGCAGGACTACCGCGACGTGGATGGACGCTACGACCGCATCGTCTCGATCGAGATGCTGGAGGCGGTCGGCGAGCGCTACTGGCCGGTGTACTTCGACACGCTGCGCGAGCGGCTCGCCCCCGGCGGCTCGGGCGTGCTGCAGGTCATCACCATCGCCGAAGACTACTTCGACCGCTACCGGGGCAGCACCGACTTCGTCCAGCGTTTCATCTTCCCGGGCGGCAAGCTGCCGTCGGTGAGCGCGATGACGGCGCACGCCGAGCGCGCCGGACTCAGGCTGCAGACCGCCGAATCGTTCGGCGCGAGCTATGCACTCACCCTGGCCGAATGGCGCCGCCGCTTCCACGCGGCCTGGCCGGCCATCGCCGCACTGGGCTACGACGATGCGTTTCGCCGGCTGTGGGAGTACTACCTGTGCTATTGCGAAGCAGGCTTTCGCAGCGGCCGCGTCGACGTGGGTCTTTTCAGTTTCTCGCACGCCTCGAAGCGCTGATCCGCTATGCCCACGGCTGCGTAACAAGAGCAGCCGTCGCGCATCTGTGGCGGTGCATTCAACCAGGAGCACTCCATGCAGATCAGATTCAAACGCGCCGCTTCCATCGCCCTCGCCGTCTCGCTCGCCGTCGGTGCCGCTTCGGCCATGGCGCAGGTGATGGTCGGCGGCGCGCCGATGCTGCCGACCAAGGACATCGTCGACAACGCGGTGAATTCGAAGGACCACACCACGCTGGTGGCGGCGGTCAAGGCCGCGGGCCTGGTCGACACGCTCAAGCGTCCGGGCCCCTTCACGGTGTTCGCGCCGACCAACGAAGCCTTCGCCGCGCTGCCCGACGGCACCGTCGACATGCTGCTGAAGCCGGAGAACAAGGGCAAGCTGACCACCATCCTCACCTACCACGTGGTGCCCGGCAAGATCGACGCCGCGACCCTGCTGAAGCAGATCAAGGACGGCGGCGGCATGGCGTCGCTGAAGACGGTGGCCGGCGGCGCACTGACCGCCAAGACCGCGAACGGCAAGGTGATGGTCGTCGACGCCAACGGCAACACGGCCAACGTGACCATCGCCGACGTCATGCAGTCCAACGGCGTGATCCACGTGGTCGACAAGGTGCTGCTCCCAAAGTAAGACCCCGGCGCATCGCCACGCTCATCCAATTCACCAGGACAACGCCATGAACTCCAGACAGATCGCCATCGCGGCCCTGTGCGGCCTCTCGGCTTTCGGCGCCCAGGCTTTCCAGGGCGAGCAGAACCCGCTGCCGCCGCCGCCCTTCCAGTCGATGCAACCGCGCGCCGAGGTGCGCGCGCAAGCCCTGCAGCCGATCGCGATCGGCAACGGCGGCACCGGCGTCGCGGCGCGGGTCGACATGGCCGACCGCGCGCAGGTGCGCGCCGGGGCGCGCGCCATCAGCGCCGAAGGCGCCGCGGCCTACGGCGACACGACGACCCGCTGGCGCTAAGCGGGCAGCGCCGGAATCGGCAGGTCGTCGAAGCGCCGGAACTCCTGCAGCGAGAAGCTGCTCTGCACCTGCCTGGCACCCGGCAGGCGGTGCAGCCGGGTGGTCAGCAACTCCGAATAGGCATCGAGGTCCTCGGCCACCACCATCAGCAGGAAGTCGGCGTTGCCGGTGATGCCGTGGAACATCACGACCTGCGGGATCGCCAGCACCGCCTCGACGAACTCGCTCGAGCGCGCCTCGGTCTGGAAGTCGATGCTGATGCTGACGAAGGCCACCACGCCGTAGCCCAGCGCCCGGCGGTTCAGCCGTGCGTGGTAGCCATCGATCAGCCCCGACTCCTCGAGCCGCTTGATGCGGCGCCAGCAGGGCGATTGCGAGAGCCCGGTCATCTGCGCCAGCTCGCCGGTGGTCAGGCGGGCGTTCTGCTGGAGGGCGGCCAGCAGCTGGCGGTCCGTGTCGTCCGATTCGACGCGCATAAAAAAACCTCCAATGGATTCTCTCTGGACAAAATTATGCGTCGATGAAAAAACAGTTGGCATGACGATCCTTCGAACGAAGAATCCTGGCCTGGCCTTGCCCTCTTCGATGGATTTCTTCATGACCGCCTCCACCACCTCGCTGTTCAGCCATGTCCCGCCTTACGAGGGCGACCCCATCCTTTCGCTGATGGAGGCCTTCCAGGCCGACCCTCGGCCGCACAAGGTCAGCCTCAGCATCGGCGTCTATTTCGACGGCGAAGGCCGCCTGCCGGTGCTGCCTTCGGTGCGGCAGGCCGAGACCGCGCTGTCGCAGGACATCGGTGCCCGGCCCTACCTGCCGATCGAAGGCATCGCGGATTTCCGCGCCGCCGTCCAGCGCCTGCTGTTCGGCGCTGGCCACGAGGCCGTGGCCAGCGGCCGCATCGCCACCCTGCAGACCCTCGGCGGCTCCGGCGGCCTCAAGGTCGGCGCCGACTTCCTGCGCCGCTACTTTCCGGGCGCCGGCGTCTGGGTCAGCGACCCGACGTGGGACAACCATCGCGCCATCTTCGAAGGCGCAGGCCTCGAGGTCCGCAGCTACCCCTACTACGACCCGGCCACCGGCGGCCTCTGCTTCGACCGCATGCTGGCCAGCCTCGATGCCCTGCCGCGTCGCAGCATCGTGCTGCTGCACGCCCGCTGCCACAACCCGACCGGGGTCGATCTATCGAAGACCCAGTGGCAGGCGCTGATCCCGGTGCTGCGCGAACGCGAACTGATTCCATTCGTCGACATCGCCTACCAGGGTTTCGGCGATGGGCTCGACGAAGACGCCTTCGCGCTGCGCGCGCTGGCCGACGCCGGCATCCAGTTCTTCGCCGCCAATTCGTTCTCGAAGAACTTCTCGATGTACGGCGAGCGCTGCGGCGGCCTCAGCGTGGTGTGCAGCGACCGCGCCGCCGCCGACACCGTGCTGGGCCAGTTGAAGGCGACGGTGCGCCGCAACTACTCGACGCCGCCCACGCACGGTGCCCGCGTCATCAGCCGCGTGCTGAACGACCCCGCCCTGTTCGCGCTCTGGCGCGACGAAACGGCCGCCATGCGCCAGCGCATCCGCGCCATGCGCGAACGCCTGCTGGCGGTGCTCGACGAGAAGTTCCAGGGACGGCGCGACTTCGGCTACCTGGTCCGGCAGCGCGGCATGTTCAGCTACACCGGCCTCGACGAGGCCCGGGTGGCACGACTGCGCGACGACCACGCGGTCTACCTGGTGCGCTCGGGCCGGATGTGCCTCTCTGGACTGACCGGCGCCAATGTCGACCACGTGGCGCGGTCGATGGCGGCGGTGCTCGCGTGAAGCAGGTGGTCGACACCGGGCTGCCGCCGCTGGCGCAGCCGTTCTCGTGGGCGGTCAAGGCCAGGGGCCTGCTGTTCACGGCCCACGGGCCGGTGCGCGCCGACGGCAGCATCGACACCGGCACGATCGAGGACCAGGCCCGCCTGACCTTCGGCAACCTGCAGCGCGCGGTTGCCGCCGCCGGCGGCAGCCTCGAAGACGTCACCCAGGTGCTGATCTGCATGACCGATGTCAAGGACATGCCGCAGGTCGATCGCGTCTACCGCGAGTTCTTCGCCCCACCCTATCCGAACCGCTCGAGCATGGGCGTCTCGGGGCTGGTGGTGCCGGGCATGAAGATCGAGATCGTCGCCTACGCGGCGATCGACGACGACTAGGGGTCAGACGCCCGCCTGCTGGTGCCGGAACTCCTGCGTCCTGCCGCCGTAGCCGTAGGCAGCGGCGCGGGCATCGATCAGGTGCACGTACGAGACCTCGTGCAGGTTGCTCCTGAGCGCGGCCATGGCGTCGAAGATCGCGCGCAGGTAGCGCGCCTTCTCGGCCTTGGTGTTGGTCTCGTCGGTGATGCTGATGTCCAGGTGGAAGGCCGACTTCCCGAGTTCGGCGAGCGACTGGCCGCCGATGAACCAGCTCTCGGCGCCGATGTATTGCACCGTGATCGCGATCACAGGCAGCTTCTTGTCGAGCACGGACTGGGTCAGCTCGGCCACCGTATCGACCACCTTGCGCGTGAGCTGCGGGTCGGGCTGGCCGGACAGATGAATGACGATGTGGGGCATGGTGCGTTGCTTTCCTCGTTGATCGAAGGCCCATTGTGAAATTCGCAGATCCTCCTGAAAAGCGGGAAGATATGATGCATACCATCTGTTTCATGAATGGATGTGCGCATGCAGCCGCTCGATCTCGAACAACTGAAGACCCTGGTCGCCGTGGTCGATGCGGGCAGCCTCACGGCGGCGGCGCCGGTGGTGTTCCTCTCGCAGTCCGCCGTCAGCGAGCAGATGCGCAAGCTCGAAGAGCGCTGCGGCCATGCGCTGCTGACCCGCAGCAAGGCCGGCGTGGCGCCGACGCCCGCGGGCCTTCGCCTGCTCGACCATGCCCGGCGCCTGCTCGCCGCCAGCGACGAGGCCCTGCGCGACCTGAGCGGCGAGACGCTGCAGGGCGAGCTGCGGCTGGCCGTCACCGACTATTTCCGGCCCGGTGATCTGAGTCGGCTCCTGAGCCGGCTCGGGCAGGACTACCCGCAGCTGCGCCTGCACGTCAGCGTGCTGCAGGGCAGCGCCATGGAGGCCGCCTTCGGCCGCGGCGATTTCGATATCGGCCTCGCGATGCGGATCAATCCCGCGGCCCCCCGGGCCGGCGCCCGCGGGCCCGCCTCGCCATGGCGTCGCGAAGCGCTCGCCTGGGTCGGCGCCGAGGGCCTTCGCATCCGGCGAGGCGAGCCGCTGCGGCTGCTGGTGCTGCCCGACAGCTGCTCGCTGCACCAGTTCACGGTCCGGCTGCTGCGCCAGCGGCGCGTGCCGCATGCGGTGGCGCACGTCGCCTCGGGCGTGGCGGGCCTGCAGTCGGCCCTGGCGGCGGGGCTGGGCGTGGCCTGCCTCAACGAATCGGCGCTGTGCCCCGGTGTGGCCCGGCTGCCGGCGCCGCACGGCCTGCCGGCGCTGCCGCGGGTCGCTTTCCAGTTCCTGCCGGCACGGCGCGGCGAAGCCGAGCTGGTCACGCGCGTGCGCGAGCTGCTGGCCTCCCAGCTGGGCTGAACCGGCTGCCTTTAAAGTCGACCCATGACAGCTCAGTACAGGACATCCATCGGCCGCCGGGCGGCAGCCATCGCCTGCGCCGTGGCGGGCGCGCTGCTGGTCGGCTGTGCGTCGACATCGTCACCGCCGCCGAAGCGGGCAACGCCGGCCGCCGCCCCCTCGGAGGCGGCTTCCAGCCCCGGCGCCCGCGCCAACCCCAGCCCCCGCGCCGAGTCTTCGCGCAGCGCCAAGGCAGCCAAGCCGAAGCAGGACAAGGCGCAGCCGCGCGCCCGCGCCGACAAGCCGCAAGCCACGGCCAAGGTCGACCGCAGCTTCCTGCGGCCCTCGAGCGGCGCGGTCGTGTCGCGCTTCGACGGCGGCTCGAACAAGGGCGTTGACTTCGGCGGCGCCAAGGGCGATCCGGTCCGCGCCGCCGGCGACGGCAAGGTGGTCTTCGCGGCCGCCACGCTGCGCGGCTACGGCCGGCTGGTCATGATCAAGCACGACGCCACCTACATGTCGGCCTACGCCCACAACAGCGAGCTGCTGGTGAAGGAAGGGCAAGCCGTCAAGCGGGGCCAGGTCATCGCCCGCATGGGCAACACCGAATCGACCACCGTCAAGCTGCACTTCGAGCTGCGCCGCAACGGCAGCGCGATCGACCCGATGCCGTTCCTTACGGCCAGCGGGGGCGGTGCGAATACCGCCGACGACTGAGCGCCCCCGCGCAGGGGTTCACTGGATGATCCGGTCGGCCCGGTTCAGCACCGCCCGCGGAATGATCACGCCGAGGCGCTTGGCGGTCTGCAGGTTGATCAGCAGCTCGAACTTGGTCGGCTGCTCGATCGGCAGGTCCGCCGGCCGGGCGCCCTTCAGGATCCGGTCGACATAGCGGGCGCCGTCCTTGCCTTCCATGCCGTAGCCGGGCCCGTAGGCCATCAGGCACCCGTTCTCGGCATAGTCGCCGCGGGCACAGATCGACGGCAGCTTGTGGGCGATCGCCAGTTCCGCGATCTGCCGCTGGTTCGAATTGGCGACCGGGTTCAGCGTCACCCACACGGCGGCGCTGCGCGCCTTGACGGCCGCGTCGAAGGCCTCGGCATAGCTGTCCGGGCTGCTGGCTTCCATCGAGTAGAGCTGGAGGCCGAGTTTCTCGGCCGGCACCTGGCTGGCCTCCCATTGGGGCACGGAGCCGGGCGCGCGAGGGTCCCACAGCACCGCCACCCGGGTGATGCCCGCCAGGGTCTCTTTCAGGATCTCCAGCCGCTTGCCGGTGAGGATCGCCGCCACGTTGGTGATGCCCGTGCTGTTGCCGCCGGGCCGCGCCAGGCTTTCGGCGAGCCCGGTGGCGATCGGGTCGGTGACGCCCATGAAGACGATCGGCACGGTCCGGGTCGCCTTGCTGGCCGCCTGCGCCGCATTGGTCGTGACGGCGACGAGCACGTCGATATCGAGCCGGACCAGTTCGTCGGCCAGGCCCGACAGGCGCTGCAGGTCCTGGCTCTCGTGACGGTACTCGATCAGGATGTTCTGACCTTCGACATAGCCAAGATCGCGGAGCCCGCGGCGAAACGCCTCCAGCCGCGGTGCGTCGGCGCTGGCCGAGACGGCCGCCAGGTAACCCAGGCGCGGAATCTTCTTCTGCTGCTGGGCCCGCGCCAGCGGCCCGGCGACCGCCAGCGCCATGCAAAGAAGAATCCACCACCACCTGCTGCGCATCACGTCACTCCTCGGGGCCGGCAGCCGCGCCCAGCGATTTTGCGCCGCCGCGGGCGTCGCGAGTGCGATGGGCAGGTCGGCCATGAGGCCTAGGCGGCCGGGCTTCCCATCGCGCAGGCGACGGGTGTCCAATCGACAGGCCATGACGGCCCCGGATTCGTTTCCCGCCTCGCTCTCGGGCGAGCTTGCCTCGACGGCCCACAGCCGGCGCTCGGCCCATTTGCCGCCGGGCACGCGCGACGTCCACCGGGGCCGCCTGTTCCGCAAGTACCTGCTGCTGATCCTGTCGCTGGTGACCACGGTGCTGCTGGCATCGAGCGCCATCAGCCTCTATTTTTCCTACCAGGAGAACAAGTCGGCCCTCGCCAGCCTGCAGCATGAAAAAGCGCTGGGTGCGGCGTCGCGCATCGAGCAGTACGTGCAGCAGGTGTCGGAGCAGCTGGCCTACGCCTCGCTGGCCCAGCTCGAGGCCTCGGACCTGGAGTCCCGGCGGGCGGAATTCTGGCGGCTGCTGCGCCAGGCGCCCGAGGTCACCGACATCGCGCTGCTCGACAGCACCGGGCGCGAGCAGATCGAGGTCTCGCGGGTCGGCATGGACGTGCTGGGCTCCGGCCGCAACCGGGCGTCGGAGGCCGCCTTCCGGGGCGCCCTGCCCGACGCGCCCTGGTTCGGCCCGGTGTACTTCAACCGCGGCACCGAGCCCTACATGGCGGTCGCGATCCGCTCCGGCGGGCCCAAGGGGCCGGTCACGATTGCCGAGCTCAACCTGAAGTTCATCTGGGAGGTGGTCTCGCGCATCCACATCGGCGAAGCGGGCAAGGCCTACGTGGTCGACAGCAACGGCCTGCTGGTGGCCGACCCCGACATCGGCCTGGTGCTGCGCAAGACCAGCCTGGCCGCATTGCCGCATGTGCAGGCGGCGGCCGGCGGTGTGCCGCAGGGCCAGGCGATGGTGTCGCGCGACCTGCAGGGCGCCTCGGTCCTGACCTCGATGGCGCCGATCCAGCCGCTGGGCTGGAAGGTGTTCGTCGAGCAGCCGATCGGCGAGGTCTACGCCAAGCTCAACGACTCGTTCCTGCGCGCCGCGGTGCTGCTGCTGGCGGGGCTGGCGATCTCGGCACTGGCGGCGTCGCTGCTGGCGCGCAGCATGGTGCGGCCGATCCGCACCTTGGCGCGCGGCGCGCGGCGCATCGGCCAGGGCGACCTCAACCAGCAGATCGAGGTCAGCACCGGCGACGAGCTGGAAGGCCTGGCCCACCAGTTCAATCGCATGTCGGCCCAGCTGCGCGAGTCCTACGGCGAGCTGGAGCGCAAGGTCGAGCAGCGCACCGCCGAGCTGAGCGCAGCGCTCGAGCACCAGACCGCCACAGCCGAGATCCTGCGCGTGATCAGCCGCTCCCCGACCGACCTGCAACCAGTCCTGCAGGCCGTGGCCGAGCGTTCGGCGGCGCTTTGCCGCGCCTATGGGTGCAGGATCTGGCTGCCGGAGGAAGACCACCTCCGCTCCATGACCGGCTACCTGGGCGTGCGGGGCGACGAGGCCGTGGCGGGCCGCGACGAGGTCCTGCCGCTGACCCGCGGATCGGTGGTCGGCCGCGCTTTTGCCGAGCGCCGGACTGTCCATGTGCAGGACGTCACCCGGCTGTTCGATGCGGAGTATCCGGATTCGCGCGAACCCCAGAGCCGCCACGGATTCCGGACCGTGCTGGCCGTTCCGATGGTGCGCGACGGCGCATCGGCCGGCGTCATCGCCGTGATGCGCCGGCAGGTCCAGCCGTTCTCGAATGCCGAGGTCAGGCTGGTCGAGACCTTCGCCGACCAGGCGGTGATCGCGATCGAGAACGCGTGGCTGTTCCGCGAGATCGAGGAGAAGAGCCGCCAGATCGAAGTGGCCAACCAGCACAAGTCGGAGTTCCTGGCCAACATGTCGCACGAGCTGCGCACGCCCCTGAACGCCATCATCGGTTTCTCCGAGGTGCTGACCGAGCGGACCTTCGGCGCCGTCAATGACAAGCAGATGGAATACCTGCGCGACATCCATTCGTCCGGGCAGCACCTGCTGACCCTGATCAACGACGTGCTGGATCTGTCGAAGATCGAGGCCGGACGGATGGAGCTGGACCTGAGCTGCTTCGACCTCGGCCTGCTGCTGGAGAACGCCCTGACGCTGGTGCGCGAACGCGCGCAGCGCAGCGGCCTCTGGCTGTCGCTCGAAGTCGGCGACGGACTCGCCGAATGGGTCGCGGATGCGCGCAAGGTCAAGCAGGTGGTGGTGAACCTGCTGTCGAACGCGGTCAAGTTCACGCCGGCCGGCGGCCAGGTGCGGCTCATGGCGCGGCGCATCGAGGGCGCCGACGGCCACGCCATGGCCGAGGTGAGCGTCGCCGACACCGGCGTCGGCATCGCGCCCGAAGACCATGAATGGGTGTTCGACGAGTTTCGCCAGGCCGGCGACGACTACTTGCGCAAGGCCGAGGGCACCGGCCTGGGCCTGTCGCTTGCGCGGCGTTTCGTCGAGCTCCATGGCGGCACGCTGGCGCTCGACAGCCGCCTGGGCGAAGGCGCCACCTTCACCTTCGTTTTGCCGCTGATGACACGCGAGGCCGTCGAATGAATGCACAAGCGAACGCCCATATCCTGGTGGTCGACGATGTCGACAAGAACGTCCGGCTGCTCGCGGACATCCTGACCGCGCGCGGCTATCGGACCAGCACGGCCGCCTCGGGCGAAGAGGCCCTGGCGCGCATTGCCGACGACCCGCCCGACCTGGTGCTGCTGGACGTGATGATGCCGGGCATGAACGGCTATGACGTCTGCCGTGCCATCCGCGCCGACCCGGCCCAGGCGGTGCTGCCGGTGGTGCTGGTGACGGCGCTGAACCCCGAGCAGGAGCGCCTGAACGGCCTGAACGCCGGGGCCGACGACTTCCTGAGCAAGCCCATCCATCAGGCCGAATTGCTGGCCCGCGTGCGTTCCCTGCTGCGCGTGAAGACGCTGTACGACGAGGTCCAGCGGCAGCGGGCCGAACTGCTGGCCTGGAACCGCACGCTCGAGCAGCGCGTCGCGGAAAGCGTGCAGCAACTGGAGCGCGTGGGCCAGCTCAAGCGATTCTTCTCGCCCCAGCTGGCGCAGGCGATCATCGCCGGCGGCACCGACGATCCGCTCAAGAGCCACCGGCGCGAGATCACCGTCGTCTTCCTGGACCTGCGCGGCTTCACCGCCTTCACCGAGACCGCCGATCCCGAGGAAGTGATGGCGGTGCTGGCGCAATACCATGCTGCGATGGGCCGGCTGGTGCTCGACCATCAAGGCACGCTGGAGCGCTTCTCGGGCGACGGCATGATGATCTTCTTCAACGATCCGCAGCCCATGGACGACGCGCCCGCCAGGGCCTTGCGGATGGCGGTCCAGATGCAACGCGAGATGGCGGCCCTCAGCGGGCAATGGCGCCGGCGCGGGTACGACCTGCACATGGGCATCGGCATCGCGCAGGGCTTCGCCACGCTGGGCGGCATCGGCTTCGACGGCCGCATCGACTACGGCGCCATCGGCACCGTCACCAACCTGGCGGCCCGCCTTTGCGGTGAAGCGGCGGGTGGCGAGATCCTGGTCTCTCAACGCATCAAGGCGGCCTTGCACGACATGGCGCTCGAGGCCGAATGGTCGATCGAGGCGGTCGGCGAGATCGAGCTCAAGGGCTTCCATCGCAAGGTGGCCGCCTGGCGCGTGTTCGGCGGGGTGGATCGCTGAGACGGCTGTTCAGGGCGCCCGCAGCAGGACCACCACTTCGGAGGTCAGCACGATCCAGCCCATGATCAGCAGCAGCCAGGCCGGCGGCCAGGCCAGGCGCTGAAGCAGCACGAGGATCGCGTAGAGCAGCATCGCCGCATTGTCCGGGCGACACTGCGGCGGGGGAATACCACCGAAGGGGGAGGCTGGCGGTCAGCGGCCGGACAAGGAACCCGAGGCCGTGTCGAAGCCCAGGGTCGTGGCGCATTCCCGCGCCAGGGCGGCCGAGCGAGACACCTGCTCGGTCATCCGGTCGTTCAGGTGCCTTCCGCCGCGCCATGCCATCCAGACCCACCCCGCCGACACGGCGATCAGGCTGGCGCCAAGCCAGATCAGGTGAACGAACTCCATCGACAAGCTCCTCGTATTGGAGGCGCGAGTCTGTCTGCATGGCGCGTCATCGACATCCTACGGATTGGGGATGCGGCGCGAGGCCGGGCCCGGTCTCGATACGGGTATGTCCCGAGCAATTCGTTAATTTAAATAACTATTCTGCGCTTCTCGCGCTGCCCGTTTCGTTGCCCACGCAACAAGCAAAGCGCGGCGCGAACAGCGAGGAATCGCTGCAAAGAATAGTTAACAACAGGAGACATCATGGAGTCCCACGCCACGTTGAAGGTCTTGATTGCGGGTGCCCTGTCCGCTGCCGCTGTGAGCGGTTGCGGCGGCGGGGGCGGCGGATTTTCGTTGCCGATCGCAAGCGCCCCCGCCCCCGCCCCTGCCCCCGCGCCCGCGCCAGCCGCTCCTCCGGCGCCTTCCGCATCGGCGCAACCCCCGCTCCTCAACAACCCCGACGCCGCGGCCGGCTGCGCTGCGGTGGCGACGCTGGCGTCCGAAATGTCGGCGACCGGTCGCAAGGTGAGCATCACGTCCGCCACGCTGTCGAAGACCACCGCCACCGACGCGAACGGCAATCCGCAGACCTATTGCGCCGTGGTCGGCACCATCAACGGCGGCCGGACGGGCTTCAAGGCCGCCGGCCAGACCGACGCGCAGACCACCTATGCGATCGGTTTCCAGATCAACCTGCCCAGCACGTGGAACAGCCGCCTCTTCTTCAGCGGCGGCGGCGGAACGGATGGATCCATCCCCAACACGACGGGCGTCATCACCAATGGCGAGGCGGTCAATCCGCTGCTTTCCGGCTACGCGACCGTATCGGACGACAGCGGGCACAGCGACAGCGTCAACAGCGACCCGAACAACGCCGGCAGTTCGGCCTTCGGCCTCGATCCGCAGGCGCGCCTGGACTTCGGCTACAACGCCATCGGCCAGACCAAGCAGCTCGCCAACCAATTGATCACGCGCTATTACGGCAAGAAGCAGGACTACGCCTATTTCATGGGCTGCTCCGAGGGCGGGCGCGAAGCCATGATGGTGTCGCAGCGCTTCGGCGACGAGTTCGACGGCGTCGTGGCCGGCGACCCCGGCTCCGATCTGCCCAAGGCGTGGCTGGCGGAAGCCTGGGACACCCAGCAGTTCGGTGCGGCAGCGGCCGCACAGCAATTGTTCGAGAGCGCCGGCCCAGGGGCCGGCACCACGCCGCTTCTCTCCGCGGCCTTCACGATGCCGCAATGGAAGGCCATGCAGACGGCGATCCTCGCCAAATGCGATGCCGACGACGGCCTGGTCGACGGCATGATCAACAAGTCATGCAACTTCGACGTCAGCACGCTGGCCTGCGGCGCCACGGGCGCGCCGGCGGACTGCCTCGTCCCGGCGCAGGTCACGGCCATGCAAAAGGTCATGGGCGGCCCGAAGAACAGCGCCGGCACCGCGCTCTACGCGGACTGGCCGTGGGACGCAGGGATCGGCGCAACGGGCTGGCTGATCTGGAAGGTGGGGATCCCCGGCTTCGGCGCACCGGGCGTGAATGGCGCGATCAACGTGACGCTCGGCGGTGGCGCCGGTCCGCTGGTCTTCACCACGCCGCCCACGCAAGGCCTGTCGACCGCGAATTCGCTGGTGCAATACCAGTTGAATTTCGACTGGGACAACGATGCACCGAAGATCACCACCACCAGCGGCATCTACGGCACATCGGCCTATGACTTCATGGGCACCCATTCGACCGACCTGTCCACTTTCAAGAACAAGGGCGGCAAGCTGATCGTCTACCACGGCACCAGCGATCCGGTGTTCTCGTTCAACTACACGGCCAACTGGTACAGCGCGCTGAGCCAGACGGCCGCGAACGGCACGGTCAAGGACTTCGCACGGCTCTTTGCCGTCCCCGGCATGAACCATTGCAGCGGCGGTCCGGCAACCGATTCGTTTCCGGCCTTCACGGCGGTCGTGAACTGGGTCGAAAAAGGACAGGCGCCGGACCGGCTGATCGCGCGTTCCAGCACCACGACACCGGCCCAGTTCGGCTGGACGCTGCCGACAGGGGCGACGACCCGGGTACGGCCGCTGTGCCCCTATCCGCAGTACGCGAAGTACACCGGCGCGACAGGCACTTCGCAGACTGCGCTGGCAGCGCAGAACGATCCGGCCAACTACGTCTGCACGCCCTGAAGCGCTCCTGCGTGCCGGCATGACCGGCAGAAGGCGGCCGCTACACTGGCCGCCGACATGACGGCACGCACCTCAACCCCTACGCACGAGCCCGCCGTGCATTCCCCTCGCGGCGGTCTGGAGGACGAGCGCATGCGCCGGCTTCTCGGCTACAGCCTCGTGCAGGCAGCGATCCCCACGACCAACCTGTTCCTCAAGCACGTGGGGGAGCCATTCGATCTCCGGCGGGTCGAATATTCGCTGCTCGTGCTGGTCGACTCGAACCGCGATGTCGCCCCGAAACAGCTGGCGCGCGCGCTCGCCGTGTCAGTGCCCTACCTCACGGTGACGCTCGACCGGCTGGAGGCCCGCGGCTTGCTGAGTCGCAGCCGCAGCGAAGTCGATCGGCGCTCGCAGCATGTGCGGCTGACCCGCAAGGGCTCCGACCTGGTCAAGAAGGCGGAGGCGGTCGCCCTGTCGATGGAGAAGGAACTTCTGGGCCATCTGACGCCAGGCGAAAGTGCTTTGCTCTTCGAGTTGCTGCAGCGCGTGTCCGCGCATCGACGCGGCTGAGTCAGAACACGCGGAGTCGCTTCAGCCCGGCAGGACGACCGGTTCGTCGAGTGCCGAGTAGTGGGGCCGCGATTCGTACACCAGTTTCCTGTACTGAGGCCCCAGCGCATTGAAGATGAACCCCATCTTGTAGTTCGTCCTCTCGAGATGGTAGTTCGCGCTCTTGAGCAAAGGCACGATGGCCTCGGTGTAGGCAACCGGACCGGTCGTGTAGAAGACCCCTTCGGGGCCTACGCCGAACCGTTCGACCGTGTAGTTCTCGATGTTGTTCAGCACGTGTTCGATGACGGCTCTGAGAATGACGTGGCGGGGCGCAGCGGCCACATACCAGTTCTGGAACTCGCCTTGCGGGAAGTTCGAGAAGTGCCCGCCCCATCCGGGATGCGTTCCATCCGGCCCGTTGTCCCAGTGCGAAAGCAGATACTCGTGACTTGAAACGATGTCGTCGAGCCTCTTGGTCAAGCCGCTCTTGAGGTCCAGGTAGACGCCGCCCACCCTGTAGATCAACAGATAGCGAAAGAAGTCCGCCCGCGCAGCCCCGTACCGGGGATTGATCCTGTCATACGCCTTCTGGATTCGCGGGTCGTAGTTCTTGCGGATGAAATCGACGCAGGCGTTGTCATCGTAGAACTCGTAGCGCCAGCCCGGGTTCTGAACCTGAAGCTTCCGGACGTGCTCGGCCAGCTCCGCGGGAAGCGCGGCATGGGCATTGGTCTGATGCAATATCCTGGGGATGCGGGTAAGCAATGGCTTTTGAAGCATGCGTCGTCGAGAAGCTCAGCCTGGGTGGCGCGATTCTACGCTTGGCGTTCAAATCGAATCCCCATAGACTCGCGACCCCATGGACGTCCAGATCGCATGGGCCGAGCGCTACTTCCGCGCCGGCCAAATCAAGAGCGCAGAACCGCTGCTGCGCCAGATCGTAGCCAAGCCGAACCCACCGTCCAAGGCCTACGAACTGCTGGCCTACATCTGCGGCAACCGCGGCGAGACGGAAGCTTGCGAGGAATACCTGACGAAGGCCGCCCAGCTGTCCAAGTGCTCGCCGGAGTGCTTGTTCTATCTCGGTCGTGTGCAGCTCCAGAGCGGCCGGGCGCGCGAGGCGACGACTTCATTCGAACGCTCGCTCAAAGTCGGCGGCGACTACTTCGAAGCGCTCCACGAACTCGGTGTCGCCTATGCCGCTTTGCACGAGGACGAGCGCGCCGTGGCCGCGTTTCGCCGCGCCGAGCGCAAGAATCCGCGTTCGCCGTTGCTGTTGCACAACCTCGCGAATGCCTTGACCGGTTTGGAGCATTTCAACGAAGCGCTGGATTGCTACGACCGCGCCCTGGCGCTGGAACCGGATCGTGCCGGCGCCTGGAGCGATCGCGGCTCGGTACTCACTCGCCTCGGCCGCGGGCTCGAAGCGCTGCAGAGCTACGACCGCGCGCTGGCCCTGGACCCCGGCAACGTCGCCGTCCTGGAGGATCACGCCACCAGCCTGCTTGCGATGCGGCGCTATCCGGAGGCGCTGGCGGCCTACGAGGCGTTGGCGAAAGTGGCACCGGACAGCGACTACCTGCCCGGCCACCTGCTGCATCTGCGCATGCACGAGTGCATCTGGCAGGACTGGGAACGCGACACGCAGGAGTTGTTGGTGCGGGTCGGGCAGGGCGAACGAGTCGCGACCCCGTTCTCGTTGATGGGAACTCCGGCGGATGCTGCGACGCTGCAGGCCTGCGCGCGAACCTTCGCCGAGAGCAGGTATCCGGCGCGCGACGACGACGAGTCGGCAGCGGCGAGTGCGCCGCCTGGTGACGCCAGCCGAAAGCTTCGCATTGCCTACTTCTCCTCCGACTTCCGGAACCACGCGACATCGCAACTCATGGTCCGGCTTTTCGAATGCCACGACCACACGCGCTTCGAGTGGTTCGGCTATTCGCTCGACCGCGGCGAAGGCGACGAACTGGGTCGCCGGGTCAGCGAGGCCTTCGATCATTTCGTCGAGGTCGGCGATCACAGCGACGCCGAGATCGCCGACATGGCACGCGAGGCGGGCATCGATATCGCTGTCGATCTCAACGGCTTCACGCAGGGTTTTCGGGCCGGCATCTTCGCCCGTCGCGCGGCGCCGCTGCAGGTCAACTACCTCGGCTTCCCCGGGACGATGGGTTGCACCTACATGGACTACCTGATCGCCGATCCGCGCCTGATACGCAGCGGCGAGGAGGCGCACTACACCGAGAAAGTGGTGCGGCTACCCGAAAGCTACCAGGCGAACGACAACACCAAGCGAATCGCAGGAGACGTGCCTTCCCGAGAAGCCATGGGCCTTCCGGCGCAAGGCTTCGTCTTTGCCTGTTTCAACAACAGCTTCAAGCTCACGCCCGACGTATTCGACGTCTGGATGCGCCTGCTGCGCGATGTGCCTTCCAGCGTGCTGTGGCTGCTGGCGGGCAGCGAGCGCATGCAGGCCGAGGTCGCCGCCGAGGCGAAGGCGCGCGGCGTGGCGTCCGAGCGCATCGTCTGGGCAAGCCGAGCGCCCCTGGCCGATCACCTGGCGCGCCACGCCCATGCCGACCTGTTCCTCGATACCTTCCACTGCAATGCGCACACCACCTGCAGCGATGCACTCTGGGCTGGCCTGCCGGTGCTGACTTTGGCAGGGAGCACCTTCCCGGCACGCGTGGCGTCCAGCCTGCTGCATGCGGCTGGCCTGGATGAGCTGGTCACGCACAGCGTGGCCGACTACGAAGCGGCGGCACGAAGACTCGCAAACAACCCGGATGAACTGGCAGGCCTGCGCGATCGCCTGCGCGTGGACCGCGACCGGTTGCCGCTCTTCGACACGCCGCGCTTCGCTCGCCACATCGAGGCCGCCTATGAGGCCATGGCGGAGCGCAGGCGAAATGGGCTCGAGCCCGATCACCTTTGGATCGACGCGTTGCCGATTTGAAATGGCCCGGCCACGCGGCGGAGGCTTCCACCCCTCGTTCTATCCGGCGGTACGCAGTTTGCGTTCGGCCCGTTCGCGCAACAGGTCGTAGATCGGCGGGATGCCGAGCAGGTTCATCACCACCATGGCGCCAAAGCAGGCAGCCAGCATCGGCAGCAGCAAATTGACGCTGCCCGTCATCTCCACGGCCAGGCAGATGCCCGTCAGCGGCGCACGGACGACTGCGGTGAAGAATGCGGCCAGGCCGACTACGGCGTAGGCGGTCGGAGACGCGCTGTCCGGAAACCACTGCCCGTACAGCCGACCGAAGACGAGGCCGATCTGCGCGCCGAGGACGAGCATCGGCGCGAACAGGCCGCCGGGCGTGCCGGCCGCATAGGAAAGCGGACCGAACGCGAACCGGAATGCAAAGATCAGGCCGATGGTGGACAGGGATCCGGCGTTGAGCAGCGCTTGCTGCGTGAGCGCGTCTCCGCCTCCGACCCATTGGGGCGCCAGCCAACCCAGGAGGCCGACGCCGACGCCGATCAACGCCGCCCGAGCCGCTACCGGAATCCCGTCAGCCTGATCGGCCATCGCCAGTGCGCCCATGACGGCGCGCGTGTAGGCGGCAGCCGCGAGCGCTGCAACGACACCGAGGGCCACATGGACCGGCACCGTCGCGAAGCCCGGGAAGGCTTGCGCCGGCACGGCGAAATCCGGCTCCGCGCCCACGAACACGCGCGCCACAGCGATCGCGCCCGCCGAGGCGCCCAATGCCGCGGCTGCGGTGCGCGTGTCGAAACGCCGCAGCAGTTCCTCCAGCACGAACACAGCGCCGGCGATCGGGGCGTTGAAGGCCGTGGCGAGCCCCGCGCCCGCGCCCGCGGCGAACAGCACGCGGGCGTCGACCTGACCGCGCCGGAACAACCGGCCGATCAGGTCCGCGATCGAGTGACCCATCTGCACACTGGGCCCTTCGCGACCGAGGGCGAGGCCGGAGCCGATGGCGAGCACTCCGCCGACGAACTTGACGATGGCGGTGCGCACGGGTCGGCCCGGTTCGCCGCCGTTGATCGCCGCCTCGACCTCAGGGATGCCGCTACCTGCCGCATTCGGGGAAATCCTGCTCACCAGCGCTGCGGCAAGCGCAGTCGCCGCAGCGGTGCTGGCGACGACGAGCAAAAAGCCGACGAGCCCCTCCTGATGCGCCCAGGCAATGTACTCGCCTCGCAGCGCATCGGCCGCTTGAAGCAGGCGCCTGAATACGGCGCAGACGAGCCCCGTGGCACATCCCACGAGCAGCGACAGCAGCGCGAGAACCAGCGTGCCGGCTCTGCTGTCGTCCTGATCGAGGTCTGGCGCCATATTGTTGTCACTAGAGGGGACTGCCTGCAGTGAGGCGATTTTGCAAGCTGGAGCACGTGCTGGTCTCACTATCTGGCGACCGTTTCGGCGTGTTACCAATCTTGCGCCGAAGCTTGCAGGGCGCCAGCGTCGGCTGGCACTGTCGATTTCAGCGCTTGAAATCTGCCGCTCGATTGCCTTGGCCTGGTCGTCGTCGGCGCCGGAGTAAAGTGCTCCACTCGCAGGACTTCAGCGGAGGGCGCATGACGCATCGGTGGCCTGATGATCCACTTGGGCGCAATGAACGGCGTCATCGTCGATCCTTCGGCCCGGCGGGCAGTATGCGGCGGCGGCGCGACCTGGGCGAACATCGACGCGGCGACGCAGCTGCACGGGCTGGCGACTCCCGGCGGCTTCATCAGCCACACCGGCGTCGCGGGTCTCCCCCTCGGGGGCGGGATCGGGTGGCTCACCAAGATGGCCGGACTCTCGTGCGACAACCTCGTGGCCGCTGAAGTCGTGACTGCGGACTCGCGCATCGTCCGCGCGTCAGCGGAAGAAAATCCCGAGCTATTCTGGGCGCTGCGGGGCGGCGGTGGCAACTTCGGCGTCGTCACATCATTCGAATTTGCTCTTCACCCCGTGGGCCCTCTGGTCAACCTCGGGCTGTTCTTCTTCGGTCTCGACAACGGGTCCGAGGCCTTGCAGTTCGCCCGCGGATTCGTCAAGACCTTGCCCACCGACGCGACCGCCTTCCTGGCGATCGGCTTGAGCGCGCCACCCGCGCCATTCGTGCCCGAACAGTATCGGTTTCGGCCCGGGCATGCGCTGCTGGTCGCGGGCTTCGGGTCGGCCGAGGCGCACCGCGAGGCCGTGGCCCCGATCCGCGAGGCCGTGACGCCGCTTTTCGAATTGGTCACGCCGATTCCCTACGTCGCGCTCCAGCAGATGTTCAACGAAAGCGCCACCTGGGGCACGCTCGGCTACGAGAAGGCCCTCTACCTCGACGAGTTGTCGGACGCGGCGATCGCGGTCATCGGCGAACACGTGCCGAAGAAGAGCTCTCCGCTGTCGTTCTGCCCGACGTTCATCATGCCCGGCGCCTACTGCACCCCTGGCGACGCCGACACGGCCTTTGGCGGAAGCCGATCTGCAAGCTACGTGTTCAACA
Organism: Variovorax sp. J31P179; assembly: GCF_030316985.1. NCBI lineage: Bacteria > Pseudomonadati > Pseudomonadota > Betaproteobacteria > Burkholderiales > Comamonadaceae > Variovorax > Variovorax sp. J31P179. The sequence continues at coordinate 3,486 of NZ_JASZYL010000021.1, read as the reverse complement.
TCGGAGCCGCCGCCCTTGACCGCGAGTCGTACGAAGCCGATCGAACCTGGGTGCGCAATTTCTGGGAAGCGATGCGGCCACATGCGACGGGGTCGGGCGGCTACGTGAACTTCATGATGGAGGTTGACGACGACCGCGTGCGCGCCTCGTACGGCGAGGCCAAGTACGAGCGCCTTGCACGCATCAAGGCCGAATACGACCCGGACAACATCTTCAGCCTCAACGTCAACATCAAGCCGACGCCGCAGGCTGCGTGAGATTCGGCTGGAATGCCATGGCCAGTTCGATAGCCTCGTCGATGTTCGGTATCCGCCCCTCCGCGAAGGCCGCCTCGACCTCTTCCTTGTGGCGATCGAACCAAAGCCTGGCCCTGCCGAGCTCCACCATGTTGGCGCTCGCGGACCGAAGTGAGCCGATCGAGTCATATACACCGCAGGCGCCGAGCAAGAGCGGTCGCGCAAAGTGCCCCTGCATGACCTTCTCGGCGGCTTCGCCAAACGCCCAAAGCGCATTCGCGATTTCATATTTCGCGCGTCGCTCCACGGCAATGCGCAGTGACTGACGCAACAGTTCGAGGCCGCTTTCAACATCGCCGGTGCGCACTTGCTCTACGCCGATGACGCGCAGCAGGACAGCGGTGCGAAAACCGTCGCCCAACGATTGATATATCGCCAGCGCTTGCTTCCACAAATCCAGCGCGAGTTCATTCTTGTGTTCCTCGTGCTTGTTTTGCCCCATATGCCAAAGCGTGAGGGCGACGCCCCAGAGGTCATCGACTTCGCGCATCAGGCGCTGGCTCTCTGCGAAACGCTGGTCGGCCAGTGCGAAGTCCCGCTCCTCTACTGCGGACACGCCCAAGAAGTCGAGCGCATACGCCTCGCAGCGGCGATCTCCGCAGGCTTGGGCCATCTCCAAGCCTTGATGCAAGGCCTGCTGCATCGTGGACCTGTCCCCCTTGAAAAAGGAGATGTAGCCCAGGAAGAACGGCGCCCATGCATGGTCGGCAGGGTACTCGGCGGCATTCGGCGCCGCCATCGCGCGACGTAGCCAAAAGACGCCTTCGCTGTATTCGCTGCGGATGGCCCAGTATCGTCCAAGGCGGGATGCCAATCGAAGCCCAGGCAGCGTTCTGTGAGCGCTGGCCGCCCATTCCAGCGCCGCACGAACGTTGTCACCCTCCGTCTCTATCGCCTGAAGTGCAGCGAGCTGACCTGCCCCATACAAGCGCGGTTCGGCACCTTCGACGAGCTCCACGAAATGGTCGAGATGGCGATCGCGAACGACATCCAATTCCCCCGCCTCGACCAGCTTTTCAACGGCGTACTGGCGAACGGATTCGAGCAGCTGATAGCGCACCTTCTCTCGCTCTTCCCGCACGCCGACCAGCGACTTGTTGACCAGATGGCTCAGTGCCTCCAGCACGTCGATCTCGATCTCCGCACCCGACGCAACAGCCTCTGCGGCAACCAGCGTGCAGCCACCCGCGAACACGGAGAGCCACCTCAACAGTGCACGTTCGGGCGCTGGCAGAAGATCGAAGCTCCAGTCGATCGCGGCCCGGAGCGTCTGCTGGCGCGGCATGGCCGTCCGGCTGCCTCCGGTAAGCAAGCGGAATCGGTCGTTCAGGCGCGCAAGAATCTGATGGACGCTGAGCACCTTGGCGCGGGCTGCCGCCAGCTCGATCGCCAACGGTATGCCGTCCAGCCGGATGCAGATCTCCGCAACCGATGGCAGGTTCTGCCTGTCTGCTGCAAAGGACGGCTGGGCCGCAGCCGCCCTCTCGACAAACAACCGGACTGATTCGTATTGCAACAGAGATTTGGGCTCGGCGAGCGGGCTGGCGCCGACTTCAGGCATCGTGAGGGGACGGACCTGAAATACGAGCTCGCCTGGAACGGCCAGTGCCTCGCGGGTGGTGGTGAGAACCGTGATCGCAGGACACCGTGCCAGCAGCCGCTGGGCGAGTCGCGCCACTGCCTCGATCATGTGTTCGCAGTTGTCGATGACCAGCAGGACCTGCTTGTCCTTCAGGAAATCCGTTAGCACATCTTCGGGCTTGCGCACGCCCTCCTCACGCAGCCCGAGGGCATGGGCAACCGCACTCGGCAGAAACGTTGGGTCGGACACCGGCGCGAGTTCCACGAACCGTGTCCCGTCGACGAACGCATCGGCCACCGACGAGGCGACCTGAATCGATAGCCTGGTCTTGCCGGAACCTCCCGGACCCGACAAGGTGAGCAGCCTGGTCAGACGCAACTGCTCACGGATCGCGGCAAGTTCAACTTCACGGCCGATGAAGCTGGTGAGCGGGATGGGGAGGTTGTTCGGTGTCGCGCGCTGTGCCCCGAGGGACGGAAACTCGCTGCACAGCCCGGGTGCCGCGAGTTGAAAGATTCTTTGCGGTTGCGCGAGATCCCTCAGTAGATGCTCGCCCAAGTCACGCAACGTCACCTCCCGGGGCAGGCGGTCGCTCACGAGCTCAGCCGTCGTCAACGACAACAACACTTGGTCGCCGTGGCCAGCGGACAGGATGCGCGACACACGGCTCAGCGTGATCCCAGAGACGCGGATCCCATCGCATCGGGGAAGTGCTGCCATAGCCTGGTGCTGCCCTCGATGTCGGTGAACAGAAAGGTGACCGTGCCCGTGGGGAGTTGCGTCATAGGTCACCGCGGGACGCAAATGGGCGCACCGTCCGACAGAACGCCCGCGATCCCGGCGCGGGGAAACGGCCGGTCGGCTTGGTTCATCGGTGGTGCAGGAACTGGTGACGGCATCCATTGTCGCGTGCATCCGCTGTGGATGACAATCATCTCCTCGCCAGAGAGCATGAGTTCGACGAGGCAATTTGAACGCTCCATACCTCGGTCGGCGCTGGCGAACAGACAGTCACGGCCAATCGCTGACCTCCACCACGTCCCGAAAGTGTTTCCACGGAAGCGCCATCGTCGTAGGATGAGACGCCAGGAGCGGGGCGCTTCCCTCATGGAACTTTCCCAACCCGCTCTCGGGTGGAGAAATGCCATGCCTACGTACCAATATCGTTGCTCAAAGTGCGGCGCGGTTTTCGAGCACATCGAACACGTCGCCGAGCATGAGACTGCTCGCCTGCGTTGCCCGAAGTGCGCCAGTGAGGCCGTTGAACACCAGCCGACGCAGTTCTTTGCGAAGACTTCCAAGAAAAGCTAGGCCATCCACCCGAAACCGCCGCCGCCGCGCGCGCGCGCGCCGTTAGATACCTAAGGTTGTGGGAATTTTCTACTATGACTCTTCCGGTTGTGGAAGTTCGTCGAACTTTGACATCGTGGGCGTTGCGCCCGTGTCATGGCGCCGTCGAATGGACTGACGTCGTTGTGTGACGACATCAGGCGTCAACCTAGGGAGATGCTGATCAATGAACGACGTCGTCGGATCTGAAGACATCACGACGCGATGGGTCGCGATTTCGGTCAACGTCGCGCCGTGAGGTCTGCCCGCCGGGCGTTT
>NZ_JASZYL010000020.1:0-87468 GCF_030316985.1 Variovorax sp. J31P179 | reverse complement strand
TCTGCGCCGCTGAGCAGCGCAGCCTTTCGCGGATAAGGGCTCGCGACTGTTTGAGTGGAGCGCAGCGGAGCGAGTTTGAGCGAGACCCCGCGAAAGGCGAGCAGCGCAAGGGAGCCCGAAGGGCCGGCGCAGTGGGGTCGCTCGGCCCGCACCGCTTGCCGGGCGCCTTTCCATGGGAGAACAGCATCACCATCGGGATCACGCAGGCCCAGTCACGAGCACTTCGATCTCAGCCACCACCCGGCTCGCCGCCACCTGCTCCCCGTTCGATACATGCACCGCCGTCAACCGCCCGGCGACGGGCGCCGCATGCACGTGCTCCATCTTCATCGCCTCCAGCGTGACGATCGGCTGCCCCGCCTCCACCATGTCGCCGACCGCCGCGAGGACCGCGACGACGCGGCCGTTCATGGAGGCGCGAAGTTTTCCGTCGCCACCCGATTCGCCTTGCCGTGCCGAGGCGGCGCGGGTCTTGTCCTCGACGCGCAGCGCCAGGCCGCGGTACTGCAGCAGCAGGGTCGCACCGTCGCGGAACCAGGTCGCGTGCTCGTGCAGGCCATCGCAGACGAAGCGGACCGTGTCGGAGCCGAGTGCCACCACATCGATCGCGAAACTGCGCTCCCCGAGCGCGACCTCGAAGCGGTGCTGGCCCGGCAAGGTCACGCTCGCGTTCTGCGCCTTGCCGCCGATGTCGAAGCGCAGCGAGATCGGCAGGTTGTGCGACAGGCGCCGGCCCGCCGCGCGCTGCCGGCGCTCGCCCGTGGTCTCGTAGAGCAGCACGGCCGCCAGCGCCGCGGCACGCGCCTGCACGGCTTCATCGGGCGCCAGCAAGGCTTCCTGATGCTGGCCGATGAACGCGGTCGTGGCGCCGCCCGCGGCGAACACCGGATGCGCGAGGCAGCTGCGCAGGAAGGCCTGGTTGGTGGTCACGCCGAGCGCCACCGCGTCTTCCAGGCCAGCCGCGAGCTTGCGCCGCGCTTCGTCGCGGGTGCGGCCATGGCTGATGATCTTGGCGATCATCGAGTCGTAGTACGGCGGGATCTCGGCGCCCGAACGCAGCGCGTCCTCGACCCGCAGCTGGGCCGGCATCTTCCACAGCGCCACCGTTCCGCTCTGCGGCATAAAGCCCTGGTCGGCATCCTCGGCGCACAACCGAACCTCGATCGCATGGCCCTCGAAACGCACCTGCGCCTGGGTCAGCGGCAGGGCCTCGCCGGCCGCCACGCGCAGCTGCAGTTCGACCAGGTCGAGGCCGGTCACGGCCTCGGTCACCGGGTGCTCGACCTGCAGCCGCGTGTTCATCTCCATGAAATAGAAATTGCCTTCGCGGTCGAGCAGGAATTCGAGCGTGCCCGCACCTTCGTAGCGGATCGCCTTCACGGCCGCCACCGCCGTCGCGCCCATGCGTTCGCGCAGGGCCGCATCGACGGCGGGCGATGGCGCTTCCTCGATCAGCTTCTGGTGCCGGCGCTGCACCGAACAGTCGCGCTCGCCGAGATGGATCGCGTTGCCATGGCGGTCGGCGAAGATCTGGATCTCGATGTGGCGCGGCTCGACGATGGCGCGCTCGAGGATCACCTCCGGGTCGCCGAAGGCACTCTGCGCCTCGGACCTCGCGCTGCGCAGCAGCTCGGGAAATTCCTTCGCCGAAGGCACCAGCCGCATGCCGCGGCCGCCGCCGCCGGCGGTGGCCTTGATCATCACGGGGAAGCCGATGCGGGCGGCCTCCTCGGCCAGTCGGCTCTCGCTCTGGTCTTCGCCCTGGTAGCCCGGGATGCACGGCACGCCGGCCGCCTGCATCAGCGTCTTGGCGCCGGCCTTGTTGCCCATCGACACGATGGCTTCAGCCGAAGGGCCGATGAAGACCAGCCCCGCGTCCTTGCAAGCCTGCGCGAAGTCCTCGTTCTCGGCCAGGAAGCCGTAGCCCGGATGCACCGCGTCGGCGCCGCTGAGCTTCGCGGCTTCGACGATGGCCGGGATGCGCAGGTAGGACTGGGCCGGCAGCGGCTCCCCGATGCAGACCGCCTGGTCGGCCTCCTGCACATGGCGGGCGCCGGCATCGGCGGTGGAATACACGGCCACCGTGCGGTAGCCCATGGCGCGCGCGCTGCGGATCACGCGCAGCGCGATCTCGCCGCGGTTGGCGACCAAGATCTTGCGGAATGGCGTGACGTGATGAGTTGGAACAGTCTTTGCAGTCATGACAGTGAATTCGGAGCCGGGAAAATCTCGTCGCGCGCCCACTGGTCGACATGGGGATTGATCTCCTTGTCGATGAAGCGGTTCAGCGTGTCGCGCAGGGCCTCGTGTTCGGGGGTGAGCTGCATGCCGTGAACCTCAGGGACGGGCGACCGAGAACTGCATCTTCTGCGGCTCGCGCAGCTCGGCCTCGCGGCAGATCGACAACACCTTGGACAGCACGGCACGGGTGTCGCGCGGGTCGATCACGCCGTCGTCGAGCAGGCGCGCGCTGGTCGTGAACACGCTCATCTGGCTGTCGAAGCGGTCGATGATGCGGCGCTCGAGGTCGTCGAGCTTGGCCTGGTCGACCTCGCCCTTTCGCTTCATTGCGGCCTCGGTCACGATGACCATGGTCTTGGCGGCCTGCTCGCCGCCCATCACGGCGGTCTTGGCATTCGGCCACGAGAAGCAGAAGCGCGGATGGAAGCCGCGGCCGCACATGCCGTAGTTGCCGGCGCCGAAGGAGGCGCCGCAGTAGATGGTGATCTGCGGCACCGTGGCGTTGGTCACGGCCTGGATCATCTTGGAGCCGTGCTTGATGATGCCGGCCTCCTCGTAGTCTCGCCCGACCATGAAGCCGGTCGTGTTGTTGAGATAGAGGATCGGCGTCTTCGACTGGCAGCAAGCCTGGATGAAATGCGTTGCCTTGGTGGCACCGGCCGGGTCGATGGGGCCGTTGTTGGTGATGATGCCCAGCGGCAGTCCTTCGATCTTGATGTGGCCGACAACGGTGGCCCCGCCGTAGTTCTCGCCGAATTCGAGGAACTCGGAGTCGTCGGCGATGCGGGCGATGACCTGCTTCATGTCGACCGGGCGCTTGTGGTCCATCGGCATGATGCCCAGCAGCTCCTCGGCGTCGTAGCGCGGCGGCTTGAAGCGGCGCGGCGCCTCGGCCGGCACATCGCGGTTCCAGTCGATGCTGGCCATGATCTCGCGGGCGATGCGGATCGCGTCGCGGTCGTCCTCGGCCAGGTAGTCGCCCAGGCCCGAGATCGAGGTGTGCATCACGGCGCCGCCGAGTTCTTCCTCGGTCGCGATCTCGCCGGTCGCGGCCTTGAGCAGCGGCGGGCCGGCCAGGAAGGCCCGCGAGCGGCCCCGCACCATCACGATGTAGTCCGACAGCCCGGTCTGATAGGCCCCACCCGCCGTGGACGAGCCGTGCGTCACGGTGAGCACCGGCAGCCCGGCGGCCGAGATGCGCGCGATGTTGCGGAACAGGTTGCCGCCGGTCACGAACTCCTCGACCTTGTAGGTCATGAGGTTGGCGCCGGCGCTCTCGACCAGCTGGATGTAGGGCAGCTTGTTCTCCAGCGCCAGCTCCTGCATGCGCAGCTGCTTGGGGATGCCCATCGGCTGCAGCGCCCCGGCGTCGATGCCCGAGTCGGAGGCGTTGATCATCACGCGCACCCCCGAGACCCAGCCGATGCCGCCGATCACGCCACCGCCCGGCACGCTCTTCTCGAGGTCGGGGTTGTCGAGGCCCAGCCCCGCCAGCGAAGAGATCTCGAGAAAGGGCGTGCCCGGGTCGAGCAGCAGCGACAGGCGCTCGCGCGGCAGCAGCTGGCCGCGCTTCTCGAAGCGCTCGCGCGACCTGGCCGAAGTGGCGACGCTGCGCCGCTCGTAGCCGTGGACGCGCTCGATCAGCGCGAGCATGCCGTCGCGGTTGGCCTGGAAGGCCTCGCTGCCGGGGGAAATGGTCGATTCGATGGTTGCCATGTGCGCTGTGCCCGTCGCGCTGGAGCGGGTCGATGGTGTGTGTCCGGCAAGCTTAGGCATCGGCCACGGCGAGGTCTTGCGCAAACTCGCTGTGCACGCGGCCCGCCCCGGACCGTCATTCAGCGCAACCACTTCCTAGAGCCGGCGCAGATCGCCGACCAGCTCCAGGCGCTGGACGCCCGGGTGGTTGTCACCCCTCGCCCGCCGAGGCGCCGGCGCTGTGAGCCAAGCTGGGGCCGGTGCTGGCCGGACTGCCTGGCCTGCGCGAGATGCTGTGGGTCGGCGCCGCTGCCTGTGGTCTGAATTTAGTCCATAATCAGTCTTGCCGCGCCAGGATCCAACCATGAAATTTTCTACGCAGGTCAAGCCAATCAGCTACCTCAAGAGCCATGCAGCGGAGATCGTCAAAGACCTCTCGCAGAGCCGTGAGCCCATGCTCATCACACAGAACGGCGAAGCGAAGCTGGTGGTCATGGATGTCCAGTCTTATGAAGAGCATGAAGAGACACTTGCTCTCTTGAAGCTCCTGGCACTGGGCAACCGCGAGATCGAGCAAGGCCAGTTCAGGCCGGCAGTCGAAGTCTTCGCAGAGATGGACAAGGACGACCTTCAGTGAGGGTCGTCCTCCTCCAGTCCGCGGAGGCCGACTTGAAGGACTTGAAGATCTACATCGTCAGAAACTTCGGCAAGGACGTCTGGCTTGCGAGCTACGGACAGATCAAGGAATCCGTGGCGATGATCCAAGACCATCCAAAGGCAGGCAGGATTCCGCCCGAGCTGGAGAGCCTCAACATCGCGCAGTACCGGCAAGTCCTCTCCGGGATGAACAGGATCATCTACGAACTGAGGGACGACTCAGCGTACATTCACATCGTCTGCGACACGAGGAGAGACCTGCGGGGACTTCTCATGAAGAGGCTTGTCAGCCCTGTTGACACCGCTCCGACGCCGAGCGGGTCGATTCGACGGTTACCGAAAAACTGATCGCGAAGGCTTGGACGCTGAAACGTCCAAGTGCCTGCACAGTGCGCACCGGCGGGCAGCGGTCTCACCCCCGCGACGCCACCCGCAGCTTCGGATTCAGCCCCGCGGGCCCATACGAGCGCTTGCTGCGCCGGAACCCACGGCCGACCCATGTCCTGCTCGAAGCGGCAGAGGTCGGCGAGTTCGCGGTACTCGGCGCGCAGGTCGTCGGCGGTGTCTTTCATCGTGCTTCCTGCTTTGTCGTCTCAAAGGCCGAGCTGCCGCGCCGCGAGGTCCTTCATGACCTCCTCGGAGCCGCCGCCGATCATCATCACCTTGACCTCGCGGTAGATGCGCTCGCTCTGCGTGCCGCGCATGAAGCCCATGCCGCCAAGCAGCTGCACCGCCTGGTCGGCGCAGAACTGCATCGCCTGCGTGGCCTGCACCTTGGCCAGGCAGACGCGCGCCACCAGGCGCGCCGGATCGGCCAGCTTGTGCTCGATGCGGTAGGCCAGGTCGTAGACCAGCGTGCGCGATGCATCGATGCACATGGTCATGTCCATCAGCTTGTGGCGCACCACCTGGCGCTCGGACAGGGGCATGCCGAAGGAGACGCGCTGGCGCGTCCAGTCGACCGCTTCCTTCAGGCAGACCTCGGCAAAACCGCAGGCCAGCGCCGACATGAACAGACGCTCGGTGTTGAAGTTGTTCATGAAGGTCTTGAAGCCCTTGTTCTCGATCCCGACCAGGTTGGCGACCGGCACCCGGCAGTCGTCGAAGCGCAGGTGCGCCGTGTCGGAGCTCCACCACCCCATCTTCTTGAGCGCGGTCCGCGTGAGGCCGGGCGTGTCGCCGTCGATCAGCAGCACCGAGATGCCGCCCGCACCCTTGATGGCCGGATCGGTGCGCACCGCGGTGGTGATGAAGTCGGCCCGCATGCCCGAGGTGATGAAGGTCTTCTCGCCGTTGACGACATAGCGATCGCCGTCGCGCACCGCGGTGGTCTTGAGCGCCGCCACGTCGGAACCGCCCGAGGGCTCGGTGACCGCCAGCGCCGCGATCTTCTCGCCGGCCAGCACCGGCGGAATGACCCGCTGCTTGAGCGCCTCGCTGCCCGCGTGCAGGATCGGCGGCAGTGCGATGCTGTGCGAGTTCAGCGAGGCCTGCAGCCCGCCCCCGCCGCAGCGCGCGAACTCCTCCGCCACGATCAGCTGGAAGAAGACGTCGGCCGGCGTGCCACCGTAGGCCTCCGGGTAGCCCAGGCCCTGCACGCCGAGCTCGGCGGCGCGCGCGTACAGTTCGCGCGGGAAGGTCTCGGCCTCGTCCCACTCGGCGACGAAGGGCGTGATCTCGCGCGAGATGAATTCGCGCAGGGTGGCGCGAAACTGTTCGTGCTCGGGCGTGAAATAGAAGGGCAGCGGCGGTGCCTCGAGGAATTCCATGGTGTCTCCTGTCTGGCATGAGGCTAGCGGCGCGGACGGGAATGGTCTTGCGCCGACTGGCTGCGAGACCGTACCGGAGCGCTCCTGCGTAAGCGACGCGGCCAGGATTCAGACGAAGTGGATACAATGAATACACGTATTCAAAGGAGCCTGGCCATGGCCACTTCGATCCGCCTCGACCCGGCGCTGGAGAGCCGGCTCGATTTTCTTGCTTCGCAAACGGGCCGGACCAAGGCCTTCTATCTGCGCGAATTGGTGGAAAGAGGATTGTCCGACCTCGAGGATTACTACCTTGCAGCGGCCACCCTCGAGCGCGTGCGCAAGGGCGAAGAGAAGGTTCACAGCGCGCAAGCGGTGAGGACGAAGCTTGGCCTGGACCATTGACTACACCGACACCGCGCTCAAGCAGTTGCGCAAGCTCGACAAGCAGACTGCCCGACGCATCGTCGACTCCATGGACGAGCGCATCGCAGGCCAGCAGGATCCGCGTGCTGCCGGCAAGGCACTGACGGGGCCGTTGCTCGGCGCCTTCTGGCGCTACCGGGTCGGCGACTGCAGGGTGATCTGCGATATCCAGGACCAACAAATTCGCATCCTGGTCGTCGAGGTCGGCGACCGAAAAGACCTATATCGATAGCGAAAAGCAAACGCAATGGCGAGAACCAAGACTTCGGCCAGGTGGCCCTCATGACGCTCGACACCAGCTTGGCCGTCGTGCTCGGCGTGGCCGTCGGCGCCCTCGCCGGCATCGTGGGCGGTGCGCTCGCGGCCTGGCGCCAGTCGAAGCTGGCGCTGGAGAAATGGTCGCGCTCGCGCGAAGACCAGCATCGCCGCGACACGCGGGAGGCGGTGGCGACCGTGGCCCGAACGCTGGCCTCCACCGCCCATTCGATGATGTGGGCCACCTTCAAGGTCCTGACCTCGGGCAAGGCGAGCCGCGAGGCGCTCGCGTCCTTCGAGGTCGAGTTCCACGGCGAGGTGGCGACCCTGGTCGGCGCCCAGATGCAGCTCGCGGCGCTCGACCACGCGCTCTATGCCAGGGTCACGCCCTACATCGGCCAGGTGATCGCCCTGGGCGGCAACACCTATGCGGCGCTGCGGGCGTCGATGGAGAAGGACCTCGACGCCGAGGACCGGCTGCGCAGCTGCAACCAGGAGGCGCTGGACCTGATCCGGGACGTGCCCATCAAGGTGGCCGGCCTGCTGGCCCCGCCGGAGCCCGCGGCGGCAGGCTAAAGAACGAGCGCCTGCGGCCGATATCCATGCAGCGGGCATCGGTGCCGACCCCGCAGGTGTCGCATCCATGACGACGGCCGATCGGACAACCCGAGACTTTCCTCACGCGCAGGCGATGTTTTGGCGCGCGGGAATGCACTTCGGCGGCCTTTTCAGCCACGCTTAAGGATCGACGAAGAGACTGGTTCCGAGGCAAAGGAAAAGTCCCTTGCCCCACCGAAAAGGATCGAACTTCATGAAGCCTTCCGCCGCCGCCCCCAAGCCCCTGACCCCGTCGCAGATCAAGCTCGTGCTCGAGCTGCTCGAGCTGCGGCAGCTGGCACCGAAGGAGACCGCCGCGAAGTTCGATCGGCTGGCCCGGGGCAAGACCTTTTCCGAAGCCCAGCAGGAGGCGATCGAGATCCTCTTCGCGCTCGAGGAAGACGAGATCCCCGACGCCCTGTTCGACTTCGCGGACGACGAGGCCCGCGACATCGTTCGCGACGGCCTGGCGCACGAGGCGCGACTCACCTTCGTGCGGGCCTGACCCGCTTCAGGACGACGGCTCGTCCTCGCCCTTCGCGCGGTACCAGGTCGGATAGAACTTGGCCACCTGCGGCCCGTCGGTGGCCAATGCGTGGCAGCCGTCGAGCTGGAAGGGCTTCTGGGTCTGCGAGACCGCGAGGTCGGCGCCCGCCAGCGTCTGCAGCACGCCGGTGGCCATGGTCCGCAGCAGCTCCGACATGTGGGTGCAGCCGCGCACGCCGCCGAACAGCCGCACGGCGGCGCGGTTGAAGCCAGGCCCCACACGCAATCCGACCAGCGCCGCATAGTCGGGCGCGATCCTGCCGCAGACCTCGTCGAACGGCGCCGCGTCGGTGGCGGCCACCGCATCGACGATCAACGCGGTGGCATCGACCGTGAGCCGCAACCACATCGAATGGATCGGCGCCCCGCCGCGCCGCTCGCCGCCCGGAAAGCGGAAGTCGTGGGCGCGCACGTCCTCGAGGTGGCCATCGACATCCCAGAGGCCATCGGCACGGCGATGGCCACGGATGGTGATGGTGCGGGCGTGCACCTCGGTGCGTTCGGCGGAAGAAGGCGGCAATGGCATGGCAGGAGCGTCGATGATGCCATCGACGGGAGGCGCCCGTCTTGCGCCCAATGGCTGCGCCTCGTCAGCGAGTTGGCGCAAGCCTCGGGCGGAGCGGCTGGCTAAGCTCCTGCTCCAGCGACACCCCGTCGACACCGAGGAGCGAGACCGCCATGACCACCCCCCCGACCCCGAAGAAAACCGTCCGCATCGGAGGCGCCTCCGGCTTCTGGGGCGACAGCATGGTGGCGGCGCCGCAGCTCGTGAAGCTCGGCCGGCTCGACTACCTCGTGTTCGACTTCCTGGCCGAGACCACGATGTCGATCCTGGCCTCGGCCCGGGCCAAGAAACCCGAACTCGGCTATGCCACCGACTTCGTCGACATCGCGATGAAATCCGTGCTGGCCGAGGTCAAGCGCCAGGGCGTCAAGGTGGTGAGCAATGCCGGCGGCATCAACCCCCACGGCTGCGCCGCCGCGCTGCAGGCGCTGGCCGATGCCGAGGGCGTGGCGCTGCGCATCGCGGTGGTCGAAGGCGACGACGTCAGCACGCAGATGCCGCAGCTGCGCGAGGCTGGCACGCGCGACATGTTCACCGGCGAGGCACTGCCCGAGAAGGTGCTGAGCGCCAACGCCTACCTGGGCGCCCTGCCGATCGCGGCTGCGCTGGCGGCTGGCGCCGACGTCGTCATCACCGGGCGCTGCGTCGACAGCGCGGTCACGCTCGGGCCGCTGATGCACGAGTTCGGCTGGCAGCCCGGCGACCACGACCTGCTGGCCTCGGGCAGCCTCGCGGGCCACATCATCGAATGCGGCTGCCAGGCCACCGGCGGGCTGCACACCGACTGGGAAGACATCCCCGACTGGGCCCACATGGGCTACCCGATCGTCGAATGCCATGCCGACGGCAGCTTCGTCGTCACCAAGCCCGAGGGCACCGGCGGCAAGGTGATCCGCGCCAACGTGGCCGAGCAGCTGCTCTACGAGATCGGCGACCCCGGGGCCTACCTGCTGCCCGACGTCAGCTGCGATTTCCGCGAGGTCGTGATCGAGCAGCTCGGCGCCGACCGCGTGCGGGTGGGCCCGGCACGCGGACGCGCGCCCTCCCCCAGCTACAAGGTCTCGGCCACCCAGCTCGACGGCTTCCGCTGCGCCGGCAGCATGGTCTTCGTCGGCATCGACGCCGAAAAGAAGGCGGTGCGCACGGCCGAAGCGATCATCGAACGCACCGGCGAGATCCTGCAGCAGATGGGCCTGCCACCCTTCACCTCGACCTACGTCGAAGTGATCGGCTCCGAATGGCTGTACGGCCCGCACGCGCGCACACGGCAAGTGCGCGAGGTCACGATGCGGGTGGTCGCCAATCATCCGAAGAAGGCGGCGCTGGCGATGTTCGCGCGCGAGATCGCGCCGTCGGGCACCTCGTGGGCACCGGGCACGACCAGCCCCGGCGGCGGACGGCCGGCGGTGTCGCCGCTGATCAAGCCCTTCGCGTTCACGCTGGCCAAGGCCGCGGTGCCGGTGGCCTTCGTGCTCGGGGGCGAACGCCATGCGGTCGCCATCCCGGTCGCCGACCACAGCCCGCCGGCCTCGCCGGCCACCGAACCGCCGCCCTTCGACGACGACGGCGGCGAGCAGGTCGAGGTCCGCCTCATCGAACTCGCCTGGGCCCGCAGCGGCGACAAGGGCAACCTGTCGAACATCGGCCTGGTCGCGCGCCGGCCGGAGTGGCTGCCGCTGCTGTGGTCGCGCGTCACGCCGCAGTTCGTGGGGGACTACTTCGCCCATTTGGTGCACGGCAAGGTCGAACGCTTCCACCTGCCCGGCATCGCATCGATGAACCTGCTGCTGCACGATGCGCTCGATGGCGGCGGCCCGTCGTCGATGCGCATGGACCCGCTGGGCAAGGGCATGGCGCAGATGCTGCTGGATGCGACGGTGCAGGTGCCGCGGCGCGTGGCGGAGGCGGCGCGCGCGGCGCGGTGAGCCTGAACGGCCTCATCGAACTCATCTATATGTAACGCAGGCTGCATCGATTGGATAATTAAGACTCCGCTCCTATTCTTCGTCCGCCAGCCAACAAGCCAGCCACGGAGACACGAAGAGATGGAGCGATCATTCGCCGAAGAAGTCAAACGCCTTTCGCTGGGCGCCGACGAGGTATTTCACGGCGAGGGCATCCTCGCCGTCACCAAGGCGCTGCTGCAGTCGGGCGTCAGCTACATCGGCGGCTACCAGGGCGCGCCGGTCTCGCACCTGATCGATGTGCTGGGCGATGCCCGCGAGATGCTCGACGAGCTCGGCATCTACTTCGAGAACAGCGCCTCCGAGGCCGGCGCGGCCGCGATGCTCGGCGCCTCGATCAACTACCCGGTGCGCGGCGCCGTGACCTGGAAGTCCACCGTCGGCACCAACGTCGCCTCCGACGCGCTGTCGAACCTGGCCTCGGCCGGCGTCAAGGGCGGCGCGCTGGTGATCCTCGGCGAGGACTACGGCGAAGGCTCCAGCATCATCCAGGAGCGCACCCACGCCTTCGCGATGAAATCGCAGATGTGGCTGATGGACCCACGGCCCAACCTGACCTCGATCGTCAACGCGGTGGAGCGCAGCTTCGAGCTGTCGGAGGCCAGCCAGACGCCCGTGATGCTGCAGCTGCGCATCCGCGCCTGCCACGTGCACGGCAGTTTCGTGTGCAAGGACAATCGCGCGCCTGCGGTGTCGACCCGCGACCTCATCGAGCGGCCCGTGTTCGACTTCGGCACCATCAACCTGCCGCCCTCGATCTACGCCCAGGAGCGCATGAAGATCGAATCGCGCTGGCCGGCGGCGCTGGACTTCATCCGCCGCGAGGGCCTCAACGAGCGCTTCGGCGGCGACTGCGGCGACATCGGCCTGGTGCTGCCGGGCGGCCTCTACAACGGCACCTTGAGGGCGCTGCAGCAGCTGGGCCTGGCCGACGCCTTCGGCAACAGCCGCATCCCGCTGCAGGTCCTCAACGTGGTGTACCCGCTGGTGCCCGACGAGCTGGTGGATTTCTGCGCCGGAAAGCGCGCGGTGCTGCTGATCGAGGAAGGCCAGCCCAACTACATCGAGGATGCGCTGCACGCGATCCTGCGGCGCGCCGGCAGCGACACCACGCTGCACGGCAAGGACATCTTCCCGATGGCCGGCGAGTACACCGGTGAAGTGCTGGTGCGCGCGCTGGCCGAGTTCGTGCGGCGCTCGGCGCCCGAGGCGCTCGCGGCCGAGGGCGTGGCGCGGGTCGGCGCGGCCGCGGCGCCGCTGGCGACACTCAAGCCGCAGGCGATCGAAGCCCTCGGCATGCCGGTCCCGAACCGGCCGCCGGGCTTCTGCATCGGCTGCCCCGAGCGGCCGGTGTTCGCGGCCATCAAGCTGATCCAGAAGGACCTGGGCGCGATCCACGTCAGCGCCGACATCGGCTGCCACACCTTCGGCACCTTGCCGCCCTTCAACGTGGGCAGCACGGTGCTCGGCTACGGCCTCGGTCTCGCGAGCTCCTCGGGAGTCGGGCCGCTGATGGGCAACCGGGTCGTCAGCATCATGGGCGACGGCGGCTTCTGGCACAACGGATTCACCAGCGGCATCGTGAACGCGGTCTACAACGCGCAGGATTCGGTGCTGGTGATCCTCAAGAACGGCTACACCTCGGCCACCGGCACGCAGGCGATCCCGTCGTCGCCGACCCAGCCGGCGGCCAAGCCGCTGACGCTGGACATCGAGGCCGCGCTCAAGGGCGTCGGCGTGGGCTGGGTGCGCAAGGTGCCCAGCTACAACGTCGGCCGCATGCGCGAGACGCTCAACGAGGCCATGACGACCGCCGAGGGCGGGCTCAAGGTCATCATCGCCGACGGCGAATGCCAGCTCGAGCGCCAGCGCCGCATCAAGCCGGTCAATGCCGCGAAGCTCAAGCGCGGCGAGCGCGTGGTGCGCACCCGCTTCGGCATCGACGACGATGTCTGCACCGGCGACCACTCGTGCATCCGCTTGTCGGGCTGCCCGTCGCTCACAGTCAAGCCGAACCCGAGCCCGCTGCGCACCGACCCGGTGGCGACGGTCAACCAGGGCTGCGTCGGCTGCGGCCTGTGCGGCGAGAACGCCCATGCCGCGATCCTCTGCCCGTCCTTCTACAAGGCCGAGATCGTGCAGAACGCCGGCACCTGGGAGCGGCTGCTGCACCGGCTGCGCAACGGCGTGATCGGGATGATGGCCGGCAAGGCGCGCAACGACTTCGAGGCGGTGGCGGCATGAGCGATTCGACTTTCCCTGGCGCCGGCCAGGGCCCGCGCATCGTCACCGTGCTGGTGGCCGCGATGGGCGGCGAAGGCGGCGGCGTGCTGGCCGACTGGCTGATCTCGGCCGCGGCCGCGCAGGACTTCCCGGTGCAAAGCACCTCGGTGCCTGGCGTGGCCCAGCGCACCGGCGCGACCAACTACTACATCGAGATCTATCCGGTGGCGCGCGCGGAGCTCGGCGGCGCGCAGCCGGTGTTCTCGCTGACGCCGAACCCGGGCGACGTCGACATCGTCGCCGCCTCCGAACTGGTGGAAGCGGGACGCGTGCTGCAAGGCGGCTTCGTGCATCCGCGCCGCACCACGCTGGTGGCGTCGCTGCACCGCGAGTACGCGGTGTCCGAGAAGACCGCGATGGGCGACGGCCGCTACGAAGGCCAGCGGGTCATCGAGGCGGCGCAGCAGCTCGCCCGGAACGCCTTCCTGTTCGACATGCGCTCGCTGGCCTGGAAGCACGGCACGGTGATCAACACCGTGATGTTCGGCGCCATGGCCGCGAGCGGCGCGCTGCCGTTCTCGCGCGAAGCCTGCGAGCAGGCGATCCGCGCATCGGGCAAGGCGGTCGAGGCCAGCCTGAAGGGCTTCGCGGCCGGCTTCGAGCATGTGGCGGGCCGGGGCGCGCCGGCAGCACCTGCGCGGGACGCCGACGCCAAGGCGTCGATCGATGCCCGCGTGCGGGCGCTGCCCGAGCCGCTGCGCGCGATCGTCGGCAGCGGACTGCGGCAGGTGGCCGACTACCAGGACGCGCGCTACGCCGGGCTGTACCTGTCGCGGGTCAATGCATTGCGCGACATCGAGCGCGCCACCGAGGGCGACTTCCCGGTGACGCGCGAGACCGCGCGCTACCTCGCGCTCTGGATGAGCTATGAGGACGTGATCCGGGTGGCCGACCTCAAGACCCGCAGCGACCGCCTGCAGCGCGTGCGCCAGGAAGTCGGCGCCAAGGCCGGCGAGCCGCTGCGGCTGACCGAATACCTCAAGCCGGGTCTCGACGAGATCTGCTCGGTGCTGCCGACGCCGGCCGCGCACTGGCTGCGCCGCCGTCTGGGCCACAAGGCGCACAAGCTCAATGTAGGCCTGCACATGCGCACCGACACCGTGCTCGGCTTCGCCATGCTGTGCGGCCTGCGCGCGCTGCGGCCGCTGCGCCGCCGCACCTCGCGCTACGCAGCCGAGCAGGCCATGATCGAGCGCTGGCTCGATGCCGTCCGCCGCGCACTCGCGATCAGCCCGCGCCTGGGCTACGAGCTCGCGCTGTGCGGCAACCTCGTGAAGGGCTACGGCGAGACCAGCGAACGCGGCCACCGCAACCTGGCGGCCCTGCTCGACGACATCCAGCCGGCGCTCGCGCGCGCGCCGCAGGACCCTTCGCTCGACGACGCGGCGGCGCGCGTGCGCTCGGCGCGCGCGGCAGCCCTGGACGACCCCGAAGGCCGCACGCTGGCACGCGCGCTGGGACTCGCGCCGCCGGAGCCGAAGTCCCATCCGATCCGCATCGTCCGCCGCAAGCCCGCCGGCTGAACGCCCCCGTTTTCACTCAAGCAAGAACCACAGGAGACAAGATGAACCTCGAAGCCCAACGCACCGCCCGTTTCCGCATCGGCCGCCGCGCCGCCACCGCCTGGCTGGCCGGCGCCGCGCTGCTGCCCTTGGCGAGCGGCGCGCTGGCCGCCGACCCGATCAAGATCGGCGCGGTGGTCTCGGCCACCGGCCCGGCCTCGTTCCTGGGCGATCCGCAGCAGAAGACGCTCGAGATGTACGTGAAGAAGATCAACGACGGCGGCGGCGTGCTCGGCCGCAAGCTCGAACTGGTGCTCTACGACGATGCCAGCGACGCCAACAAGGCCAACGCCTTCACGCGCCGCCTGATCATGCAGGACGAGGTCGACGTCATCCTCGGCGCATCGACCACCGGCTCCACGATGGCGATGGCGCCGCAGGCCGAGGCGGCCAAGGTGCCGCTGGTCTCGCTGGCCGCCGCCTCGGTGATCGTCGAGCCGGTCAAGCCCTACGTGTTCAAGATGCCGCACTCCGACCGCATGGCGGCGCAGAAGGTGCTCGCCGAGATGAAGACGCGCGGCTTCACGCAGTTCGCGCTGCTGTCGGACACTGGCGGCTTCGGCAAGTCGGGCCGCACCGAGACGCTCAAGCTGGCCGAGGCCATGGGCATGAAGGCGGTCGAGGACCAGACCTACGGCGAGAAAGACACCGACATCACGCCGCAGCTGACCAAGATCAAGTCCTCGCCGGCACAGGCGATCCTGGTCTTCGGCACCGGCCAGGCGCCGGCCATCGTCGCGCGCAACTACCAGCAGCTGGCGATGAAGCAGCCGCTCTACACCACCCATGGGCAGGCCTCGACCGAGTTCATCCGGATCGCGGGCAAGTCGTCCGAAGGCATCCGCATGCCTTCGCCCGCGCTGCTGATCGCGTCCGCGCTGCCGGCTGCCGATCCGCAGAAGAAGGTCAGCGTCGACTACGCCAAGGAGTTCGAGACCCAGGCCAAGATGGACGTGTCGACCTTCGGCGGCTATGCGCACGACGCGCTGTTCATGGTGGTGGACGCGGTCAAGCGCGCCGGCGGCACCGACAAGCAGAAGCTGCGCGACGCCATCGAGGCGACCAGCGGCTTCGTCGGTGTGAGCGGCATCTACAAGATGTCGCCGACCGACCACATGGGCCTGGACGTGTCGGCCTTCCGGATGGTGGAAGTCCAGGGAGGCGCGTTCAAGGAAGTTCGTTGAGCCGGCGGCCGCCCCGGCCCCGGAGCAACGCATGAACTTGAACACCCACGACCACCGGCGCCACGCCGCCCGGCGCCTGCCGCGCTTCGTCTTCGACTATGTCGATGGCGGCGCGGAAGACGAACGCTGCCTGCGGCGCAACGGCGACGACCTGGCCGCGCTGCACCTGCTGCCCCAGGTGCTGCGCGACACGCGCAACGCAGACACCTCGGTCACGGTCTTCGGCCAGCGCTGGACCATGCCGGCGGGCATCGCGCCGATCGGCTTCTCCGGCCTGGTACGGCCGCACGGCGACCTGCTGCTGGCGCGTGCGGCGGCGGCCGAAGGCGTTCCCTTCGTGCTGTCGACCGCCTCCAACGACCGGCTCGAAGCGGTGCGCGCGGCCGGGCTCGAACGCAACCCGCAGGCCCAGCAGTGGCTGCAGCTCTACGTGATGTCCGATCGCGCGATCGCCGAGCAGCTGGTGCGGCGCGCCCGCAGCGCCGGCTTCGGCGCGCTGGTGCTGACGGTCGACGTGGCGGTCAGCGGGATGCGCGAACGCGACGTGCGCAACGGCTTCAAGCTGCCGTTCCGGTTCACGCCTTCGACCCTGATCGACCTGGCGCGCCATCCGGCCTGGTCGCTGTCGATGGCGCGGCAGGGCCGCTCGCCCTCCTTCGTGAACCTGAGCGAATCGGAAGGCGGCGGCCAATCGGCGCAGCTGCAGGCCGCGCTGCTTTCGCGCGCGATGGACCGCACGCTGGCCTGGGAACAGATGGACTGGCTGCGCCGTCTGTGGGACGGTCCGCTGCTGCTCAAGGGCGTGCTCCATCCGGCCGATGCCGAGCGCGCGGCGCGCAGCGGCATCGACGGCATCGTGGTGTCGAACCACGGCGGCCGGCAGCTCGACGCGGCGCCCTCCACCATCTCGGTGCTGCCGCGCATCGTCGATGCGGTGGCGGGCCGCATGCCGGTGTTCGTCGACAGCGGCTTCCGCCGCGGCAGCGACGTCATCAAGGCGCTGGCCTGCGGCGCCACCGCGGCCTTCGTCGGACGGGCCGCGGTCTGGGGCGTGGCCAGCGGCGCCGAGGCCGGCTGCCGCAGCGTGCTCGCGACCCTGCGCGATGAGGTCGCGCGCACCCAGATCCTGATCGGCGCCGACAGCACCGCCGACGTCTGCGCCGGCCACCTGGCGGCGCGTTCCATCCTTCCGGGAGGCAGCCTTGTCTGACTTCATGCAGTTCGTCTTCTCGGGGCTGACCACCGGCGCGATCTACGCGCTGGCGGCCCTGGGCTTCTCGCTGATCTACAACGCCAGCGGCGTGATCAACTTCGCCCAGGGCGACTTCCTGATGCTGGGCGGCATGGTCACGGCCGCGCTGCTGGCCCACCAGATGCCGTACGGCCTGGCGATGGTCGGCGGCGTGGCCGCCACGGTCATCGTCGGCCTGCTGCTGTACCGGCTGGCGATCCGGCCGGCCGGCGAAGCCAGCGTGGTGTCGCTGATCATCATCACGATCGGCGCCTCGATCTTCATCCAGGGCGTGGTGCAGATCGTGCTCGGCAAGAACCAGCAGACGCTGCCGCCCTTCAGCGGCGACCGCGCGCTGCAGATCATGGGCGCCTACGTGCTGCCGCAGAGCCTGTGGGTGCTGGGCACGGCCGCCGTGCTGGTGGTGCTGTGCTTCGGCTTCTTCCGCTTCACGATGGTCGGCAAGGCGATGCTGGCGGTGGCGGCCAACGCGCTGGCGGCGCGCGCGGTCGGCATTCCGACGGCACGGGTTCTGCAGCTGTCCTTCGGCCTGTCGGCGCTGCTCGGCGCGGTGGCCGGCGTGGTGGCGGCACCGGTCACCACCACGGTCTACGACATCGGCCTGATGCTCGGCATGAAGGGCTTCGTCGCGGCCACGCTCGGCGGCCTCGGCAGCGGACTCGGCGCGGTGGTCGGCGGCCTGATCGTCGGCCTGCTAGAGGCGCTGGTGGCCGGCTACATCTCGTCGGCCTACAAGGACGCCGTGCCTTTCGTGATGATCGTCGTGATCCTGCTGGTCATGCCGCACGGGCTGTTCGGCGCCAAGACCTCGGACCGCGTATGAAGGCCCTGTTCCGCCCTTCCCTGCTGGCGCTGGCCCTGGTGCTGGCGCTGCTCCCTTTCGCCTTGCCGAACAACTACGTGGTCGACATCGCGGTGCGCATCGCGCTGGCCGCGATCGCGGCCATCGGGCTCAACCTGCTGATGGGCTTCGCCGGCCAGATCAGCATCGGCCACGCGGCCTTCGTCGCCATCGGCGCCTATGTCAGCGGCATCGTCACCGCGCGCTTCGGCTGGCCGCCGCTGGCCGCCATCGGTGGCGCCGCGGTCGGCGCCGCCGTGGTGGCCTGGCTGATCGCCAAGCCCATCCTGCGCCTGAAGGGTCACTCGCTGACCATGGCCACGCTGGGCCTGGGCGTGATCGTCAACATCGTGCTGATCAACGAAGTCGACTGGACCGGCGGGCCCGACGGCATACCGGTGCCGCCGCTGGAGGTGGCCGGCTTCGCCTTCGCCAAGGTGCGGCACTGGTATGCGCTGGCGGCGGTGCTGCTGTGGCTGTCGGTGCTGCTGTCGCTCAACCTGTACCAATCGCCGGCCGGCCGCGCGCTGCGCGGGCTCAACGGCTCCGAGGTCGCGGCCCGCGTGATGGGTGTGGACGTGGCGCGCTTCAAGGTCCGGGCCTTCGTCGCCTCGGCCGTGTTCGCGGCGGCCTCGGGCAGCCTGACGGCGCACTACCTCGGCTTCATCAGTCCCTCGATCGCGGCCTTCACGCATTCGGTGGAACTGGCCACGATGGTGGTGCTCGGCGGCATGGCCTCGACCTTCGGCGCCGTGCTGGGCGCTGCGCTGATGACCGCGCTGCCCCAATTGCTGGGCGGTTTGCACGGTTATGAGATGGTGTTCTTCGGATTGGTGTTGATGCTGACGATGATCTTCCTGCCGAAGGGGCTGGTGCCTTCGATCGCGCTCAAGTTGAGAAGGAAGGGCTGAGATGAAGCTTCTTCGATGCGAGGTGGGGCGGGCTCACGCCGACGGCGTACTCTGCTCCGCGAATGTCCCCCGCCCTTCGGGCTCCTCCTTTATTTCGCTGCGCAGAGCACACCATCGGCGTGAGCCGTCACGGCGGTGGTTCATCTCCGGCCAGCGCCACACGGCGTTTCCCGTGCCGAGGGCACCGGGTGGCCCCCGCAGCGAAGTAAAGGAGGAGGCGAAGCCGGGGGACATGAGCGGAGGGGGCCACCCGGTGCCCTCGGCACGCGCCCCGAACATGACCCCGCACCCGCACCCGAACAAGACCTGACATGCTAGAAGTCAAGAACCTCTCCAAGTCCTTCGGCGGCGTGCACGCGATGCAGGACGTGAGCTTCACGGTGCGCGGCGGCTCGGTGCACTCCGTGATCGGCCCCAACGGCGCCGGCAAGACCACGCTGTTCAACCTGATCAGCGGCGTCTACGAACCCACGCGCGGCGAGATCCTGCTCGACGGCGAAAGCGTCGGCGGCCGTGCGCCCGACGCCTTGGCGCGCCGCGGCATGAGCCGGACCTTCCAGAACCTGCAGGTCTGCATGAACATGACGGCCTGCGAGAACGTCATGCTCGGCGCCCACCTGCACAGCCGCAGTTCGCTGCTGGGCGGCATGCTGGGCGCCACCCGCCGCGCCGACGCGGCGCTGCGCGAGGAGGCGCTGCGGCTGATCGACTATGTCGGCGTCGGACACCATGCGCATGCCCACGCGACCCAGCTCTCATTCGGGCTGCTCAAGCGGCTCGAGATCGCACGGGCGCTCGCCAGCAAGCCGCGCATCCTGCTGCTGGACGAGCCCGCGGCCGGTCTCAACGACACCGAGACCCACGAGATCACCGAGCTCATCCGCAGCATCGCGGCCTCGGGCATCACGGTGCTGCTGGTGGAACACGACATGAAGCTGGTGATGAACATCTCCGACCACATCCTGGTGCTCGACTACGGCCGCAAGCTGGCCGAGGGCAGCGCCGCCGAGGTGCGGGCCAATCCACAGGTGATCGCGGCCTACCTGGGCACCGAGGCAGTGGCCGAGGAGGCTTTGGCATGAGCAGCAGCGAAGGCGCCAACGTGCTGGAGGTGCGCGGCCTGGTTGCCGGCTACGGGCGCATCGAGGCCCTGCACGGCATCGACCTGGCCGTCGGCAAGGGCCAGCTGGTGGCGCTGGTCGGCGCCAACGGCGCCGGCAAGACCACGCTGCTGCGCGCGGTCTCGGGCCTCATCAAGGCCAGCGGCAGCGTCCGCCTGTTCGGCCGCGAGATCGTGCGCGACAGCGCGGACGCGCGCGTGCGGGCAGGGCTGTCGCAGGTGCTCGAGGGCCGGCAGGTCTTCGGCCCGATGTCGGTGCAGGACAACCTGCTGCTGGGCGGCTACACCCGCCCCGAGCGCCGCGACGAAAGGCTAGCCGCCATGTACGCGCTGTTCCCGGTGCTGAAGGAAAAGCGCCTGCTGGCCGCCGGTACGCTGTCGGGCGGCCAGCAGCAGATGCTGGCGATCGCCCGTGCGCTGATGAGCGAACCCAAGGTGCTGCTGCTCGACGAGCCGTCGATGGGCCTGGCGCCGCTGCTGGTGCGCGAGATCTTCGCGGTCATCGCGCGGCTCAAGGCCGAGGGCATCCCGATCCTGCTGGTGGAACAGAATGCGCATGCGGCGCTGTCGGTGGCCGACGTCGGCTACGTGCTGGAGACCGGCCGCATCGCGCTCGGCGGGCCGGCCGGCGAGCTGCTGCGGGACGAGCGGATCAAGGCCGCGTATCTGGGACTGTGAGGAGACATATGAAGACCTTGCGGGACAGACCAAGAAACTGCGCAGCAGTTTTTGCTCTGTCCTCGACTTCCTGAGACCTTGCGGGACAGACCAACAAACTGCGCAGCAGTTTTTGCTCTGTCCTCAACTGACTAGAGGCATGCCATGAACCACCGGACAGACCCCTCGATCCTGATCGCCGCGGTCCACGCCCGCGCCGTCAACGTCCCCCTCGAATACCCGGTCCGCACCAGCGTCGGCGTGATCGCCACCGCGCCGCTGGTGCTGATCGACCTCCACGCCAGCGACGGCAGCGTCGGCCGCGCCTACCTCTTCACCTACACGCCGCTGGCGCTCGAAGCCACCCGGCAGATGGTGACGGCGCTCGGCGAGGTCTTGAAAGGCCAGCCGCTGGCGCCCTTCGACCTCGACCGGCTGCTGGTCCAGCGCCTGCGGCTGCTCGGGCGC
Organism: Variovorax sp. J31P179; assembly: GCF_030316985.1. Lineage (NCBI taxonomy): Bacteria > Pseudomonadati > Pseudomonadota > Betaproteobacteria > Burkholderiales > Comamonadaceae > Variovorax > Variovorax sp. J31P179. The sequence goes on along the minus strand of NZ_JASZYL010000020.1, from coordinate 66,496 downwards.
ACCGGCCTCGCGGGCATGGCCTGCGCCGGCCTCGACATGGCCGCCTGGGACGCGCTGGCCGTGGCGCGCGGCCTGCCGCTGGTCGAACTGCTGGGCGGCCGACGCCGGCCGATCGCGGCCTACGACAGCCACAGCCTGGACGGCGTCGAACTGGGCGTGCAGCGCGCCGAGCGCGCCGTCGCGCAGGGCTTCGGCGCCATCAAGACCAAGGTCGGCTACGCCACGCTGGCCGAAGACCTGCGCGTGGTGCGCGCGCTGCGCCAGGCCATCGGCGACGACACCCAGCTGCTGGTCGACTACAACCAGGGCCTGGCCGGGCCCGAGGCGGTGCGCCGCATCCACGCGCTGGAAGGCGAAGGCATCGGCTGGGTCGAAGAGCCGACCTTGCAGGAAGACTACGCGGGCCACGCGCGCATCCGCGCGCAGGTGCGGCTGCCGATCCAGATGGGCGAGAACTGGTGCGGACCCGACGAGATGGCCAAGGCGCTGGAGGCCGGCGCCTGCGACCTGGTGATGCCCGACGCGATGAAGATCGGCGGCGTGACCGGCTGGCTGCGCGCGGCGACGCTGGCACAGGCCCGTGGCCTGCCGATGTCCAGCCACATCTTCCAGGAAGTCAGCGTGCACCTGCTGGCGGTCACGCCGACCTGCCACCTGCTCGAACGCATGGACCTGGCGGGCCCGGTGCTGGCCGAGCCGCTGGCCTTCGAGAACGGCAGCGCCATCGCGCCGCCGCAGCCGGGCACCGGCATCGCCTGGAACGAAGACGCGGTGAGCCGCTTCGAAGTCAGAGCTTGCTGAGGGTCTGGACGGTCTCGTCGATCAGCCAGCGGTTCGCGGCGCCGTACTCGTGCCGCACATGCCAGTACGCCTGGACCTGGAAGTCGGGCAGTTCGACCGGCAGGGCCAGCGCCTTCAGGCCGCCCTGCGAGACGTAGAGCTCGGCGACCCGCGAAGGCAGCAGCACCAGCAGGTCGCTCTGCGACAGCAGCGGCGGCAGCACCGTGAACTGCGGCACCCGGGCGACGATGTTGCGGTTGACGCCACGCTGGGCCAGCGCCTCGTCGACCAGGAAGTGGCCGGTGCGCGGCGACGACACCATCACGTGCCGCGCCGCGGCGAACTCTTTCAGGCTCATCGTGTCGCCGATGCTTGGATGGGCGGAGGACATCAGGCACACGTAGTGCTCGCGAAAGAGCAGCGCGCTGCGGATCTGCGGCGACAGCGCGGGGATGTGGCCGATCGCAAGGTCGATCCGTCCGGCTGCGAGGTCTTCCCCGACGGATTCGGCGATCTGCATGATGTCGATCTCGATGCGCGGCGCCGACTCCTGGAAGCGGCGCAACAGCGGCGGCACGAAGTACAGCACGCCGATGTCGGACATCGCGAGCCGGAAGCGCCGGGTCGACAGCGCCGGATCGAACAGGCGCTGCTGCTCCAGCGTGCTCTCGACCGTGGCCAGCGCGTCGCGGAAGCGCTCGAACAACTGCTCGGCCAGGCCGGTCGGCACCAGCCCCGCTGCGCCGCGCGAGAACAACCGGTCGGCATAGACCTCGCGCATCTTGGCCAGGCCGTAGCTGATGGTCGGCTGCGTGACGTCGAGCCGCTCGGCCGCCTGCGTGACGCTGCGGGTCTCGTAGATGGCGACGAAGACGCGGATGAGGTTGAGGTCCAGGTGGGTCATGCTTTCTGTGTTCTTTTGCCTGGGACGGCGCGCGGCATCAGACCATCAGATGGGCCTCCAGCGCTGCGCGACCGAATTCCGATGCCGCCCCTTTCAGCAGGCATTCGCCGTGATCGATCGCCATCAGGTCGTCGGCCACCGCGAGCAGGAACTCCAGATTCTGCTCGACGATCACGAACCCGGCGCCTTCGGCCTTGCGGGCCCGCAACAGCGCCGCCATGCGCTCGATGTTCTCGGGCTGGACGCCTTCGGTCGGCTCGTCGAGGAGGCTGAGCGCGGCGCGCAGGCCCATGGTGCGCGTGAAGGACAGCAGCTTGCGCTCGCCGCCGCTCAGCGAGCCGGCTCGCTGCGCCATCCGCTCGCCCAGGCGCGGGAAGGCCTGCAGGCAGGCCGCGTAGCGCTGCGGGTCGCGGTCGTCGAGGTGCAGCCACAGGTTCTCCTGCACGCTGAGGTCGCCGAACACCACGTCCTCCTGCGGCGCGTAGGCCATGCCGCGCGCCAGCCGCTGGTGCGGCGCCACCTGCGAAAGGTCATGCCCGCCGAGCGTCATCGTGCCTTCGCGCAGCGGCAGGAAGCCGGCCAGCGCGCGCATCAGCGTGGTCTTGCCGACGCCGTTGCGCCCGAGCACGCCGAGCACCCGGCCGGGGCCCGCGCTGCCGCTCAGGCCCCGCAGCACCATGGTGTCGCCGTAGCCGCACACCAGTGCTTCGAAGTTCAGCAGCCCGCCGTTCATTTCCGCGCCCCCGCATACACCGCCCGCACCGCCGGATCGCCCTGGATCTCGGCCAGCGTCCCCTGGGCCAGCAGCCGGCCCTGGTGCAGCACGTAGACGTCGCCGCCGATCGCGGCCACGGCGCTGATGTCGTGCTCGATCACCAGCGCGGCCGCGCCCAGCCGGTCGATGACGGTCTTGATGGCATCGATCATGTGGTGGGTCTCGGCGGGAGACAGGCCGGCGCAGGGCTCGTCGAGCAGCACCAGGCGGGGTTGCGGCAGCACGGTCATCACGAACTCCAGCGCCTGGCGGTGGCCCTGCGAGAGGCTGCCCGCACGGGTGGCGAGCTGCTCGCGCAGCGCCGGGAACAGGTCGAGCAGTTCGTCCCGCAGCGGACTGCGCCAGCCCAGCGGCGCCCGCGCCAGCGACGCCGCCGGGCCGAGCCGTCCGGCCCACAGCGCCACGTCCAGGTTCTGGCTCACGCTGAGCTCGGAGAACACCGACGGAATCTGCAGCTTGCGCCCGACGCCGCGCCGCGCCACCCGCCAGGCGGTCGCGCCCGAGATGTCGGCGCCGTCGAGCAGGATGCGCCCCGAACGCAGCGGCAGCCGGCCGGTCATGACATTGAAGGCCGAGGTCTTGCCGGCGCCGTTCGGGCCGATCACGCAGCGCAGACCGGGGCCGTCGAGCGCCAGCGCCAGGCCATCGAGGATCCGGACGCCGCCCTGCGCGGCATGGACCTGCTCGAAGGCCAGCCCGATGCGCGCGTCCGGTGCGTGCCGCGCAGGCGCGTCGGTGGCCGGCACGCCATGCGCCGCGGCGGGCCCGCGCCGCCACAACGGCCGGCCCAGCCCCGCCAGCCCTTCGGGCAGGAAGCGCACCACCACGATGAAGATCGCACCCACCGCGACCTCCCAATAGGCGAAATGGTCACGCAGCTCCGACGAGGCATAGCCGATGAACACGGCGCCCAGCAGCGCCCCGAGCGGGCTGGCCTTGCCGCCGACCGCGGCCCAGATCACGAACTCGGTCGACAGCACGAAGCCCATGGTGAGCGGCGTCACGATGCCCTGGTGCAGCGCGAACAGCGCGCCCGCGGCGGCGGCCAGCAGCGCCGAGAAGCCGAAGGCGAAGGCCTTGATGCGGTCGGTCGCATAACCGAAGAGCTGCAGCCGGTCTTCGTTCTGCGCCACCGCGCTCCACAGCATGCCCAGCGGCCGCCGCAGCACCAGGCCCAGCAAGGCGGTGCTGCCGACCGCGCAGGCGGCGACCACCCAGTAGAAGCTGCTGTAGCGCTCGGTGCCCGGCAGCTCGGGGATGTCGGCCATGCCGTTGAAGCCGCCGGTGACCGCGCTCCATTGCTGCGCCGCCAGGAAGCCCAGCATCGTCATCGCCAGCGTGATGAGCGAGAAGAAGGGGCCGCTGCGATGGCTGCGCGCGAACACCAGCCGCGCCGTGACATAGGCGACGACCGCGGGCAGCAGCAGCGCCAGCGGCAGCGCCAAATACCAGAGCGGCTGCTGCTGCGCCGCCTTCAGCGTGCCGCCCGCCAGGTAGGCGCCGAGGCCGAAGAACAGCGCATGCCCGAGCGGCAGGAAGCCCAGCCGGCCCCAGCACAGCGCCACCCCTTGGGTCGCGATGCCGTAGATCAGGAACAGCGCGATCTGGTAGGCGACGAAGTCGTTGCTGGCGAAGGGCAGCACCACCAGGGCGGCGCCCAGCCACAGCGCTTCGCTGCCCGGCAGGCGCCAGCGCCGGGCCGGCCGGCGCAGGGCCGCGCCGGGAGTGTGTTCAACGGCGTCCAAGGAGTCCATTCGGCTTCAGCCAGAGAAAGAGGATCGAAAGGATCAGCACCACCGCGTAGCCGCTGGTCTGGCCGGCGATGCTGCTGACCAACGACTGGCTGCCGCCGATCACGCCGACGCCGCCGGCAAAGCCGCCCAGCGTGCCGAGGCCGCCGACCACCAGCACGAAGAAGGCGTCGAGCAGGTAGTCGACGCCGATGCCGGGCTCGATGCGCACCAGCGGCGCCAGCAGCACGCCCGCTGCGCCCGCCAGCACCACGCCGATGACGAAGGTCTGCGACGCCAGGCGGCGGGTGTCGATGCCGAGCGCCTGGGCCAGCATCGGGTTGCCGGTCATCGCCCGCACGCGCAGGCCCATGACGCTGCGCCGGTACCAGAAGGCCAGCCCGAGCATCAGCAGGACCGCGAAGGCGATCAGCGCCAGCCGGTAGCCGGGGTACTGCAGGCCGGCCAGCGTGACCGGTGTCGCCAGGCTGCTTTCGACGTTGCGGTAGCCGCGGCCGTAGATCGCCTCGACCAGCTTGCGCAGCACCATCGCCAGGCCCCAGGTCGCCAGCAGGGTGTCGAAAGGCCGGGCATAGAGCGGGCGGATCAGCCAGCGCTCGACCACCCAGCCCAGCAGGCCGCAGACGACGATCGCCAGCGGCATCGCGGTGGCGATCGGCCAGCCCCAGGCCTGCACCGTGACCACCGCATAGGCGCCCAGCATCACGAACTCGCCATGCGCCATGTTCATGACGCCGAGCAGGCCGAACACCACCGCCAGGCCCAGCGTCGTGAGCGCCAGGGTCGAGAGTTCGTAGGCCAGGTTCAGCGCATGCAGCAGCCAGCTGGTGTCCATCTCGGCGCTACACCTTGCAGGTCTGGCCCGACGCGATGCGCGGGAAGGTCTTGACGACCCGGAAGCCCTTGTCGTCGACGTCCGCCAGGTAGATGTCCTGCTCGACGTGCCGCGCATGCATGGTCACGGCGCCGCGCGGGCCGTTGTAGCTTGCGCCCTCGCTGGCCGGGTCCATCTTGGCGACCTCGAGCGACTTGGCCCTGGCGCTGATCGCGTCCAGCATCAGGAAGCCTTCGTACACCGATTCGGCCAGGCCGTTGAGGGCCGGCGCCTGGGCGCCGAACTTCTTGAAGTAGGCCTCCGAGAAAGCCTTGGCCGCCGGGGTCTGGATGTTGGCGAAATAGCCCGCGCTCGAATAGAGGTTGCGCGCGTTCGCCGCGCCGATGCCGGCCAGCGTGTTCTCCTCGATCAGCGTGCCGAGGCGGATCGCCTTGTCCGCCAGGCCGAAGCTCGCGAAGGCCTTGTTGAAGCCGACCGAGGCGCCGCCCACCAGCGACACCAGCACCGCGTCGGCGCCGCTGTCGCGGATCCGGGCCAGGCTCGAATCGAAGTTGTCGACCGTGAACGGCAGGTATTCGTCGCCCACCACCTGGGCGCCGGTCTGGGTGATGTAGCCCTTGGCCGCGGCATTGGTGTTGCGGCCCCAGATGTAGTCGTTGCCGATCATGTACCACTTCTTCGGCTTGCGTTCCGAGGCCAGCCACGGGATCACGGGCGCCAGTTGCTGGGCCGGCGTCTCGCCGTTGACGTAGGTGCCCTTGGCGCATTCGCCGCCCTCGTAGACCGGCGTGTAGAAGTACGGCACCTGGCCCTTGAAGAGCCCCACCAGCGCGCCGCGCACCGCACTGTCGTGCATGCCGATCACCACCTGCGCGCCCGAGCCCTTCCACAGCTTGAGCGCCGCCTGCGAGGCCTCGGCGGGCGGCAGCCCGGCGTCGCCGACCAGCAGGTTGATGTTGCGGCCCAGCACGCCGCCCTTCGCATTCAGGGTCTGCACCGCGAGTTCGGCGCAGGCCTTGGCGGAAGGGCCGAACAGGCCCGCGGGTCCGCTCAGCGGCAGCATCACGGCCACGTTCAGTGCCGACTGCGCGCGCACGCCGGCGCTGCCGAGGGCCGCGGCAGCCGCGGCGCCATGAAGAAAGGTACGACGATCCATGAGAACTCCTCTGTTGTGATCGGGGGTGGTGCCTGCTGCGCCTTCAGCGCAGCCAGGGGGCGGAGGGCTCTATGGGCAGGATGGCCTCGATCGCCGCGGCGACCGCCAGCAGCCGGCGGTCGCTGCCGGCCGGGCCGTCGAGCGCCAGCCCGACCGGCAGGCCCGCAGCCAGCCCCGCCGGCAGCGTGACACCAGGGATGCCGGCGTTGCTGCCCGGGTCGGTGTTGCGGATGAAGGTCGGGAAGGTCGGGCAGCGCTGGCCGTTGAACAGCACCGTCTCGTCGTCGCCGACCGGCGCCGCTGTCAGGGGCGTGGTCGGCAGCAGCAGGGCCTGCACGCCCGAGGCGGCGAAGGCATCGGCATAGAGCGCCTGCAGTTTCACGCGCGCCAGCAGGGCTTCGCGGTAGGCGGCCTCGGGCACCGCGCCGCCGGCCAGCAGGGGCCGCGCGATGGCGGCGACGTCGGGGCTGCCGATACCGTCGACGAGCTGCTGGAGGTCGATGCCGCGGCCGGCCTCGTGCAAATAGCGGCCCATGTCGCGCACGAATTCGAACAGCGCGATCGGGAATCCGGCCGCCCCGTTGAGTTCGGACAGCCCCGGCAGCGCCACCTCGACGAACTGCACGCCGGCCGCGCGCAGGCGCTCGACGGCGGCGTCCGCCACGGCCTGCACGCCGGGCTCGAGCGTCTCCCAGAACGGCGCCCGCGGCAGGCCCAGCCGCAGCCCCGCGAGCGCCACCGGGCCCAGCGGCGCGCCGCCATCGGCCAGCACGCCGTCGAGCAGCGCGCAATCGGCGACGCTGCGGGCGATGGGCCCGGCGGTGTCGCGGGTCGTGGAGATCGGCGCGATCCCCTGCCCCGGCACCCGCCCCACCGTCGGCCGCAGGCCGACCACGCCGCACAGGGCGGCCGGCACGCGCACCGATCCGCCGGTGTCGGTGCCGATCGCGGCCGGCACCAGGCCGGCGGCCACCACCACGCCCGAGCCGCCGCTGCTGCCGCCCGGAATCCGCGACGGGTCCCAGGGATTGCGCGCCGCGCCCGTCACGCTGTTGTTGGTCGTGATGCCGAAGGCCAGCTCGTGCATGCTGGTCTTGCCGGCCACCAGCGCACCGGCTGCGCGCAGGCGGCGCACCACTTCGGCGTCGCGGGCCGGATGCAGGCCGTGCAGGGCGCCGGTGCCGGCGCCGCTGGGCAGCCCGACGGCGTCGATGTTGTCCTTGAGCGCCACCGGCACGCCGAGCAGCGGAAGGTCCTCGCCCGCCGCGATGCGGGCATCGGCGGCCCGGGCCTGGGCCCGCAGCGCCTCGGCGTCGAAGGCGACGTAGCCGTTGAGCGCGGCATGGGCTTCGGTGCGGGCGATCAGGGCGTCGGCGACCGCCACGCTGGTGACGGCGCCCGCCTGGAGTTGGCGCCGCAGTTCGGCGACACCGAGTTGTGTGAGCTTCATGGCCTGTTCCTTGGTCGTGTCGGCGAATGCTAGGAACCGGGGGCCGCCCACGCACCTATCACGATTGATAGGGGGCCTACGGGTCGGCACCGATACCGGTCGGCGCGCAGCGGGCTAGCATGGCCGACCGCCCCTTTGCACGGTCTTTGCTTTACCCACGCCATGTATCTCGCCACGGCACAGACCCGCGCGCTCGGAGACGTCATGCGTCTGCTGGCCGAGGCCACCGACCCCGATGCCCTGCGCGGCGACCTCGCGCTGCCCATGCTCGACCTGCTGCGGGCCGACACCTACGTCTCGATGACCTGGGACAAGGCAGCCCGGCGCTTCGACCGTGCGAAGGCGCTCAACATGTCGCTCGAGAACCTGCGCAGCTGGGACGAGTACTACCGCTTCGTCGATCCGCTCACCTTCCCGATGATGGAGCGCCGCCATCCGACGCTCGCGACCCAGATCCTGTGCCAGAGCGACCTGGCGCGGACCGAGTTCTTCAACGACTTCCTGGCCCGCGACCACATGCACTGGGGCGTCAACGTCTATGTCTTCGCGCATGGCGAATGCACCGGCGACATGCGGATCTGGCGGCGGCGCGAGCGCGGCAACTTCGACAACAACGAGATCGAGGCGCTGCGCCTGGTCGAGCCCGCCTTCGCGGCCGCGCTGGCGCGCTTCCAGTGGGAGGCCGACCCGCTGCTGTCGCCGCAGGCCCGCGAGAGCGTCACCGAGCTGCTGCAGCGGCGCTCGGCCCTGAGCCAGCGCGAAGCCGAAGCCGCCGCGCTGGTGCTCTCGGGCTGCCCCGACAAGCTGATCGCCAAGCGCATGGCGGTCGGGCTGCCGACCGTGCGCTTCCATCTGGCCAACGCCTTCCGCAAGCTGCGGGTCGAGAACCGGACCCAGCTCGCGGCCCGGGCCCAGGCGCTGGTCAACGACCCGTTCGTGGCATCGAACTGAGGCTGCAGGCGGGCCGGCTAGCGCTCGCTCTTGCCGGCCTTCGAGGCCCGTCCGTCCCAGGCAAACGAGACGCCGACCAGCAGCGCCACCCAGACCACACCCGAGAACAGCGCGCCGCCCCAGTGCGTGCCACTGCTGCAGTCGAGCTCGAAGTAGCGCCCCAGCGCGCTGTTGCCGTCGGGAATCAGCATCGCTAGCTTGGCGGGCAGGAAGAAGACGAACTGGAGCCAAGCCATCAAGGTCGACAGCATGGAGCCGCCGGACGCCATCTCCGTCGCCGCCTCCAGCCGCTTGCACTGGTCAATGAATATCGCCACCTGGAGCCTCCGCGCCGACCATGGCGCCACCGGATTCTGACCCGGATGCGCCTGTCGCCAATGTGATAGTGGCCGCGGGTAACTCCGCAGGGCCGTGCCGGCGCGCACCCCTACGCTCCGACCGCCGGTGATGTCGCTCGGTCCAGGTGGAAGGCGCGCCGGCGTTTCGTGTCCCCCCGTGTTTGCCAACAAATCAACCAAGAAATCCCGGAGACAAATCCCCATGCAACCCAGTCGTGTCCAGTTCCTGGCCTTGGCCACCACCTTGAGCCTCGCCGCTTGCGGCGGTGGCGGCAATTCCGTCCCGTTCATCGCGGCGGCGCCCGCGCCGGCCCCGGCGGCCGCGGCGGCTGCCGCTGCACCCGCCCCCGCACCCGCGCCCGTGGCGGAAGAAAAGCGCGAGCAGGACAACCGCAACAGCTTCGTGCCCGCGGACCCGAGCGCGACCACCTTCACGGCGATGGCGGCCGACCCGGCCGACACGGTCGACAACAGCACCACCAGCCGCTGGGCCGGCGTGCTGGGCGGTGCCGCCTACCGGGTCGAAGTGCCCGCCAACTGGAACGGCAAGCTCGTCATGTACGCCCACGGCTACGCCGGCACCGGCAACGCGCTGGGCGTGAACAATCCGTCGATCCGCCGCTACCTGATCCAGAACGGCTACGCCTGGGCCGCATCCAGCTACAGCAAGAACTACTACGACGTGCGGGTCGGCGTCGAGGACACCAACGCGCTGGCGCTGGAGTTCAACAAGATCGCCGCTGCCGCCGGCCGCACGCTGGCGGCGCCCAGCAAGATCTTCATCACGGGCCACTCGATGGGCGGCCACATCACGGCCGCGGCGATCGAGGACGAGGCCTACGCCACCGCCAACCACAAGGTCAAGTACAACGGCGCGGTGCCGATGTGCGGCGTGGTCGGCGACACCGAGCTGTTCGACTACTTCGCCGCGGCGCAGGTCACGGCGCAGGCACTGGCCGGGGTGCCGAAGTATCCGTTCATCAACTGGTCGGACATCTCGGCGCAGGTGACGGGCGCGCTGTTCACCAGCATGGCCACGCCGCTCGGCCTGACGCCGACCGGCGTCAAGTACGCCAAGGTGATCCAGAACCTCACCGGCGGCCCGCGGCCGATATTCGACCTCGGCCTCGCCTACGGCGGCTCGTTCCCGGCCGTGTGGGGCGTGTTCGGCGGCGACGGCACGATCACCGGCATCCTGAACAAGAGCGTGATCGACACCAACCGCTTCACCTACACCGTCGACGGCGATGCGGCGACCTCGAACCAGATCAACGCCTCGGTGCTCAAGCTCACGGCCGTGGCCGACGCCAACCGGCTGCGCACCGACGGCCTGCGCTGGATTCCCAAGGCCAACGGCGATTTCAAGATTCCGGTCGTGACGCTGCACACGCTGGGCGACCTCTACGTGCCCTTCAGCATGGAGCAGATCTACCAGAAGCGCGTCGCCGCCAAGGGCAACGGCAACTGGCTGGTGCAGCGCGCCATCCGCGGCGCCACCCACTGCGACTTCACGGTGGCCGAGCAGGTCGCCGCCTTCGACGCCATGATCAAGTGGGAAGGCGGCGGCCCCAAGCCCGCAGGCGACGATGTGGTCACGCCGGCGACCGTGGCCGCGACGACCTATGGCTGTGCCTTCACGAACAACACCATCACCCCCGACGACGGCGGCCCGACGGCGAGCACCGCCGTCCTGCGCAACCTCATCGTCAACAGCCCCGGCGGCGCCTGCCCTCCCTGATCGACCGAGACGGCGCGGCGGCCCCCGGCGCCGCGCCTGTCAGTCGTGCAGCAACTCCTGCATGAGCGCGCGCACGATCGCCAGCCCCGGCGCCTCCGTGCGCCGGCGCAGCGTGACCAGCCCGAAGCGCGCGCTGCGTTCCATCGGCGGGTTCATCCTGAGTTCGACCAGGTCGGGCGCCGCCGCCCGGATCGCCAGCAGCACCGCATCGGTCTGCCGCGCCACCTCGACCAGGCTGGCGACCTCCTCGCACTGCAAGGTCACGCACTGCGCCGGATGGGCCTCGGGCCCGTAGGTCTCGATCAGGCTGCGCGCCACCTCGTCGCTCAGCGGCGTCGAGGCGATCGGATAGCGCTGCACCGCCTCGAAATCCACGCCGCTGCGCCGGCGCGCCAGCGGATGGCCGCGCCGGCACATGAAGACCCCGCGCATCTCGCGCAGCATGCTGACCTCGAGGTCGGCACCGGGCGCCAGCGAGCGGGCATCGAGCACCAGCGCATCGAGCGTGCGGGCGCGCAAGGCCTGCGCCAGCAGCTCGGTGCCGCCGCGCGCCACCACCACCCGCACCTTCGGATGGTGGGTCGCCATGTGCATCAGCAGCGGCGTCATCAGCATGGCGCCCGGCCCCGAGCCCATGCCGATGCGGATCGCGCCGCCCTGCCCTTCGCGCATCTGGCGGCCGCTGTCGCGCAGCTCGCCGGCCTCGGACACCAGCTGGCGGGCCCGCAGCACCACGTCGCGGCCGAAAGGCGTGAGCTCGCTGCGGCGGCCGATCCGGTCGAACAGCGGCATGCCGAGTTCGTCCTCGAGCGCGCGGATGCTGCGGCTGAAGGCCGGCTGCGTGATGCACATCGCCTGCGCCGACTTGCTGAACGAACCGCTTTCGGCCAGCGCGAGCAGGTGCCTGAGCTGGACCAATGTCATCGGGCGGCTCCGCGGAATGCATGCATTGAAGTAATCATTTGGCGGACAACAATGCATTGGATGTTCTCACGCGGCGCTCCTACGATGCAAGCGCGTCCCCGCTCCGAGGGACGGCCCCACAGCCCAAACGTCATCAGGAACCCCATGAAGACCTTCTTCCAACGTTCGATCGCCGGCCTGCTGCTGCTGGCCGCAGGCGCCGCGTTCTCCCAGAACTACCCGAGCAAGCCGATCAGCCTGATGGTGCCGTACCCCGCGGGCGGCCCTTCGGATGCCGCGGCCCGGATCTTCACCGCGCCGCTGGGCAAGGAGCTGGGCCAGCAGGTGATCGTCGACAACCTCGGCGGCGTGTCCGGCGCGCTGGCGGCGCAGAAGGTGCTCGCGGCGCCCGCCGACGGCTACTACCTGTTCCAGGGCTCCCCCAACGAGGTCATCCTGGCACCGCTGGCCAACGCCGCGGTCAAGCTCAAGGCCGAGGACTTCCGCCTTGTCCATCCGGTGACCGACGCCGTGATGGTGGTGGTCGCGCGCAAGGACCTCCCGGCCAACAACATCGACGAACTGATCGCGCTGGCGCGCAAGAACGCCGACAAGCCGCTGACCTACGGCAGCGTGGGCATCGGTTCGCTCTACCACCTGATCCTCGAGGACGTCCAGAAACGCACCGGCATCCAGCTGATCCATGCGCCGTACAAGGGCAACGCGCCGCTGCTGACCGACATCGGCGGCGGCCAGGTCGACTTCGCGGTGCTGGTCTACAGCGCCGGCATGGGCGCGATGGCCGACCAGGGCCGGCTCAAGGTGATCGGCCAGCTCGGCGCCCAGCGCTCGGAGCTCTTGAAGAACGTGCCCACGGTCAGCGAAGGCAAGGAACTGAAGGATTTCGCGTTCCAGATCTGGAGCGGGTTCATGGTGCCGAAGAACACGCCCGAAGACGTGGTGCAGCGCCTGCACAAGGCCATCGGCGCCACCTTGAAGGACCCTGGCGTGCGCGCGCAGCTGGCGGCCCAGACCCAGTTGGCAGCGCCGCCGATGACGCTGGCCGAGGCGGCCAAGTTTTACGAAGCCGAGACCGCGCGCTATCGTGCGATCGCCAAGTCGATCAACCTGCAACCGCAATGAGGCCCCGATGAGCGCACTCCTCGATCACATGCACAGCCAGTCGGATGAATTCATCGGGCTGCGGCGCGACATCCACCACCACCCCGAGCTCGCCTTCGACGAGCACCGCACCTCGGCCCTGGTGGCCGAGAAGCTGCAGGCCTGGGGCTACGAGGTCGAGCGCGGGCTCGGCGGCACCGGCGTCGTCGGCCGGCTGGTGCGCGGTGACGGACGACGACGCCTCGGCCTGCGAGCCGACATGGACGCCCTGCCGATCGACGAGGCCACCGGGCTCGGCTATGCCAGCTGCAATGCCGGCGTGATGCATGCGTGCGGCCACGACGGCCACACCGCGATGCTGCTGGCCGCGGCGCGCCATCTCGCCGAGCGGGGCCGATTCTCGGGCACGCTGAACCTGATCTTCCAGCCGGCCGAGGAAGGCGGCGGCGGCGCGGTCAAGATGATGGAGGACGGCCTGTTCGACAAGTACCCGTGCGACGCCATCTTCGCGATGCACAACATGCCGGGCATGCCGCAGGGCCGCCTGGTGCTGCGCGAGGGCCCGACGATGGCTTCGTCGGACTACGCCACGGTCACCCTCACGGGCGTCGGCGGCCATGGCGCGATGCCGCACCGGGCGGCCGACCCCGTGGTCGCCGCGGCCAGCATCGTGATGGCGCTGCAGACCGTGGTGTCGCGCAACGTCGATCCGCTGCAGATGGCGGTGGTCACGGTCGGCGCGATCCATGCCGGCAAGGCCAACAACGTGATCCCGCAGCAGGCCACGCTGGAGATCAGCATCCGCGCACTCGACCGCGAGGTGCGGGCCACGCTCGAACGGCGCGTGAAGGCACTGATCGCCGCGCAGGCCGAGAGCTTCGGCGTCAGGGCGCAAGTCGATTGGCGGCCGGGCTATGCGGTGCTCGTCAACACGCCCGAAGAGACCGCCTTCGCGCGCGAAGTGGCGCTGGAGCTGGTGGGTGCCGACCAGGTCACGCTGCAGGGCCCGGCGCTGCCGGGCAGCGAGGACTTCGCCTTCATGCTCGAGAAGCTGCCGGGCAGCTACCTGTTCATCGGCAACGGCGATGGCGACAGTGCCGGCGCCTGCATGGTGCACAACCCGGGCTACGACTTCAACGACGACAACGTGGCGATCGGCTCGGCCTACTGGGCGCTGCTGACCGAGCGCTTCCTGGCGGCCTGACGAAGTCGCCCGACCGACAGCCGCTACTTCGTCACATCGACATCGCGCGACTCGGGCAGCATCCACATGGCGACCACGCTGATCGCGCACATCGCAACCACGTAGTAGGCCGGGGCCATCGGATTTCGCGTCACGGCGATCAGCCAGGTCACGACGAACTGGGTGGTGCCGCCGAACACCGAGGTGCCGATCGCGTAGACCAGCGACAGGCCCGTGCTTCGCACCGCGATGGGCAGGAGTTCCGGAACGGTCACCAGCCCCGCGGCGCCGAACATCGCCGTCAGCGCAGCCAGGATCGCGGACACCACCAGCAACGTGGTGGCGCCGGGTGCACCCGACAGCCACATGAACAGCGGCACGATCGACAACATCAGAACGATGCGGGGCAGCTGGTTGGTGACCTTTCTGCCGTAGCGGTCGCACAGGAGGCCACCGACCAGGGCGAAGGCAAACGTCATGACGCCGCCCATCAGCACGCTGCCCTGCGCCAGCGCCGGCGGCAGCTTCAGCACCTGGACCGCGTAGGTGACCATGTAGTTGCCGACCTGCGACGCCACCGCCGTCGCTGCCATGAGCAGCACGCCCAGCACCAGAACGCGGCGGTGCTTGCTGAACACCGAGCCGACGATCTGCGCGCCGGTGCGTTCCCCGCTGCCTTCGTGTGTTTCGGGAAGGCTGCGGCGAATGTAGAGCGCAATGGGAATGAGCACCAGGCTGAACAGGAACGGCACGCGCCAGCCCCACGACGAGAGCTGCTCCTGCGTGAGCACCAGCGACAGCGCGACGCCGAAGGTCCCGCCCACCGCGACGGCGAGCCCCTGGCTGGCGATCTGCCAGCTCGAATAGAAACCGCGCCGTCCGGGCGGCGCCGCTTCGAGCAGCAGCGCGGTGGCCGGCCCCACCTCGCCACCGAGCGCCAGGCCCTGCAGCAAGCGGCAGAACACGACGATCACCGGTGCCGCGATGCCGATGCTCGCGTAGCTGGGCGTCGCAGCCAGGCCCAGCGTGCCGACGGTGATCAGCGCCACGGTCAGGATCATGGCCGGCTTGCGCCCGGCCCGGTCGGCAAAGGCGCCGATCAACACGCCGCCCAGCGGCCGCGTGAAGAACCCGACCCCGAACGTGGCCACCGCCACCAGCAAGCTGCCGAACTCCCCGCTGACCGGGAAGAAGGTGCGGCCGATGTAGACGGCGAAGTAGGCGTAGATGACGAAATCGTAGAACTCGAGGGCATTGCCCGCGACGGCTGCCGCGACGGACTTGCGGCTGATGGCGGTCTTGGCGACGGGCTGCGCGCTGCGCGCAGCCGTGGCGGCCTGGGGCAGGCCGGCGGGATTCAGGGTGGACGCGTTCATGGGGTGTTCCGTGGTTCGTTCGGGGTCGAGATCGAGAACGGACGCGCGTCAGGCCAGCATGGCCTGGGACGCGTCTTCCTGCAAGCCTTCGAGTGCGCTCAGGCAGGCTTGCGAAGCCTGTTGCCATACCGCGCGCTTCCAGTCGGCGGCGTCGGGATAGAACGCATCCTTGAGCGCCCGCTTGATGGCGGCGGACCGGGCCGCGTCGGTGTCGCCGTGCCGGTGCAGCCAATGCTCGGCACGCAAGGCGCCGGTGACACGCTCGCTCGGCCAGGTGCCGTACTCCAGGCATATGCCCACGTGCTGCGCGCCCCGGCACTCCTCGGTGATCGCGGTCTGGATCGGTCCGGTCAGCGGAATGCTGGTCGAGGTGCCGGTCGTGACCGAAGTCAGTTCGCCCCACCACCGTTCGGCCCGCACGAGCACGGCCGGGTCGTCGTCGAAGCTCGCGAAGATGCGCTCGCCGACGCCGTAGGCGCCGAGACCGGTGTGGATGTCGATCGAGGCCAGTTGGCGCACCTTCGGCGCGTGACGCTTCAGGATGCGGCGGAAGGTGTCGTTGCTCCAGGTCGGCCGATGGCCCCCGAAGAACATGCCGTCGGCGAAGCCGTGCTGGCCCAGGCTCATGGCCCGTTGCAGGCCGCGCGCGCCATGCCGATCGCGGTAGGCCGCGAGCGCGGCTTCGACCTCGGCCTCCGGCGGCCAGGCGGCCGGCAGCAGGAGTTCGTGGATCTCCGCATAGCCGGGATTGACCGGCAAGGGCTTGGCGAAGTCGACGAAGTTCCGGTTGAGGTCGACGTTCTCCTGCGTGACGCGACGCAGATGCGAGAAGCCGAAGGGATTGATCGCATGGACGTGCAGCACTGCCGTGTCGCGCAAGGCATCGGCGCCCTGGTGGGCAGCCAGCAGCATCCCGGTCTGGACTGCCGATCCGCAGAAGCCCTCGACGCCATGGACGCCGCTGATCACCAGCAGCATCCTCGATGCATCGGCCGGGCCGTCGAGGACGACGTCCGTGGCCAGCGTTTCGCCGTCGGCGCCGACGAGTTCCAGTTCATGGGACTCGACCGGCAGGCCGCGCCGCGCGGCGGCGCTCAGGAATTTCTCCCGTGCTTCGGCATAGCTGTGGCTGAAGAGCCCGTCGATCCAGGCATTGTTTTCCATATGTCTCCGTCAGTTCGTTGTGGGTCAGGGGGATGGGGCGAGGCGCTGCTGCTGTCGCAGCCGGCAGGCGTCGCCGAAGGCCTCGAAGATGGCGCGCGCGAACGCGCTGTCGCCGGTGCGCATCTCGGGATGCCACTGCACGGCCAGCGTGAACTGGGCGGCGTCCGCGATGGAGAAGGCTTCGACCAGTCCGTCGGGCGCCCTGGCCTCGACCCGCAAGCCGGCGCCCAGTCGGTCGATGCCCTGGTGGTGCAGCGAATTCACCCGGGTCCGGGTACTGCCGGCCAATCGGGCCAGCAGGCCGCCTTCGACGAGGTGGAGGTCGTGGCTATCGTCGTACCAGCGCTCGATCGGGCGATCGTGATCGCCCTCGCGGTGGTCGAGCCTGCCGATCTGCTCGTGCACGGCGGGCTCCAGCGTGCCGCCCCAGGCGACATTGATCTCCTGGAAGCCGCGGCACACGGCCAGCACGGGCACGCCGGCCGAGACCAGCGCCGGCAGCAGCGGCAGGATGGCGGCATCGCGGTCATGGTCGAGCAGCATCTCGCGGTGCGGCAGCGGCAGGCCATAGCGCGCCGGAGCCACATTGGAAGGGCTGCCGGTGAGGACGATGCCGTCGATCGACGCCGCCAGCGTAGCGGCCAGCTGCCCGCCCGCCACGGCGGGCAGCACCAGCGGAAGCGCGCGCGAGACTTCGCCGACCGCGTGAACGTAGCCATGCAGGGCGGCATGCGCCGGATGGCCGTGGCGCTCGACCCGGTCGGACGAAATGACGACGACGGGTCGCAGGCTGGTGGACGGATGCGGGAGGTTTTTCATGGCGAATGGCTGGGCTGCGGAAGGCAGTCTAGGAATTCGCCGAGCTTGCGTAAATTGCATAATATTCAGCTTCAACTTGCAGGATCTGCAAGCCAAGGCTGAAATGAACATCCGGCAACTGAGGCATTTCCTGGCCGTCATCGACCTCGGCTCGCTGAGCGCCGCCGCCGAGGCGGTGCACCTGAGCCAACCTGCGCTGTCGCGCAGCCTGCGGGCGCTCGAGAACGTCCTGCGAGTGCCGCTGTTCGACCGGCAGGACCGGCGCTTGCGCCCGACGCCCTATGCCCTCGCCTACGTGGAGCGCGCGCGGCGGATCGTGTTCGACGACAACGAAGGGGCGCGCTCCCTGGCGCTCATGCGCGAAGGCGAACTCGGATCGCTGGCGCTCGGCATGGGCTCGTCGATCGCCAGGTTCCTGCTCGCGCCGCTGATGCTGGAGATGCTCGACAAGGCGCCGGGGCTGCGTGTCAGCGCCATGGTCCAGAGCACCGACGTGCTGCACGAGGCCTTGCGGAAGGAGCGGCTCGATTTCTTCATCGGCGACGTCCGCATCGCCCGGCGCGAGCGCGACATGGTGACCGAGCCGATCTACCCGTGCACCTTCGGCTGGTTCGCGCGCGCGGCGCATCCGCTCTCGGCCAGGCGCAACGTGACGATGGCCGATCTCGCTGCCTATCCGCTCATTGCCGCGGGCTATGCCGACGAATCCGTCGAGCGCAGGATCGCGGACCTGTATGGCCTCGGCATGCCTATCAGCGACCACTTCGCGCTCAGCACCAGCGATCTCGGCACCGTCCACGCGCTGCTGGCATCCAGCGATGCCGTCACGCCATCGACCGCCATCGCCGTGCTCGATCCGCTGAAGGCCGGCGTCGTGGTTCCGATCGACGTGACGCCGCGGCTCGACCTGGACTTGACGCTCGGAATCGTCCATCGTGCCGGCCGCACGCTGGTGCCTGCAGCTGCGCGGGCGTTCGACTTCGTCCGCGCGAGCTTTGCGAATGCGGCCGGCGAGCTCGCGCGCCTGGAGGCAAGGCCAGGCCGCAGCGGGCGAGGCGATCGAGCGCGGCGAATACGCTGAATCACTTGGGGAACGGCTGGGCTCTGCAGTTCATCGGACGCTTCCCGCAGCGGCAAGGGATGCTTCCATACATTTCACGGAACAAGCGCGAGCAGGAACCCAGGCCGGCTTCCTAGACTGCGCCAATGAAGACCCCCACACACATTCTGGAATCGCACGGCCCGCGCGATTCCATGGATTGCGATGTCGTCATCGTCGGCGCCGGGCCGGCCGGCCTCGCGACCGCGATCCGTCTCAAGCAGATCGACAGCGACATCTCGGTGGTCGTGCTCGAGAAGGGCTCCGAAGCGGGTGCGCACATCCTCTCCGGTGCGGTCATGGACCCGCGCGCCATCCATGAACTCTTCCCCGACTGGCAGCAGCGCGGCGCGCCATTGAAGCAGCCGGTCACGCGCGACCAGCTCCTGGTGCTGTCCCGAACCAGCTTCGTCAGTACGCCGCAATGGCTGATGCCACGCAATTTCCAGAATCAAGGCTGCTACGTCATCAGCCTGGGCAACGTCGTGCGATGGCTGGCACAACAGGCCGAAGACCTCGGCGTCGAGATCTTTGCGGGCTTCGCAGCCTCTGAGCTTCTCTGTGACGATCAGAACCGCATCGTCGGCGTCGCGACCAACCACGTGGGCATCGACAAGGTCGGCCAGCCGACGGAACAGTTCCAGCTCGGCATGGAACTGCGCGGCAAGTACACCGTGTTCGCCGAAGGCGCCCGCGGCCATCTGGGCAAGGAGCTGATCGACAAATACCGGCTTGCCGAGGGCAAGGATTGCCGGAGCTTCGCCATCGGACTCAAGGAACTTTGGGAGGTGGACCCCGCCAAGGCCGAGCCAGGGCTGGTCGTCCACACCGCCGGCTGGCCAATGGACCCGGGCACCTTCGGCGGCGGCTTCCTCTACCACCTCGAAGACAACAAGCTCACACTGGGCATGGTGGTCGGGCTCGACTATCGGAACCCTTTTCTGAGCCCGTTCGACGAGATGCAGCGATGGAAGACGCATCCGGCGATCCGCGCGCATCTGCAGGGCGGCAAGCGCATCGGCTACGGTGCCCGCGCGATCAACAACGGCACGCCGCAGGCCCTGCCAAAGACCATCTTCCCCGGGGGTGCGCTGGTCGGCTGCGATGCAGGCTACCTGAACGTCGCCCGCATCAAGGGCAGCCATGCCGCGATCAAGTCGGGGATGTTGTGCGCCGACGCGATCGCGGAAGCCTTGTCGGCAGGACGCGCCCACGACGAACTCGCGGCCTATCCGGCCGCGTTCGAAGCCAGCTGGCTCTCGGACGAGTTGAAACAGGCCCGCAACTTCAAGCTCTGGTACAAGAAGGGCGACCTGGTCGGCAAGTTCATGACGGGTGTCGAGCAATGGTTGCTGCCGAAAATCGGCGTTTCGAGTCCGCCGTGGACGCTGCACAACCGCAGCCCCGATCACGCGAGCCTGCGGCCTGCCGACCAATGCGTCGCCATCGATTATCCCAAGCCAGATGGCGCGATCAGCTTCGACAAACCATCGTCGGTGTTCATCAGCAACACCAATCATGAAGAGAACCAGCCCGCGCATCTGCTGATCAAGAATACGGCCATTCCGGTGTCGGTCAATCTGGCGAAATTCGCAGGCCCGGAGACCCGCTACTGCCCCGCAGGCGTCTACGAATTCACCCGCGACCCGCATGGCGCCGATCAACTCGTGATCAACGCGCAAAACTGCGTGCACTGCAAGACCTGCGACATCAAGGATCCGACCCAGAACATCATCTGGAGCAGCCCTGAGGGCGGCGGCGGCCCGAACTACGCGGCAATGTAGTTTCCGGCCGCTTCGCCGATCAGAAGAATCCCGGCATGACCCCGACCCGCCATCCATGGATACAGTCGGCCCCGCCACGCCCCGTCGCTGCCGCTACTCACGCGGCCGCACGACCGCCAGATCGCCGCGCTGGCACTCCGGGCCGGCCGCGGCCTCAGTCCATCAAGCTGAGCTGCAGATAGCCGTTGGTGCCATGCGCGGGATCGTTGGCGCCGATGATGGCGAAGAGCTTGGCGCCCTGCATGGCGAAGTAGGTCGCGCCGGTGGTCGTGTTGGGCAGCAGGCGCATTCCTCTCGGTTGGCTGGTGCCCATCGGATAGAAGGTGTTGAAGGTCTGGACCACGCTGCCATCGGTCGCCACGCCGTTGCGCGTCGACGTGTTGTTGGCCGCAACCTGTACGCGGCCCCACGAGCCCGGCGTGGCAGAACCATAGCCGGTGCCGGCAGGCCAGGCCGTGCCCTCGGGCACGCCGATCCGGAACACGGCGGTGCGCGGGTCGCTCGCGGACTTGCCCGCGATCAGGAAGATCTTCTGGTCGCCAATGCGCGCGAGCGCGATGTTGGCGGTGTTCGAAGGCGTAGCCGCTTCGGTCATGGTCCACATGCCACTCGCGCTGCCGGGGGAGATCAGCCAGGTCTGCTGGTCAGCGGGCTGGCAGAGCTCGATCCGGGAGATGTTGGCGTCGTTGCAGCGCACCAGCTTCGTTCCCCCGGCCGAGATCTCGAACTGCGAGATGTCGGAGGTCTGGGTCGTCGGGCCGACGTCGATGCCGAAGCGGTTGTAGACGCCATCGAGCGCCGCCTGCTGCGTTTCGAGCGCCCGCGAGGCCAAGAAGGGCTGGATCGCGAAGGCCTCGTTCGCCGACTGGGTCACGGCGAAGGGGAATGCGCCGATCACGGTGTCCTGGTTGAGATGAAAGCGCGCCGTGTTCGCCGCCGTGGCAATCCGGGCGGACTGGAACACATAGGTGCCAGCCTCATTCGCATCCGCGGCAAAGCTGCCGCTGACGACGGCGTTGTTGCTGTCGGTCCAGCTGTAGGCGCCGGTGTCGAAGTTGAGTGCGAGGGTCTGCCGGGTGCCGTTGGTGGCGAAGGCCTTGTAGCTTCCGTTGCGCGCATCGCCGCCCGACACGGCGAACTGCAGCGACCTGGTGCTTGACGCATCGGCGCTTTCCGACGCGGTCACCGTGTAGGTGGCCGCCGAGGCGGTCTCGTTGACCAGCTGCGCGCTCCACTGGGTGGGCGTGCTGGCCAGGGCGTTGGCGGTGATGCCGGCCGGCGCACTGCTGCTGGTCCAGGAGACGTTCTGGCTCGGCGTGATCTCCACCTTGTCGCCGGGCTTCACGGCGTACAGGTCCGCGCTCTGGGCCGTCGCGGCCTGCCCGTTGATCTTCACCGAGGTGGTCAAGGCCGGCTTGGCGGCAAAGCCCGCCAGGCCTCCGCCGCCGCCGCCTCCACCGCCGCCACACGATGCCAAAGCCACCGCAGCCAGGATGCCTGCGGCAAGGTTCCACTTTCTCATTCGCTGGTCTCCACCAAGTTGTGTTGTTGTGTTTTCGAATGAAACACACTGTAACAAATTCTTGATGGCAAGCGCTGGCTGGCGGCCCCCCCGCCGCCCGGACGGAACCAGCCCCGATCAGAAGCTGTGGCGCAACCCGAGGTCGTACCCGTTCGAACTGCGGTCGGGCGCCGTGATCGAGCCGTTCAGGCCGACCGCCGAGCCGCCGCTGTTGCTCAGGTGCGAGTAGGTCGCATAGGCCACCGAGCGCTTCGAGAAACTGTAGACATAGCCCAGGGACAGCTTGCGCGCCGCCGGATCGCCGATGGCATCGGTGCCGTAGCGCGACCAGGCGAACTTGATCTGGTCGATGCCGACCGGCACGATGAAGCCGACCGCATAGCCGGTCGCGGTGACGGGCTGGAAGCTCTCGACCTTGTCGCGGTAGTAGCCGGCCGAGACCTCGACGATCTGGAAGTCGTAGCTGGCGCCGACATTGGTCGATCGGATGTCGCCGTTGGTCGGGGTCTGCTGGTAGTCGGTGAGGGCCGTCGCGACCGCGATCCCGAAGGGGCCCGAGCGCCAGCCCACGCGGCCGCTGAAGCCGGTGCCGTCGTCGGCGCCCGGCGTGTGCTTCTGGTTCTCGCCCATGAAGTACTGCACTTCGCCGAAGAAGCCGCCCAGGCCCGGCGGCAGGAAATAGCCCACCATGTTCGAGGCCCGGGGCGAAGTCGGCCCGGCGATCGAGCCGGCCTGCGGCTGGATCGTGCCGACGCCGTTGTTGTCGAAGGGATCGACGTCGGTGCGGTTGCGGTAGTGGGCCGTGAAATCGCGGCCCAGCCGCAGCTCGCCCCAGAGATCGAACAGGCTGACCGTGGAGCGACGGTTGAAGCTCAAGGCGTCGGCCGAGGTGACACCGCTCGCCTGGTTGTTGGTGTTGCCCGCGACCCCGGTGCCGGTGTCCAGGCTGACGCCCGCTTCGAGCCAGAAGCCCGCCCCCAGGCCGCCGCCCAGATCCTCGATGCCGCGAAAGCCGAGGCGCGAGGCGGTGTTGCCGCTGCTGATCAGCTGGGTCTTGGTGGCGATGCTGCCGCTGCCGTAGGCCACCGCCGCGTCGGCCACGCCGAACAGCGTGACGCTGCTGCCGGTGACCGGGCCCTGCACCTGGCTCGTCTGGGCGAAGGCCGCTCCCGAGGCGCACAAGGCACTCCCCGCGATGGCCGCAAGACTGGCTCTGTTCATTGGGCTGCTCCTCTGCGCATTGCGCACCCGCTCCGCCGGCGATGATAGACGAGCGATGCGCACCGGAGGCGACGATTTCGCGCCTAGAGGATGTCCTTCAGCCGGGCCCGCAGCCGGCTGATCGCCTGGCTGTGCAGCTGGCAGACCCGGCTCTGGCTCACTTCGAGGATGGCGCCGATCTCGCGCAGGTTCAGCTCCTCCTCGTAGTACAGGTTGAGCAGCAGCTGGTCGCGCTCGGGCAGCGCCGAGATGGCATCGATCAGCTGGTGGCGGAAGCCGCTCTCCATCAGCTGCTCGAGCGGGTCGTCGCTCGCGCCCTGGCCCTTGCGCGCCTGTTGCGCATGCAGGTCGAGGAAGGGGTTCTCGGCCTCGCCCTTGGCGAAGTCCTCGACATAGACCAGCTGGCAGCCCTGGATCTCCTGCAGCAGCGACTGGTAGGCCTCGAGGTCGATCTTCATCTCCTTCGCGATCTCCCCTTCGGTGGGCGCCCGGCCGAGCCGGTGCTCGAGCGCATGGACCGCCTTCTCGACCGCCCGCGCCGACTGGCGCAGCCCGCGAGAGCCCCAGTCGCTCGCGCGCAGCTCGTCGAGCATGGCGCCACGGATGCGCTGGCTCACGAAGGTCTCGAACTGCGCGCCCTTGTTGTCCTGGTAGCGGCTCGATGCGTCCAGCAGGCCCAGCATGCCGGCCTGGATCAGGTCGTCGAGCTCGACGCTCGCGGGCAGCTTGGCGATCATCTGCAGCGCGATGCGCCGGACCAGCGGCTGGTGCTGCGCCAGCAGGTGAGACTTCTCAATGGTGCCCTGTGCGGTGTACACGTGCGCTCCTTCGTTGCATGTCGGTTGTTCGGTTCGCCGGTTCAGGCGATGGCGGAGCGCGCCGCGGCCATCGCACGGCCCCGCGGCAGCTCGACCCGCGGCCCGTGCGATGGCGGCGCCACGGCGCGGGCGGGACGGGCCGCGGGCGCACGCGTGCGCCAGGGCCAGCCGCCCATGTCGACCGCGACGCGGCGGAAGTCGACCGCCGCCGCGCTGGCCGGGAAGGCCTCGACCACGCTCTGGCGCAGCCGGCGGGCGTCCGCCAGATGCGGATCGGCGCGCACCCACCCGGCCGCTTCCAGCGACACCGCGAGGTAGCGGCTGCCGGTGCTCGCGAGGTTGGTGGTGATCTGCTGCGCCTCCTCGGGCCCGGCCACGCCGTCGACCAGGAAGCGCAGCTGCTTCAGTCCATGCGCATAGTGCAGGCGCTTGATGCCCGCGTACGCCGAAGTGATCGACGCGGCGTTCGGCTGCAGCACCAGCAGCAGTTCGTCGGCTGCCTGGGCCAGCGCCGACAGCCGGCCTTCGCCGTCGATCCGGGCGGCGATCAGCACCACGCCGCCGCGGCACAGCAGGCGCGGATCGATCTCGGCATGCCGGTCGCCGAGCGGCGCCGGCAGCACGCCGACACCGCAGCCGGCCCGGGCGATCGCGCCCTCGCAGGTCAGCCGCCGGTCGGCCACGTCGGCCAGGTCGCCGAGCGGATCGATCGCCCAGGCGGCGCAAATCGCCGCTGCCGTCCCGCCGTGTTCGTCGAGCACCAGCACGTCCCTGCCCTGCTGGACAAGGGCCGCGCCGAGGTTCATGGCGGCCTCCGTGGCGCCGCCGCCCGGGCCCATGGCCGCGACCGCGACGACGCGCGTGGGCGTATGGGCCAGCAGGCGCCGCAATCCGTCGGCCTGATCTGCAACCAGCTTGGTCATGTGCGGCTCCTCAACCTTGCGGCGCCAGCACCCGGGCCGGCTGCGTCGGCGCGGTGGACTCGGTGCCCAGGGCCTCGAGCAGCATGAAGAGCTTGCCCACGCCGACATACAGCGCGTTGCCGGTCAGCGGCCGGCTCGAGCGCGCCGGGCGGCCCGAGAGCTGGTTCAGCAGCACCCGCGTGCGGTCGGCCCACTCGCCCCTGGCCTGCAGCAGCCGCCACACGGTGGTGCCCACCTGGCCGGCGATCAGCAGCCGCTTCATCATGTCCGGATCGCCCAGTTCGCCCATGCCGCCGATCAGCTGCACGCCCTGGCGCAGCAGGCGGAAGCAGGGATCGGCCTCGGCCGCCCAGCCCTGCCATTGCGCGAGCTGCTGCGCGCTCACCTCGCTGCCGAGGTTCGACAGCAGGTAGCTCTGGGCCAGGATCTTCTGGCCGCGTGCATCGAGGACGCGGGTGACGACGCAGCGCAGCAGCGGCAGCGCGCGCCGGTCGATCGTCGCCGAGGCGCCGAGGCGCAACAGCACCTCGGCCTGTGCCTCGCACTGCAGCGCGGGCTTGCCGCGGAAGCTCACGGGGCGCGCCGGGCCGAATTCGAGGCCGAGCCGGGCCAGCTTGCCCGGCGCTTCGGTCACGGGGTCGATCACCGCCGTCGCGCCGGGCGCGCGCGCCAGCCAGCGCTGGCCCTGGGCCTGCCACTCGACCATCGACTCGGGCATCGGCAGGCGCGGCAGCACGTGCACCAGCGTGCGGCCGAGCGACTGTTGGCGCAACCACTGGACCTGGCGCAGCCCCGGCTTGCGCCGCGTCTCCGCGCCCCCGGCCACCGCCGCCGTCGACAGCCACTGGTTGGGCGCCGCCAGCGGCAGGCCGCTGCGATCCGACAGCAGCAAGCTGCCCTGGCATTCGTAGGCGTCGCCGCCCTCGTCGGATCGCAGGCCGACCTGGCCCGAGAGCGCCAGCACGTGCGTCTCGCAGCCGGCCGCGACCTCGCTGCGCGCCTGCACCATCAGGTCCTCCAGCACGGCCTTCTGGCCAACCGCCTCGTCACCCGCGTTGCGCCACAGCCGGCGTGCGCCCTCGAAGCCGATCTGGGCACCGGCCAGCGCGCCGGCCGCGGTCGCCAGTTCCTGGGCATCGTGCGCCATGGCGCGGATCAGGTTCTGGTATTGCAGCCGCAGCCGCTCGGCCTCGGCCTGCGCCTGCACGACCTGGGCCGACGGCGCCGCGCCCGCGGCGTCGTCCTGCATGTCGGCCTCGGCCGGCACGAACAGGGGGTTGTGGCGGCGCGGCTGGAACACGCTGTCGACCAGCTGCGCGCGGTCCGCCAGCATGAGGTTCTCGGGCACCTTCTGCCCGCTGGAGATGTAGTGCACCGGCAGCCGGTGGCGGATGACGGTGTCGATCAGCGCGCCGGGATGGGTGGCCTCGTCGACCTTGGTGAAGATGCAGCCCGCCAGCTCGTTGCCGCCACCGCCGTTGCGATAGGCATGCACCACCTCGTTGAGGGTGTCGCCGTGGCTGGTGGCGTTGAGCAGCAGCAGCCGCTTGACCGGGCGGTGGCTGTTGCACAGCATCGCGATCTGGTCCGACACCGAGCGGTCGCGCTGGCTCATGCCGACCGTGTCGATCAGCACCATGTGCTTGTCGCGCAGGTCCTGCAGCACCAGGTGCAGGTCGGCCGCATCCTTGACCGCGAACACCGGCACGTCGAGGATCTGGCCGTAGATGCGCAGCTGCTCGTAGGCGCCGATGCGGTAGCTGTCGGTGGTCACCAGGGCCAGCTTGTCGGCACCGAAGCGCATCACGCAGCGCGCCGCCAGCTTGGCGGTGGTGGTGGTCTTGCCGACCCCGGTCGGGCCCATGAGCGCATACACGCCGCCTTGCGCGAGCAGGGCGTCCTCGTCCTCGTGCACCGGCACCGCGCGAATCAGTTCGGCACGCGCGAAGGCCATGCCTTCGGCGTAGCTCTGGCCGGTCGGGAGCTTCTCGAGCATGGCCTTCGACAGCTTGGCGCTGAAGCCGGCACCGAGCAAGGTGCGCAGCAGGCGGCCGCGCACCGGGTCCTGGCGCTGGCGGTCGTTCCAGACCACGCTGGCGAGCTGCTCCTCGAGCATGCCGCGCATCGAATGGAGCTCGTTCATGACCATGTCGGCCGGTGCGGGCGCAGCGGCGGGCGCGCGGGCCACGGGGGCGGCGGGCGCCGGCGCGACGGCCGGGGCGGCCACGGGCATCGCCATCGCCGGCAGCGCCGGCATTGCCGGGGCGACCGGCATCACCGGGGCGACCGGCGCTGCCGGCAGCGGCGCCCTGACAGGCACGACCGGCGCGGCACTCGCCACCGCCTGCGTCATCTCGCCTTCGACCATGGCGACGATCTCGACGCCCTCGGGTGTCGCGCGATGGTTCAGCACGATGGCTTCGGCACCGAGTGCCTCGCGGACCAGGCGCAGGGCTTCGCGGCTGGTCGCCGCGACGAATTTGCGGGCCGTGGTCCGCACGTCTGTAGACATGTTCAAACTCTTCCTCCGATGGTGGCGGTGATCTTGATGTTGCGAGAGTCAGGGATCTCTGCATGGGAGAGCACCTTGAGTTGCGGCAGGCTGCGGCGCAGGAAGCGCGACAGCAGCACGCGCAATGCGTGTTGGACGACCAGCACCGGCGCCAGGCCCATCTGCTCCTGGCGCACGATGGCGGCCTGCGCCTGGCGCAGCAGGTTGTCGGCCAGGCCGGGCTCGATGCCGCTGCTGCTGGTCATGGCCTGCTGCAGCACGCTGTCGAGCGAGCCGTCGAGCCCGATCACCTGCAGCTCGGCATCGCCCGGGAACAGCTGCTGCGTGATCGCGCGGCCCAGGGCCAGGCGGACCAGCGTCGTGAGTTCGGTCGCGTCCTTGACGGTCGGCGCATGCTCGGCCAGCACGTCGAGGATGGTGCGCATGTCGCGGATCGGCACCTCTTCCCCGAGCAGGTTCTGCAGCACCTTGTGCAGCGTGCTCAGCGAGATCAGCTTCGGCACCAGGTCCTCGGTCAGCTTCGGCGCCGTCTTGGCGATCTGGTCGAGCAGCTGCTGCACTTCCTGGCGGCCCAGCAGCTCGGCGGCATGGGTCTGGATCAGGTGGTTGAGGTGGGTCGCCATCACGGTGCAGGCATCGACCACCGTGTAGCCGTGGATCTGCGCCTGCTGGCGCAGGTTGCCGTCGATCCACACCGCCGGCAGGCCGAAGGCCGGGTCCTGGGTCGGCGTGCCGGGCAGGCTGCCCGTGACCTGTCCCGGGTTGATCGCCATCCACTGGTTCGGGAAGGCCTCGCCGCGCCCGATCTCCACCCCCTTCAGGCTGATGACATAGGTGTTCGGCTTGATCTCGAGGTTGTCGCGGATGTGAACCACCGGCACCAGGAAGCCGATCTCCTGCGCGATCTTCTTGCGGATGCTCTTGATGCGGCCGAGCAGCTCGCCCTGCTGCGACTGGTCGACCAGCGGGATCAGCCGGTAGCCGACCTCCATGCCGAGCGGATCGACCAGCGCGATGTCGTCCCAGCTGGCTTCGGCCGCCTCGGGGGCTGCCGGCAGCGCGGCCTGGGCCGCGGCGGCGGCTTTTTCGGCCGCCTGCTTCGGCTTGCGCTTGAGCAGGTTGTGGCCGAGCCAGGCGAGGCCGCCGGCGATGAGCAGGAAAGCCAGGTTCGGCATGCCCGGGATCAGGCCCATCAGGCCGATGATGCCGGCGGTCAGGAACAGCACCTGCGGGTTGGAGAACAGCTGGCCCGTGAGCTGGCTGCCGACGTCCTCGTCGGTGGTCACGCGCGAGACGATCACGCCGGCCGCGGTCGAGATCACCAGCGCCGGGATCTGCGCCACCAGGCCGTCGCCGATCGCCAGCAGCGTGTAGGTCTTGCCGGCGGTCGAGAAGTCGAGCCCGTGCTGTGCCACCCCGACCACCAGGCCGCCGATGATGTTGATGACCATGATCAGCAGGCCGGCCACCGCGTCGCCGCGCACGAACTTGCTGGCACCGTCCATCGAGCCGTAGAAGTCGGCCTCCTGCGCGACTTCGGTGCGGCGCTTGCGGGCGATGTCCTCGCCGATCAGCCCGGCGTTGAGGTCGGCGTCGATCGCCATCTGCTTGCCGGGCATGGCGTCGAGCATGAAGCGCGCGCCGACCTCGGCGATCCGGCCCGCACCCTTGGTGATCACCATGAAGTTGATCAGCACCAGGATGATGAAGACCATCACGCCGACCGCGAAGTTGCCGCCGACCAGGAAGTGGCCGAAGGCCTCGATCACCTTGCCGGCGGCATCGGGGCCGGTGTGGCCGTGCATCAGCACCACGCGGGTGGAGGCCACGTTGAGCGACAGCCGCAGCAGGGTCGAGAACAGCAGCACGGCGGGGAAGGCGGCGAAGTCGAGCGCCTTCATGGTGTACATGCTGACCAGCAGCACCATCACCGACAGCGCGATGTTGAAGGTGAACAGCAGGTCGAGCAGGAAGGCCGGCAGCGGCAGCACCATCATGCTCAGGATCATGATGATGAGAATCGGCCCGGCCAGTCCCTTGAACTGGTTGCCGGAGAAGAACTGCGTCGGCAGACGCATCAGGTTGGTCATCGCGTTCATACGGGCACGGTGTATTGAAGTTCGTCAGGAACCGCGACGTCGGTCGGCATGCGCGGCGCCTCGCCGCCTTCGGATTTCCAGCGCTTGAGCTGATAGACCCAGGCCAGCACCTCGGCCACGGCGGTGTAGAGGCCCGAGGGAATCTCGTCGCCCAGGCGGGTGTGCTTGTAGAGCGCCCGCGTGAGCGGCGGCGCCTCGAGGATCGCGACCTTGTTGTCGGCCGCGATCTCGCGGATGCGCTGCGCCACCAGGTCGGTGCCCTTGGCCACCACGCGCGGGGCGCGCATGTCGCCGTCGATGTACTTCAGCGCGACCGCGAAATGGGTCGGGTTGGTGACCACGATGTCCGCCTTCGGCACCTCGGCCATCATCCGGCGCTTGGCGATCGCCTGCTGCTGGCGGCGGATCTGGGCCTTGATGTGCGGGTCGCCTTCGCTTTCCTTGTGCTCCTGGCGCACGTCCTCGCGCGACATGCGCAGTTTCTTGTAGTAGGTCCAGAGCTGCCAGGGCACGTCGACCAGCGCCACCAGCACCAGCGCCGCCGCGATCAGGGCGCAGCTGCGCCCGACCAGCATGATGGTGTGCGGCAAGGCGGTCGACTCGGGCTGGCCGAGCAGCGCCATGACGTGCTCGAGGTCATCCATGATGACCAGGTAGGCGACGCCGCCGATCAGCAGCGACTTGGCGAGTGCCTTGATCAGCTCGGCCAGCGACTGGGTCGAGAACATGCGCGCGATGCCGGCCAGCGGGTCGAGCTTGCCGAAGTTCGGCGAGACCGCCTTGCCCGACAGCAGCCAGCCGCCGAGCATCATCGGCGCCACCACCGCGGCCACCACCATCATGGCGAACAGGGGGGCCATCGCCAGCAAGGTCTGCATCACCATCCAGGCGGTGCGGGCCAGCATCTGCTGGGGCTCGTAGGCGATGCCGCGCTCGAACTGCAGGCCGCGGCGCAAGGCGGCGCTGAGGCTGGCGCCGAGCGACTCGGCGGTGAACCAGAGCCCGCCGATGGCCGTCGACAGCATCACCAGCGTGGTCAGCTCGCGGGAGCGGGCCACATTGCCTTCCTCGCGCGCCTTTTCGAGGCGCCGCTCGGAGGCGGGTTCCGTTTTTTCGAGATCGCTTTCCTCAGCCATTCATGCTCCTGGAGCAGCAGGCGAGAAACGCCTGCACATGACTGATTATTCGATTCGGAGGGCCGGAACAATCGCCCGATCAAGAGCGCAATCGCCCTCCTTCTCGCTCGATCGAGGCCTCAGAAGCCAAGGCTCTCCAGCAGATCGTCGACCTGCGACTGGTCGGCCACCGCATCGGGATTGCCGGGCACGATCTGCGGGCCGTTCTGCAGGCTGTTGCTGACGATCTCCTGCCGCTTCTCGGCCGGCGAGTTGTCGATCAGCACCTGCAGCAGCTGGGTCTCGACGTCGTTGACCACTTCCATCATCTTCTTGATGACCTGGCCCGTCAGGTCCTGAAAGTCCTGCGCCATCAGGATTTCCATCAGCTGCGAGTTGATGGCATTGGTCTTCTGCGGCACGTCCTGCAGGAAGCCGCGCGTGTCCATCACGAGCTCGCGCGCATGGTCGAGCTCGATCGGGTCGGCGAACCACTCGTCCCAGCGCTTGCTCAGGCCCTTGGCGTCGCTCGCCAGCCCTTCCTGCAGCGGCTGCGCGACATCGATGGCATTGAGCGCGCGATGGGCCGCCCGCTCGGTGGTCGCGGCGACGTAGGCCAGCCGGTCGCGCGCATCGGGAATGGCCTGCGCCGCCTTGGCGACTTCCTTGTCGAGGCCCAGCTCGCGCAGTCCTTCGCGCAACTGACGCGTCAACTGCCCGATGCGGCCCAGCAACTCTTCAGCGGTGTTCCCTTGTTCGGCGTCGAACGCGTTCTTGCTCATGGCCTCACCCCTTCGCCAGTTTTTCGAAGATCTTGGTGATCTTCTCTTCGAGCGTGGCGGCCGTGAAAGGCTTGACCACATAGCCGTTCGCGCCGGCCTGGGCCGCCGCGACGATGTTTTCCTTCTTGGCTTCGGCCGTGACCATCAGCACCGGCAGCTTGCCCAACTCGGGATCGGCGCGAATGTTCTGCAGCATGGTCAGGCCGTCCATGTTGGGCATGTTCCAGTCCGACACCACGAAGCCGAAACTGCCGCCGCGCAGTTTCTCGAGGCCGGCGGCGCCGTCCTCCGCTTCATCGACGTTGAGGAACTCGAGCTCCTTCAACAGGTTGCGCACGATGCGGCGCATGGTCGGGAAGTCATCCACGACCAGGATCTTGATGCTCTTGTCAATCACGTTTCTCTCCACTCAAACAGTTCGTTGTCAAACCCGATTCGTGCGCGCACCGAAGGTGCGCAGGTGCGCCAGCACGCGGCGCGCCATCTCGCCCAGCGGCGCCACCTCGTCGGCCGCGCCGATCGCGATGGCTTCCTTCGGCATGCCGAAGACGACGCAGCTCGCCTCGTCCTGGGCGAAGGTGTGGGCGCCGGCGCGCTTCATGCGCAGCAGCCCCTCGGCGCCGTCCTTGCCCATGCCGGTGAGGATCATTCCGATCGCGTTCTTGCCGGCATGCCTGGCGGCCGAGTCGAACAGCACGTCGATCGAAGGGCGGTGCCGGTTCACCGGCGGCTCCTGGTCGAGGTGCGCCACATAGTTGGCGCCGCTGCGGCCGAGCGACAGGTGGAAGCCACCCGGCGCGATGTAGGCATAGCCCGGCAGCACCCGCTCGCCGTGCTCGGCTTCCTTGACCGTGATGCGGCACAGGCCGTCGAGCCGCTGGGCGAAGGACTTGGTGAAGCCCGAGGGCATGTGCTGCGCGATCAGGATTGCGGGACTGTCCGGCGGCAGCGGCTGCAGCACCTCGCGGATCGCCTCGGTGCCGCCGGTGGAGGCGCCGATGATGATCAGCTTCTCGGTGCTCAGCAACGGGCTGCGCAGCAGTGCCTCGGGCGCGTGCTCGCCCGCCGGCCGGGCCGACGCGGCATGCCGCGACGGCAGCAGCCGTGCACTGGCGGCGGTGCGGATCTTGGCGGCGATCAGCTCGGTGTAGTTGAGCAGGCCGTCGCGCACGCCCAGCCGCGGCTTGGTCACGAAGTCGATCGCGCCCAGTTCGAGCGCGCGCAGCGCGATCTCCGACCCGCGCTCGGTCAGCGACGACACCATCACCACCGGCATCGGCCGCAGCCGCATCAGCTTCTCGAGGAACTCGAGGCCGTCCATGCGCGGCATCTCG
Organism: Variovorax sp. J31P179; assembly: GCF_030316985.1. Lineage (NCBI taxonomy): Bacteria > Pseudomonadati > Pseudomonadota > Betaproteobacteria > Burkholderiales > Comamonadaceae > Variovorax > Variovorax sp. J31P179. The sequence goes on along the minus strand of NZ_JASZYL010000020.1, from coordinate 34,042 downwards.
ACGTCCAGCGTCAGCACGTCTGGGTTGGTGACCTTGATGAGGTCGCGCCCCACCAGCGGATCGGCGGCCGTTCCCACCACCGTCATGTCCGGCTGGCTGTTGATGATTTCGGTCATCACGCTGCGTATCAACGCCGAGTCGTCGACGCACAGCACCTTGATCTTGTTCGCGCTCACCAGCTTCCTTTGCTTCTGGCCCACGGCGGGCTCTCGCCGACCGGGCCGTTGGTTTTGCGCAGGTCGAGCGCCGGTCGCGGCAGGGCCATGCGCAGCAGCTCGCCCTCCTCGCGCTGGATCGCCTGCACGTCGTTCTGCCCCCGCAGCTTGCGCACCACCGCCTTGCCGCTCGCCGGCATGAAGCAGACGCGGCGCGCATGCTGGCCGCGCAGGTCCTGGGCCGCGACGCTGATGCGTTCGGACTTGAGGTAGCGCAGCACGAAATCGGCATTGCGGTCGCCGATGTTGAGGGTCGTCATGTTGGCCAGCACCGCGGCGCCGCCGAACACCTTGGCCTGCAGCCGCTCGCGCCGGGCGCCGGAGCGGATCAACTCGCGGATCAGCACGTCCATCGCGTAGGCGCCGTAGCGCATCGACTCGGTGGCGTCGCGGGCGACCGAGTCGCCCTCCTCCGGCAGCATGAAGTGGTTCATGCCGGCGACGCCGTTGTCGGTGTCGAGGATGCAGGCCGACACGCACGACCCCAGCACCGTGGTCAGCACCGTGTCGGTGGTGGTCACGAAGTACTCGGAAGGCAGCAGCTTGACTGCCATGCTGCCGACGTCGCGGTCGAAATAGTGATGGTTGGCCAGCGACCCGGGCACGACTGCATTCATGGCACCCCTGCCTTGCCCTTTGCGCGCGCCAGCTCGTACACCGTCTGCCCGAGCGGCCTGAAGGTCTGGTTGACCAGCGAGGCGTTCTCCGAATGGCCCGCGAACAGAAGGCCGTTGGTCTTCAGCAGCGGCGCGAAGCGGTCGAGCACCTTCTTCTGCGTCGGCTTGTCGAAATAGATCATCACGTTGCGGCAGAAGATCGCATCCAGCGGCTCCTTGACCGACCAGGACGGGTCGAGCAGGTTGAGGCGCGAGAACTTCACCAGCTGCGCGACCTCGGGGCGGATGCGCACCTTGCCGGCATTCGACCCGGTGCCCTTGTTGAAGAAGCGGCGCAGCCGCTCGGGCGACAGCGCCTTGACCTGATCGGCGGTGAAGACGCCCGCCTGGGCCTTTGCCAGCACCGCGGTGTCGATGTCGGTCGAGATCACCCGGGCCGCGTTGGCCTTGTCGCCCAGCGCCTCGATCAGCGTGATCGCGATCGAATAGGGCTCCTCGCCGGTCGAGGCCGCCGAGCACCAGATCGTGACCGGCTCCCTGGCCTTGCGCACGTGCTCGGCCAGCACCGGGAAGTGGTGCGCCTCGCGGAAGAACGACGTCAGGTTGGTGGTCAGCGAATTGATGAACGACTGCCACTCGTCGCCGTCCTGGCGCGACTCCAGCAACTCGAGGTAGGAGGAGAACTCCGGCAGCCGCAGCTCGCGCAGCCGGCGCGACAGGCGGCTGTAGACCATCTGCCGCTTCTGCTCGCCCAGCGCGATCCCGGCCCGCCGATGGATCATCGCGCGGACCTTCGAGAAATCGCTGTCGGTGAAGAGAAATTCGGTGCTCACGGTGGACGTCGGTGCCTGGGTCTCAATGTACATAGCGAGCTTCTTTTCCAATGGTTCGATCAACGGGACAAATACCTTGCTGCTCGCGCTGCATCAGCTTGCGTCGTGGGCGTCGGCTTCCTGGGACCAGACCATCGCCGCCAGGTGCGCTGCGTTGACCTGGCCCGATCCCACGAACAGGGCCTCCGACAGCCGGGCGGCCTGGGCGGCGTCGGTTTCGCAAGCTTCCGCCAGCGCGAGGAAGGGCGCATAGACGCCTTCGCGCGCCAGGATCGCCTGCTGCACCGACCCCGCGAGCTGCACCTTGGCGAGAACCTCCGTCATCGGCACGCCGAGCAGCTGGTCGATCAAGGAGAACATGCCGACCACGAAGAGGTTGTCGGCCTCGCCGGGCGGCAGCATCCCCTGGCCCATCAGCTCGACGAAGCGGCCGCGCGTGATCGCCTTCTTGGTCATGAACGGCGCCGCGGCCCGGTTGCTGGTGGCCAGCAGCACGGACAGCCAGCGGAACAGCGGCGCGTAGCCCAGCATCGCCACCGCGTGGCGCAGGGAATGGATCTCGACACCCGCGCCGATGGCGGGCGAATTGATGTGACGCAGCAGCCGGTAGGTCAGGGCCGCGTCGCGCTTGAGCGCCGATTCGATGCTGCGCACGTTCTCGTTGCGCTGGATCATGTGCATCAGCCGCACGATCATCACCGACTCGGGCTGCAGTGCATCGCCGCCCTCCTTCACCGGCGGGTGCGCGAGCGCGCCGTCGACGAAGATGTCGACCCGCAGGTCGGCGCAGGCCCCGGCCTGGGCCCAGGTGTCGATGCGCGTGGCGATCAGCTGCACCGGCGCCCGGCCTTGCTGCTCCTCGGCGCGCACCCGCGCCACGCGCTCGGGGTCGCCGTCGCCGACGTCGAGGTGCGTGATGATCTCGCGCAGCTCCGGATCGGCCGGCAGGCCGTCGGCATCCTTCAGCATGAAGCCGAAGCCCTGCTCGCGCAGGAAGAGCAGCATCGAGCGCGTGTCGACATCGCTCAGGTCGCCCAGGCCCATGCACAGCACCACGTTCTCCGGCGGCAGCGACTGCAGCTCGGCCAGGAACAGCCCGTCGACCGTGACGTCGAGGAAGAGCACCAGCCGCCCGAGCCGCCAGCCGGTGCGCGGCGGATTCAGGTGCCGGGTGATGTTGTCGAGCAGCGCGATGAACTGGCTGGACGCATCGGGCGTCGGCGCGGCGCCCGGCGTCGCGAGCCAGGCCATGCGATAGCCCTTGACCCGCTGCTGCGGGTCGAGCTGGAGTGCATGGCGCACGTAGCCGCTTGCCTCGCGCGGCCCGCCGAGCTCGTCCACCGGCTCCTCGCGGGATTGCGCCGGCATTCCGGCGTCGCCCTTGCGGTTCGCGGCGGCCGCGCCCGAGGTTCGAAAGAAGTCAAAGCGCATGGCAGATGGCTCCGTCTGAGGGTCGGGTCAAGCGTTGAGCGCGATGCAATGTCCGCGGCATGGCGTACGCAGGGCTCAAGCAGCAACCGCCGCCGGCCTGGCGGCGCCCGCCAGCGCCGCGGCGCTGGCCGCCTGTGCGCGCTGGATGCGCGGCATGGCGGCAACGTCGATGATGAAAGCCACGCTGCCGTCACCCAGGATCGTCGCGGCCGAGATGCCCGGCACCTTGCGGTAGTTGGTCTCGAGGTTCTTCACCACCACCTGGTGCTGGCCCAGCAGTTCGTCGACCAACAGCGCGAAGCGCGCGTCGTCGGCCTGGACGATCACCAGGATGCCCTGGGTCGGGTCGACCTGCGCGCCCGCCACGTCGAAGACCCGGTGCAGCTCGATCAGCGGCAGGTACTCGCCGCGCACCTTGATCACGTGGCCGTCGGCGGTGATCGAATGCAGATGCTCGGCCAGCGGCTGCAGCGACTCGATCACGTAGCTCAGCGGCAGGATGTAGGCCTCGCTGCCGACCTTGACCGACATGCCGTTCAAGATCGCCAGGGTCAGCGGCAGCACGATGCGGGTGGTGGTGCCGTGGCCGCCGCGCGACTGGATCTCGACGTGGCCGCCCATCTCCTGGATGTTGCGCTTGACCACGTCCATGCCAACGCCGCGGCCCGAGATGTCCGTGACCTGCTCCGCGGTCGAGAAGCCCGGCGCAAAAATGAGCTGCCAGACTTCCTCGTCGGGCATCGTCTCGCTCACCGCCAGGCCCTGCTGCATCGCCTTGGCCAGGATCTTCTCGCGGTTCAGGCCGGCGCCGTCGTCGCTGACCTCGATCACGATGTTGCCGCCATGGTGCTGCGCCGACAGCAGCAGCTGGCCGGTGGCTTCCTTGCCCTTGGCGAGCCGGATGTCGGGCGTCTCGATGCCGTGGTCGAGGCTGTTGCGCACCAGGTGCGTGAGCGGGTCGATGATCCGTTCGATCAGGCCCTTGTCGAGCTCGGTCTCCTTGCCGAAGGTATCGAGCCGAACCTGCTTGCCGAGCTTGGCGCTGACGTCGCGGATCACCCGCGGGAAGCGGCTGAACACATAGTCCATCGGCATCATGCGGATCGACATCACCGACTCCTGCATGTCGCGCGCGTTGCGCTCAAGGTGGCCGAGGCCGCTCAGGAAGCGCTCGTAGACGACCGGGTCGAGCATCGTGGCGGCCTGGGTCAGCATCGACTGCGTGATCACCAGTTCGCCCACCAGGTTGATGAGCTGGTCGACCTTCTCGACATCGACGCGGATCGAGCTCGACTCCTTGGCGGCGGCCGCGGGCGCTGCGGCCGGTGCCGCCGAGGCCGGCCCGGCGGCCTTGGCGGCCGGCTCGGCTGCGGGGGCTGCGGCCGGTGCGGCTGCCGGCGCGGCCGCGGCTTGCGCCTCGGGCAGTTCGCGCGAGATGTCGATCTGCGACTCGTCGATCACGAAGCAGCAGACGGCGATGATGTCGTCCGGGTCGCAGGTGGTTTCCAGCATCACCGTGAACTGGTCGTTGCTGCGGGTCCGGGAGCTCAGCGTGCCGAGGTTGGCGAGTTCGCCGGCGAGCAGTTCGCATTCGCTGTCCGACAGGCGGGCGAAGCGGATGCGCAGCGCGCCGGTCGATGCGGTCGCGGCGGCAGGCGCGGGCGCGGCGGCGGCCACCGCGACCGGCGCCGCAGCGGGTGCGGGTGCAGGCGCCGCGGCGCCCTCGCCGTTCTCCCGCGCGAGTTGCTGCAGCACGCCGCAGATGTGCGCGACACGTTCGGCTTCAGGCTCTTTGCCCGCCTGGTAGGCAGTGAGTTGTTCTTGCAAGGCGTCCTTCGTTTCCAGAAAGGCATCGATCATCGGACCGCTCAGGCGCAACTGGCCATGGCGTGCCCGGTCCAAAAGGGTCTCCAGCACGTGCGTCGTCTCGGTCAGCGCGGTGAAGCCGAAGGTGGCCGCACCGCCCTTGATCGAATGGGCCGCACGAAAGATCGCGTTGAGCTGCTCGCTGTCCGGCGAGTCGACGTCGAGCTCGAGGAGCAGTTGCTCCATCTGCGCCAGAAGCTCGATCGCTTCGACAAAGAAGGCTTGGGAAAACTGGCTGAGGTCCATCTGTGTGTTCCGGTGCCGGCGCTGCAAACACCGGCGTTGGGTCTGTCGTTGGTTACTGCGTCGGGCTGGTGGGCTTGAAGGATGTCGGCTTCATCTCGCTGCTGGCGCCGGCGGTGCCGGAGGCGCCCGGGGTACCGGTCTTCAGCGCGCTGGCGCGCACCGCGGCACCGTCGCCGCTGTTCTCGCGCTCGATGCGTTCCTGGGTCTGGCGATTCAGCAGGATGATGCTGATGCGGCGATTGATCGGATTGCGCGGATCGGCGTTGTCCAGGTGCATGCTGTCGGACAGGCCGACCACGCGCAGCACCTTCGACTCCGACATGCCGCCGGTCACCAGTTCGCGCCGCGAGGCATTGGCGCGGTCGGCCGACAGCTCCCAATTGCCGTAGGCCTTGTCGCCATTGGTGTAGACGATGGCATCGGTGTGCCCCGACAAGGTCATCTTGTTCGGCAGTTCGTTGAGCTTCGGCCCGAGCTCGCGCAGGATGGCCCGCATGTGCGGCACCACGCGCGCGCTGGCAAGGTCGAACATCGGGCGGTTGTCGCTGTCGACCAGCTGCAGCCGAAGGCCTTCGGTGGTGATGTCGATCAGGATCTGCGAGCGGAACTGCTTGAAGACCGGGCTGTTCTCGATCAGCGTGTCGAGCTTCTGCTTCATGTCGGCCAGCCGCTGGGCGTCGAGCTCTTCCTCGCTCGGGTCGGCCTTTTTGACCTCGCCCTCGGTCGCCATCACGTCGGCGCCGCCGCCCGGGATCATGCTGCTGCTGAGGCTGCTTTTCTCGCCGCCCGCGAGCGCCACCTTGAGCGGCATGCGAAAGTGCTCGGCGATGCCGGCGCGCTGCTTCGGGGTCGAGATCGCCAACAGCCACATGACCAGGAAGAAGGCCATCATGGCGGTCATGAAGTCGGCGTAGGCGATCTTCCAGGCGCCGCCGTGGTGGCCGCCCCCATGGGCGACGACCCGCTTGATGACGACGCGGTGCTTCTCAGCGCTCATGGTTGCGGTCCCGGAACTCAGCGTGCCTTGACTTCCCGAACATGGTCATCCAGTTCGGTGAAGGAAGGACGTTCGGTCGAGAACAGCACCTTTCGGCCGAACTCGACGGCCAGCTGGGGTGCGTAGCCGTTCAGGCTGGCCAGCAGCGTGACCTTGGCGCACTGGTAGATCTTCATGGCTTCCTCGACCTTCTGGCCGATCAGCGAAGCCAGCGGCGCGACGAAGCCGTAGGCCAGCAGCACGCCCAGGAAGGTGCCGACCAGCGCGTGCGCGATCAGCGCGCCCATCTCGTCGGGCGGCAGGTTGGCCGAGGCCAGCGCATGGACCACGCCCATCACGGCGGCCACGATGCCCAGCGCCGGCAGCGCATCGGCCACGCCGGCCAGGCTGTGCTGCGGCACCGCGGCCTCATGGCGGATGGTCTCGATCTCGTGGTCCATCAGGGCCTCGATCTCGAACGGGTCGGTGTTGCCGCTGATGACCAGGCGCAGGTAGTCGCAGAGAAACTCCATCAGCTCGTGGTCGGCCATGAGCGCCGGGTAGCGCCCGAAGATCTCGCTCTCGGCCGGATTCTCGACGTCGTTCTCGAGCTTCATCATGCCGTCCTTGCGGGCCTTGGCGAGCAGCTCGTACAGCAGGGCCAGCAGGTCCATGTAGAGCTGCCGGTTGTGCTTGGACGAACGCAGCAGCAGCGGCAGTTCCTTCATGGTCGCCTTGATCGTCTTGCCGTTGTTGCCGGCGATGAAGGCGCCGAGCGCGGAGCCGCCGATCATCAGCAACTCGACCGGCTGGAACAGGACGCCGAAATGCCCGCCCATGAGGGCGTAGCCGCCGAAAACGGCCCCTATGACTACCAGGTATCCAACCAGCACGAGCACGCGCGTCCCCTTTTGCCCGCAGGCATCAAATCAAGAAATTGCCGAATAAGCGAAAAACTGCCGTTTTCAATGAACTCCGTTGGCGCCCAGCGCGGAATGCACTGCCAGAATCGGAGCCGCCGCAACTTGGGGCGTCTTGACCGGCTCGTCGATCCGTTTCGGACCGCGAACCTTGCCGGCGCGCGACGGCGGGCGGCACAGCACGCAGACATAGCCATGCTTGTGGTCATGCGCGTGCGCGACGAAATTCCCGCCGCAACGGCTGCAGGCACTGAGTTGCAGCATGTCGCTGTCGAAAAAGCGGACCATCGTGTAGGCACGCGTGAAATCCAGCACGATTTCGCCGCCATGGGCCTCGATCTGCTCCGAATAAAGGCGGTAGGCCTTGATCAGCGCCTGCAGCCTGGGCTCATTGGCTTCGTGCAGCATGAAGCGGTACATGTTGTAGAACATCGACGAATGGATATTGGCCAGCCATGTCATGTACCAGTCGGTCGAAAACGGCAACAGCCCTTTTGGCGGCGAGACGCCCTTGAGTTCCTTGTACAGGCGAATTAGCCGTTCACGGCTCAATTCGACTTCCGCTTCCAGGAATTGAAGGCGGGCACCGAGCTCGATCAATTCGACCGCCAGCCGGACCTGCCGGACTTCGCCGAGGACGCTTTTCGAGCTCATGCCAGTGCGTCCGTGTCGCGGGGCTGGAGCTGGCGGGCGGCCATCAGGATCGACATGTGGGCCTGCTGGAGCGTGGTGTCCTTGCCTTCGCCGAACACCGCGAACATCGGGTGGTCGTCGAGCCTGAAGCTGCAGAGCAGGAAATTGGATGTCGCCAATTTGACAATCTGCGTCAAGGACATGTTGGCCAGCAAATCGGCCAATTCACGACCGACGCCGAGGCGGTACATTGCCGCGGCGCGATCCTGCTTGGCCAGCTTTTGAGCGAGCAGCATATAGGCCAGGTTAATGTCGCCGATCTCTTTCGAGATGTCGCCATTATTTACGCCGCCATCGATATCCATTTCCACTCTGCACTCCATTCAATCAAGTCTGCAGTCTATACACAATTTCTAACAAATTCACCACCCTAAGAGCACTCATTCCGAAAAGTGAGACTTATCTGACGTACTGTCGGAGTCGGCTTACAGACGGTCTGTTTTCCCAATGAAAAGTAGTTCAAACTACTTACGGAATAATAGGCGACCGCGTGCAATTGGGTGATTAAAAAGTATTAAAAATTCAATTGAACTACAAAGTACTAATCATTAAAGCTCGCGAAAATCCAATGAAGATTCATTGATACTGAAACAAAACGTATCATTTAGAAAACATCGGCGATGCCATCGTCATGCCTGCGGGGTCCCGGCGATATCCGCCCGGGCTTCGAGTTCGTGGATCCAGGCCATGACCTCGGCCACGGCGCGATAGAGCTGCGGCGGGATCTGCTGGTCGAGGTCGACCTGCATCAGCAGCTTGACCAGGCCCGCCGAGGCATGGACATAAAGGCCGTTCCGCCGGGCTTCGCGCATGATCGATTCGGCCACCACGCCATAGCCCTTGGCCACGACCACCGGTGCCCGGTTCTTGTCGGCATGCGACAGCGCCACCGCGCTGTGCCGGTCGTCCATGGGCGTGCTCACGACGCACCTCCTGCCGGCGCCATCGGCGCCACCTGCAGCTCCTGCATGCGCAGGCCGGCGGCTTCCATCCGCTGCACCAGCGTGCCGCCGTCGGCGCGCAGGGTCGCCACCGTGCCGGCCTCGCTGGCGGCCAGCCGGGCCTGCACGCCAGGGCCCGCCAGGCTCAGCCGGAGGTCGACCTGGCCGAGCCGGGGCAGGCTCATGGCGACCGTGGTCGACCATCGCTGCGGCGGGTCGTCGCCCGATCCTTCGTCCGACGGGTCGGCGGCTTCCTTCTCGACCGTCCAGTTCATCGCCACGCCCGGCCAGGCCTCGCCGCTCCAGCGGAACACCGCCGTGGCGAGCAAGTCGAGTTGCTGATGCACCAGGTTCACGGCCTGGGGATGAATCACTTCGCCCAGCGGGACCGCGGCCTTGGGAGCGAACGCGGCCGCGTGGTGAGAGGCACCGGCTTCCTCCACCCGCTCGGCCGCCGGTGCATCCGCTGCCGGCACCGAGGCTGTCGCCTCGCCGCGTCCATAGGCCGCCTGCAGCCGGGCGGCGTCGGGCGTCGGCGCCGGGCCGGCTTCCGGCGCGGTGTTGTCGACGGCGGCAGCTGCCGTGCTCACCAGTGCGGGGCCGGGCGCTGGCGCGGCGCCGTTGCCGGCAGCCGCGGCGACCACGGGCTGGGCGCTGCGCGGCAAGGCGCCGGCTTCATCCAGCGTCGGCTCGGCGACGGCACGCACGGCTTCTTCGGCAGCGGGCGCGCCCTCGCCGGATGCGGCGGCAGGCGCCGGCTCGGCGGCGCGTTGCGCCGCCAGCGGTGTCGCCCAGCGCGCCTGCGGCTCCTGCATCAGCTGGACCAGCGGACGCGCGCCGGCAGCGAACTCGAGCAGGTGGGATTCGTAGAACAAGCCGCTCTGGGCCACGGTCTGCGCCAGCGCGCCGGCCAGCGCCGGCGCCGAGGGTGCCTGTCGTGAGGGCCATGCGGGTGCGGCGCCACGCACCGGACCCGCATCCGATTCGAGGTCGGCCAGCACCGCGCTGATGACGCGCGCCGCCACCGACAGCTCCGCCTCGGGCGCTGGCCGCGCCGAGGCGGCCGGCGGCAGGCCGGACGGTCCGCCCGGCAGTACCCGGTCGAGCGCAGCCTTCGAAGGCAGGCGAACGTCGTTCTCGACCTTCAGCACCTCCGACACCGCGCCGGGCGCACCGATCCGGGTCTCGGCCTTGATCGCGAGCACGTCCAGACGCGGCGAAGCCTTGACGGCCAGCAGCGCATCGATGAGTCCGGTGAGTCCGCTCATGGCCAGTTCCCTCGCGTCTCAGTGCGGCGGCCCGTAGGCCTTGCCCAGGTTGCGCTGCTGATGCAGGTAACCCATGCGGGAGAGCAGTTGTTCGATCTGCGGCTTGACCAGCCCGCAGACCTCGTCCTGGTCGAGGCGGATGCGCTCGATCAGGCGCAGCGCCTCCTCGAACTGGCTCGGTTCCAGCGTTTCGAGCGGCACCAGCACCTTGAGTCGTTCGACGATCGCGGCGCATTTCTCCTCGAGCGCCGGCAGTTGGCCCCACTCCTTGGCGCGGGCCAGTTCAGCCATGAGCGCAACGCCCGAGGCCAGTTGCCCGTAGCAATGCACGACTTCACTCCTGGTCGCCATGGTGTTCCCTTTTGTTCATTTGTTGCCGGTCAGTCGCGCGCCGGGCCGGCGTCGATCTCGCGCCATGCCGATGCGATGCTCTCGAGCAGCGTGTCGGCTTCGTCGAGCGCCTGCGTGTCGTTGCGCAGGTTGGCTTGCAGCAGCCGCTGGATGATGTAGCCGTAGAGGGCCGACAGGTTGGCCACCAGGGCCTCGCCTTCGGGGCCCGCGGCCTTGGCGTCGAGCACCGCCCGGAGGCCGTTGTCGACGATGTCGACCGCCTTGGAGATCGCCTGGCCCTTGGGACCGATGTCGCCGGTCGACATGTGGTGGCGGGCCATGCCGATGGTCGACCTGGCACCGTCGAACAGCATGCAGATCAGCTGGTGCGGCGAGGCGCTCATGGCGCCGGTTTCGACGCCGACGCGCGCATACGCGCCGGCGCCGGTCCTGAAGGTGTGGGGGGTGTACATCGTCGACTTCCGGGAAGGGCGTTACTTGCTGCTGGAGCTCATCGCATCGAACTGCTGCTTCAGGTAGCTCAAGGTGCTGTTCATGCTGTTGACCAGCACGTCGAGCTGGTTGAATTGCTTGCGGTAGCGCGCCACCGTGTCGTCGACCCGGGTCTGCATCGCGTCGTACTGCTTGTCGAGCTCCTTGATCGTCTCCGTGACGCCGTCCGAGGCCACCTTGAGCGAGCCGCCGGTGCTGTTGAGGTCGGTCACCAGGGCGTCGATCTGCTTGCCGTAGCCCGATGTGCTGCCGGTGGCGCTGGCGAACAGGTTCGCGACGCCTTCCAGGTTGCTGCCGAGCGCCTTGTCGAGCTTGGTCGAGTCGACTGCCAGCGTGCCGTCCTTCTGGAAGCTGACGCCGATCTCGGTCAGCACCTTGAAGCCGTCGGTGCCGCCGGCCTGCGGCGTCGTGAGCGCCTGGCGGATGCGGGTCTGGAGGTTGCGCAGCGTCGAGTCGCCCATCAGCGCGGCGCCGGTCTTGGTGTCGGCGTCATAGGCGGTCAAGGTGGTAGCCGTGCTCTGCAGGCTGTTGTAGGCCTTGACGAAATCGTTGATCGCGCTCGTCACCGAACTGGTGTTGGCCTTCATCGACAGGCCGGTGGTGCCGGTGTTCACCAGCGTCAGCGTGCTGCCCTGGATCGCTTCCTTGACCGTGTTGCTGGCGCTGGTGATCGCGATCCCGTTGACCGTGAGCTTGGCGTTCTGCGCCGCCACGGTCTGCTTCAGGTTCTGGGTGCCGGCCGGGTCGTTGCCCAGCAGGTTCTGCAGCGCCGCATCGCCGTCCACCGAGATCCGCATGCTCGAAGCTTCGCCGGTCTGGGTCGACACCAGCACCAGCCGATTGGGCGTGCCGCTGCCGTCGTTGACGATGCTGGCCGTGACACCGGCATCGGCGCCGTTGATCGCCTCGCGGATGCCCGCCAGCGTGTTGTTGCTGGGGTCGATCGTGATCGGCTTGGCGACGCGCGAGGCGTCGGCGGCGAAAGTGGCGCCGCTGTACTGGCCGGTGGCCGGGTCCAGGGTGCCGCCGGTGATGGTGCCGAAGTCGATCGTGATCTTGCCATTGCCGATTGCGGTCGTGGTGCTCGCCTGCCCGGCCGCGATCGCCGACTGCGACTGCGCCAGCTGCGACACCGTGATGCTGTAGTTGCCGGCCGAGCTGGCGTCGGTGGACGAGGCGGCCAGGATGCCGCTCACGGTCGGGGTGCCGGTGACCGACTGGAACAGCGCCGGGTCCGACAGCTTCTTGGCGGCGGTCTGCAGCACGCTGAGCGCGCTCTGCACCGTGCCATAGGCCGACAGCTTGCTGGTGTAGCTCTTCGCCTTCGCATCGAGGGCCACCAGCGGCTGGCTTTCCGCCGTCTGCAGCTGCGTGAGAAGGGTGGCCAGGTCGAGGTTGGAGCCGACGCCCAGGCTGGTGATCGTTGCCATCTTGTTGCTTTCCTGTATTACGTTTGAAGAGGGACCCGCCTCAGGCCTGCTGGCTCACCAGCATCCCGGGCGCCTTGCCCATGACCTTCGCGATGCGAACCACTTCTTCGGTCGGGATCTGGCGGATCACCACGCCGTTGGTCTGGTCGACCACCTTGACGATGACCTTGTCGGTGTCCTTGTCGATCTCGAACTGCAGGCTGACCGAACGCATCTCGAGCGAGGCGTTGACGGCCTGCACCGCGGTCTCGACCTGCGCCGGCGTCGCTTCCTCGACCGGCTCCGCCGTCTCGTCCGCGGCCGCAGCACCCGCGGCGCGGCCGACGAGCAGTTGCGTCCATGGGCTGTCCTTCGCGGGAATCGGGGCAAGCGGGTTCGACATCTTCTCCACCTTGGTTGCGGGGTTCGCTGTGCTCTGCGGCCTTGCCATCGCGCATGGCCGCAGAGCACAGCGCAGGCCGCGAGGCCTGGCGCCGCCAGGACCTTCCCTTGCGGGAGGGGCCTGGCATTCCTTTCGTTAACGGCTAGTTGATCAACGCAGGAGGGACAGCACGCCTTGCGTGGTCTGGTTGGCCTGCGACAGCACCGAGGTACCGGCTTGCTGCAGGATCTGGGCGCGCGTCATGTTCGACACTTCCACCGCGTAGTCCGCGTCTTCGATGCGCGAGCGCGACGACGACAGGTTGGTGATGGTGGTGCCGAGGTTGGCGATCGTCGAGTCGAAACGGTTCTGCACCGCACCCAGCGAGGAGCGCAGCTTGTCGACCTTCGAGAGGGCGGCGTCGACGGCGGCGAGCGGGTTGGCCGTCGACGTCGCGTTGCTGACGGCGCTGGTCGTCAGCTTGCCCGGCGAAGCGCCGTCGGCATACACCGTGTTCGCGTTCGCGTCCGTCACGATGCCATTGCTGTGCATCGTGATGGTTTGCGCCGCGTTGCCCACCAGTGCGCCGCTGATGTCGACGAACTGCGCAGCCGCACCTTGCGCCACCGCGCCAGTGACCGCAGTCACGTCATAGGCAACCGTCGCGCCGCCGGTGCCGTCGACGTCGATCGTGGATGCGACACCCGAATTGACCTTGGCAGCCACCGCAGCGGCCGAGATCGGCTCGCCTGCGACGCTGACGGTATTGGCCACAGCGGTCGCGGTGTAGGTTGCGCCCGTGGCACCGATCTTGATCGTGTCGCCGCTCGCCATGCCGGTTGCGGTCGTGGTCAACGAAGACACCGTGGCGGCGACAGTCGCGCCAGTACCGGTCTTCGTCAGGTTCTTGCTGGCGTCCAGGAACAGCGCAGAGCCATCGGCCGCATCGGTCAGTGCACCGTTGCTGTCGATCTTGACATCCATCGCCTTGCCGCCGAGCGTGACGGTGGCGGTGATGGACTGGCCGGCCGGCGGCGTGAGCGAGCTGGTCAGGGCGGCGCCGGTGCGAGCGGTGTCGACAGTCGTGTAGCTCTTGCTTGCCGCGCTGTAGGTGTAGGTCGCGGTGCCGACCACCACGGTACCCTTGTCCTGCATCTTGCCCAGGACGTCGTTGGCCGTTGCAGCCTGGCTCGGCACCTTCGTGAAGGCGGTGTTGCCGCTGGTCGTGGCGCCCTTGGTCCAGCCGGCAACCAGCAGGTCCGATTCGGTGGCGGTCTTGTTGGCGGCACCCTTGCCATTGACGTTGAAGCCGTCGAGGCCGAGCGTCTTGGCGCTGATTTCTTGCAGGTCGATGTCGATGGTTTCGCCATCGTTGGCACCGACTTGCACCGTCAGCTTGCCAGCGTCGGCCGAGAGCACCTTCACGCCGTTGAACTGGGTCTGTTCCGAGACGCGGTTGATTTCGTCGAGGCGCTGCGTGATTTCACCCTGGATCGAGTCCAGATCGCTCTGCGAGTTCGTGCCGGTGGCGGCTTGCACCGACAGTTCGCGAACGCGTTGCAGGTTGTTGTTCACTTCGGTCAGCGCGCCTTCGGTCGTTTGAGCGATCGAGATGCCGTCGTTGGCGTTGCGCGATGCTTGCGTCAGGCCCTTGATGTTGGCCGTGAAGCGGTTCGCGATGGCCTGGCCGGCGGCGTCGTCCTTCGCGCTGTTGATGCGCATGCCGGACGACAGACGCTCGATCGCGGTGTTCAGCGACGATTGCGACTTGTTGAGGTTGTTCTGCGTGAGCAGCGAGAGACTGTTGGTATTGATGACTTGCGCCATGCTCGACTCCTGTTTACAAAGGTTGTGGACTACTTCCGGCCTCTGGCCGTAACGTTGGACCCTCTCTCGCCGTGAGACTCAGGCCACCGTTGGTTCAGTTATCGGCACACCCTTTGAAACATTTAGGGGCCCGGCTCAAATAATCGCGAGCCCTCTTCACAACCTCTGCGGCTCAAGCCGGCAGGTTCATGACCTCTTGATATGCGCTCACCAGCCGGTTGCGCACCTGCAGCCCGGTCTGGAACGCGACGTTGGCCTTCTGCAGGTCGACCATGACGTCGTTCAGGGCGATGCCCGGCTTGCCCAGTTCGAAGGATTCGGCCTGGCCGTAGGCCTTGGTCTGGGCGCCGCTGATGTTGTCCAGCGAGCGCTTGAGTTCGGCCGCGAAGCCGCCGCCCTCGGTGGGCGCGGCGGCGGCGGGCGAAAACCCGGCCTGCACGGCGGTGGCCCGCATCTGCTGCAGGACGGATTCGATGGCGGTGATCGACATGGCTTTCCTTTGTTTACTTTGGTGTTGCTATAGAAGCGCCCAGGCGCTCCGTCGTCCTTTCAGCGTAGCAAGGGAAGACCCCGATAAAAGCGGCCAACAGACGGCTAAACCCACCGCTGTTCGGTCCATCGAATTTGTTACGGCTGCTCACAATCAACCGCGAAACGACAAGCCCGCTGACGACTTCACGGCCTACGGCATGACCTCTGAACAACAAACCCTCTCTCTCTGCATGACCACGCACCGTCCCGGCGCACCGGCCATGGCGGGGATCCGACAATGAGTGCGACCGCCCCCGCGATCCCGGCGCCCGCAGCCTCCTCGCTGCCGCCGATGCTCGAGCGCCTGCGGGCCCAGCCCAAGCTGCCGATAGTCATCGGCGCCGCCGTGCTGGTGACCGCCGTGGCCGCTTTCACGCTGATGAACCGCGGCCCTGACTACAAGGTGCTCTACACCAACGTCTCGGACCGCGACGGCGGCGCGATCATCGCGTCGCTGCAGCAGATGAACGTGCCCTACAAGTTCGCAGAGGGCGGCGGCGCGATCCTGATCGCCGGCGACAAGGTACCCGAGGTCCGGCTCAAGCTCGCGGCCCAGGGCCTGCCCAAGGCCGGCGGCGTCGGCTTCGAACTGATGGACAACCAGAAGTTCGGCACCAGCCAGTTCGCCGAGCAGGTCAACTACCAGCGCGCGCTCGAAGGCGAGCTCGCGCGCTCGATCGAATCGGTCGGCACGGTGGAGTCGGCGCGGGTCCACCTGGCGCTGCCCAAGCCCTCGCTGTTCGTGCGCGAGCAGAAGAAGCCCTCGGCCTCGGTGGTGCTGACCTTGCAGCGCGGCCGCAGCATCGACGAGGGCCAGGTCAGCGCCATCGTCCACATGATCTCCAGCAGCGTGCCGGAACTCGACCCCAAGAGCGTCACGGTGGTCGACCAGCGCGGCAACCTGCTGTCGGCGGCCAACAGCAGCGCCCGCGGCCTGGACGTGAGCCAGCTCAAGTACGTGCAGGAGATCGAGCAGGGCTACATCCGCCGCATCGAGGCCATCCTGCAGCCGATCGTCGGCGCCAACAACGTGCGCGCCCAGGTCGCGGCCGACATCGACTTCTCGGTGATGGAGCACACCGACGAGAAGTACAAGCCCAACCAGGAGCCCGGCAAGGCCGCGATGCGCAGCCAGCAGTCGAGCGAGTCGAACCAGCAGGGCGGCACGCCGCCCGGCGGCGTCCCCGGGGCGCTGTCGAACCAGCCGCCGGGCACCCCGAGCGCGCCGATCACCACCGCCCCCCGGCCCGGTACGCCCGGCGCCCCGGCAGCGGCGCCAGGCGGCGCGAACGCGGCGAGCACGACCACCTCGGTGGCGACCGGGCCGAGCAGCACGCGCAAGGACGTCACGACCAACTACGAGCTCGACCGCTCGATCCGCCACGTGCAGCAAGGTGCCGGCGGCATCAAGCGGCTGTCGGTGGCGGTGGTGGTGAACTACAAGGACACGACCGACGGCGCCGGCAAGAGCAGCCAGCGGGCGCTGACCCCGGTCGAGATCGAGCAGATCCGCAACCTGGCGCGCGAGGCGATGGGCTTCAGCCAGGACCGCGGCGATTCGCTCAACGTGGTGAACAGCGCCTTCGCGGACGACAACAAGGAGCCGACCGCTGCCGCCGTGCCGTTCTGGCGCGACCGCGACAACCTCGATCTCGGCAAGACCCTCGGACAGTACCTGCTGCTCGCCTTCCTGGCCCTGTTCGCCTGGTTCGCGGTGCTGCGGCCCCTGCTGCGCAAGCACCTCGCGCCGCCCCCCGCTCCGGCACCGGCCATGGTCGAACCCGGCGCCGACGGAGAAGCCGCCGGCGACCCGCCGGCCGAGTCCGACGAACCGGCGATCTCGGCCGAAGAGGCCCTGCGCCAGCGCGAGGCCCTGCGCCACAAGGTCGACCTCGACTATGCCCATCAACTCGCCGAGCAGGATCCCAAGCTGGTCGCCACGCTGATCCAGCACTGGATGAACACCCATGATCAGTGAAACCGGAACCCGAAAGAGCGCCATCCTGTTGATGGCCCTCGGTGAAGACCGCGCCGCCGCGGCGCTGGCGCACCTCGCCACCAGCGAGGTCCAGACCCTCGGCCTCGCGATGGCGAAGCTCGCCTCGGTCTCCAAGAACGAGCTGAACACGGTGCTGTCCGAGTTCCGCCACGAGACCGAGCAGCTGTCGGCGCTGCACCTGGGCTCGAGCAGCTACATCCGCGCCGTGCTCAAGAAGGCGCTCGGCGACGACCGCGCCAGCAACCTGCTGGAAGACATCCTGCAGAACGACGAGCCGCACAGCGGCATCGAGCGGCTGAACCAGCTCGAGGCCAGCGAAGTGGCCGAGCTGATCCGCGACGAGCATCCGCAGATCCTGGCGACCGTGCTGATCCACCTGGACCGCATGAAGGCCTCGGAGGTGCTCGAGAAGCTGCCGACCCGACTGCGCCACGACGTCATCATGCGGGTGGCCACCTTCGGCGGCGTGCAGCCTTCGGCGCTCCACGAGCTGACCGACGTGCTGACAGAGATGCTCTCGGGCCAGGGCCTGAAGCGCAGCCGCCTGGGCGGCGTGCGGACCGCGGCCGAGATCGTCAACCTGATGAACAGCACCCAGGAAGAGGAAGCGATCGCCCATGTGCGCGAGCACGACGAGGCGCTGGCGCAGCGGATCATCGACGAGATGTTCGTGTTCGAGAACCTGCTGAGCCTGGAAGACCGCAGCATCCAGCGCCTGCTCAAGGACATCGAATCCGACTCGCTCATCATCGCGCTCAAGGGCGCACCGCAGGAGCTGCGCGACAAGTTCCTGGCCAACATGTCGCAGCGCGCCGCCGAGACGCTGCGCGAGGACATGGAGCTCAGCGGACCGGTGCGCGTCTCGCAGGTCGAGACCGAACAGAAGGCGATCCTGCAGGTCGCGCGCCGCCTCGCGGAAGCCGGCGAAATCGTGATTGCTGCGCCAGGCACCGATGACTTCGTCTAAGTACCCCTCCGCCGCAGCCCCGTCGCCCTTCGGCACCCGGGCGCGCATGGCCACCGCCTACGCGCCGCCGGTGCGCAGCGCGGCGAGCACGAAGCCGGCCAAGCCGTTGCTGTCCGCCTGGCAGCGCTGGGAGATGGACACGCTGGACGACCCTGCCCCGCGCCCTGCCCCGGGCCCTGCCGGCCGCGGCAGCGTGGCGCCGGCCGTCGAGGCACCGCCGTCGGTGGCGCTGCTGCATGCCGCCGAGCTGGTGAGCCTGCGCCGCGAGGCCCGCAGCGCCGGCGACGCCGAAGGCCGGCGCGAAGGCCACGCCAAGGGCCATGCCGAAGGCTACGCACAGGGCCGCACCGAGGGGCTGGCGGCCGGCCTGGCCGCGGCCAGCGCACATGCCGAGGAACTGCGCGCGCTGGCCGCCAGCTTGCCCGCGGCGCTGCGGCGCGCCGACAGCGAACTGGCCGACGCGGTGCTCACGCTGGCGCTCGACGTCGCGCGCCAGGTGGTGCACCGCACCCTGCGCGCCGAGCCCGAATGGGTGCTGCCGATGGTGCAGGACCTGCTGCACACCGAACCGGCGCTGCAGGGCGAGCCGCGCCTGCTGCTGCATCCGGACGACGTCGCGCTGGTGCGCAACAGCCTGGGCAACGAGCTGCAGGCCGCCGGCTGGCAGGTCCGACCCGACGAGACGATGACCCGCGGCGGCTGCCGCGTGCAATCGGCCACCGGCGAGATGGACGCCAGCCTCGAAACCCGCTGGAAGAGCGTCACCGCGGCCCTGCACCGCGACGTCGACGCCCAGGACGTCTGAAATGAAACACCCCCCGAAGCGCCTGCGGCGCCTCCCCCCTCGAGGGGGGCGATACCAGCGGCCCGGCAAAGCCGGTTCCGCGGTATCCCTGGCACTTGGCTGCGCCAGTTTCGTGGGTCGCGGGCCGCGCACTGCGCGATGGAGCAACTAGGATGTCACCCCTTCTGCAAGACGACGCACCCGCGGCCGCCAATCCCCACCTGAAGTCCTGGCTGAGCACGCTCGCGCAGGCCCGCAGCGACGTCAGCCAGTGCGCGATGACGGCCCATTCGGGCCGCCTGACGCGCGCCGTCGGCCTGGTGCTGGAGGCCGTCGGCCTGCAGCTGCCGGTCGGCAGCGACTGCCTGATCGAACTGCCGCCCGGCCATCCGCAACGCCATGCCGAAGCCGAAGTGGTCGGCTTCGCGGGCGACCGGCTGTTCCTGATGCCGCAGACCGAAGTGGCCGGGCTGGTGCCCGGGGCCAAGGTGTTTCCGCGCAGCGGCGCGCCCGGCTCGGGCCTGGCCGGCGAGGCCCACACCAAGCGGCTGCCGGTCGGCGAGGGCATGCTCGGCCGCGTGGTCGATGCCGTGGGCCGGCCGCTCGACGGCCTGGGTCCGCTCGACATCAGCCGCAAGGTGCCGCTGTCGTCGCCGCCGATCAATCCGCTCACGCGGGCGCCGATCGACTCGGTGCTGGACGTCGGCGTGCGCGCCATCAACTCGATGCTCACGGTCGGCCGCGGCCAGCGCATGGGCCTGTTCGCCGGCTCGGGCGTCGGCAAGAGCGTGCTGCTGGGCATGATGGCCCGCTACACCAGCGCCGAGGTGATCGTGGTCGGCCTGATCGGCGAGCGCGGCCGCGAAGTCAAGGACTTCATCGAGAACACGCTCGGCGAGGAAGGCCTGGCGCGGGCGGTGGTGGTCGCCGCGCCGGCCGACAACTCGCCGCTGCTGCGGCTGCAGGGTGCCGCCTACGCGACCTGCCTGGCCGAGTACTTCCGCGACCTCGGCAAGGACGTGCTGCTGATCATGGACTCGCTCACGCGCTATGCGATGGCGCAGCGCGAGATCGCGCTGGCGGTCGGCGAGCCGCCGGCCACCAAGGGCTATCCGCCCTCGGTGTTCGCGAAGCTGCCGGCACTGGTCGAGCGCGCCGGCAACGGTGCCCGGGACGCCGACGGGCGCGGCGGCTCGATCACCGCCTTCTACACGGTGCTCTCGGAAGGCGACGACCAGCAGGACCCGATCGCCGACTCGGCCCGCGCCATCCTCGACGGCCACGTGGTGCTGTCGCGCACGCTGGCCGAAGCCGGGCACTACCCGGCGATCGACATCGAGGCCTCGATCAGCCGCGCGATGACGGCGCTGATCCCGCCCTCGCAGTTCGACACCGTGCGCCGCTTCAAGCAGATGCTGTCGCGCTACCAGCGCAATCGCGACCTGATCAGCGTCGGCGCCTACGCCCCAGGCCACGACCTGCAGCTGGACCAGGCGATCGCGATGTATCCGCGCATCGAGGCCTTCCTGCAGCAGTCGATGGAAGAGCCCACCGACTACCCGACGTCGATCGCGCGCATGACGAAGCTGTTCGAACCCACCTGAGTAAGGAAGGACACCGATGGCCCAGAAACTCCCGCTCGACACGCTGACCGATCTCGCACGGACCCAGACCGACGATGCCGCGCGCCGCCTCGGCGCCTTGCAGGGCGCCCGGCTCGGGGCCGGCCAGAAGCTCGAGCTGCTGCTGCAGTACCGCCAGGACTACTACGACCAGCTGCACCAGCTCATGAACAAGGGCCTGCCGACCGCGCAGTGGCGCAACTTCCAGGCCTTCCTCGGCACCCTCGACGGCGCCATCGAGCAGCAGCGCGCGATCGTGGCCCAGGCCGAGAGCCGGCTGGACCACGGCCGCAGCGACTGGCAGCACCACAAGCGCCGCCTCAACTCCTTCGACATCCTGGCGGAGCGCGTGCGGCGCCAGGAAATGCTGGCGCAGGCCAAGCGCGAGCAACGCGACAGCGACGAACGCGCAGCCCGGAAGTTCTTCGACCGCGCCGCCCATCCGACCCTTTGAAATCCCGACCGGATTCGCCCATGCCCACACTCATTTCGCCCTCCGTCAATCTCGCCAGCCCCCAAGCCTCGCAGGCCGGGCCCCGTGGCCGCGGTGCCGAGGAGCCCGACGGCCGCAGCTTCGGCGCCATGCTCGACCGCTCGCGCGCCGCCGGCGGCACCCGGTCGGCGGCCGCGGCCGATGCGGCACCCGAGGCCACCGCAACGCGGCGGCCGGGCCGCGACGGCGAGCGCAAGAGCGAACTCAGCGCCGCCGACGTGCTGGCCATGCTGGCACCGCTGGCCGCGCCGATCGCGGCGCCGATCGTCGGCACCCCGGCCGGAGGCCGCCCGGTCGCCGGTAACACGGCGTCCGCCACCACCGACACCGCCCTCGCCGGCGTGCTGCCTGACGGCGCCGCAACGAACACGTCGGCCAGCCCAATGACCGCCGCCGACGCCGCGGCCGCCTCGCAGGCCGAAGGCGCCGAAGCGGCGGCGCTGGCCCCGGCCGCCGACGCGCAGGCGAAGGCCGATGCCTCGCCCGCCGGCCATGCGGCGAAGACCGCCGGCGCGATCGATCCGGCCACCCGCACCGCCCTGTCGCCACCGACCGCCGATGCGGCGGAGGCTGCCGCGCCACCGGCCACCACCCCGGTGACCTCCTCGTTCGTGCCGCCGGTGGCTGGCGCCAAGGCCGCGACGCCGGGCGCTGGTGATGCCGCGGCGGCAGCCGCCGCGGCACCCACCGACACGCCCAGGACCGCCGCGGTCCAGGCCGCCGCCAGCGCCGCGACCGCGACCGCCGTCGCGGCCGAGCCCAAGGCCGCCGAGCCGCTCGACGCCGACGCGCAATCGAGCGCGCCGACGCTGCAGCCGGTCGCCTCGGCGCTGCCGGCCGCGGCCGACCGTGCCGCTGCCACCTCGAACGCCACGCCCGTGCTGTCGGTCGCGCCGCCCGTGGGCAGCCACGAATGGGGTCCCGCAATCGGCCAGCAGATGATCCGGATGAGCGCCAGCGGCCACCAGGTGGCCGAGCTCAACCTCAACCCGGCCGGCCTCGGCCCGCTCAAGGTTACGCTGACGATGGGCGACAACCAGGCCCAGGCGACGTTCGTCTCGGCGCACGAAGGCGTGCGCAAGGCGGTCGAGGCCGCCCTGCCCCAGCTGCGCACGACCTTGGCCGACCAGGGCATCAGCCTGGGCCACACCTCGGTCGGCGCCGAAAGCCGCCAGCCCTCGCCGCAAGGCGGGTTCGCCCAGCAGAACCCGGGACGGTCGTCCGGCCAGCCGGCGTACCCCGGTGCCGGACAGGGCGTCGACGCAGCCTCGGCCGTCCCGCAGCCCGTGGGCCCGGCCCGTGCCTTGCGGGCGGCCAATGTCGGCCTGGACACCTTTGCCTGAGACTTCCTGAGACCTTGCGGGACAGACCAACAAACTGCGCAGCAGTTTTTGCTCTGTCCTCGACTGAGTGAGACCTTGCGGGACAGACCAACAAACTGCGCAGCAGTTTTTGCTCTGTCCTCAACTGATCAAAAGGCAATGAACGGATCTGAAGCGCTTTTCCCTCCCTGATCGACCGTTCGCCAAGCCTTCAGTTCGCAAAGAATAGACCGAACAAGTTAATCGAACTTCACCATGGCCACCTCACCCAACGCTCCCACCGCCGCCGCGCCTCGCTCCTCGAAGCTGCTGATCGGCCTCCTGATCGGGGTCAGCCTGCTGGCCGCCGGCGCGGTCGCCTACGTCTTCCTCGGCCCCAAGGCCGCCGCAGCGCACCAGGCCGAAGCCGCCAAGCCGGCGCCCGAAAAGCCGATCTTCGTGGCACTGGAACCGTTCACCGTCAACCTGCAGGGTGAAGGCCGCGCCAAGTTCCTGCACGTCGGCATGGCGCTCAAGGTGCGCGGCGAACCGTCGAAGGCGCAGATCACCGAGTTCATGCCCGAGCTGCGCAGCCGGACCCTGATGCTGCTGTCGAACCGGACCGCCGACTCGCTGGTCTCGCCCGACGACAAGGCCAAGCTGGCCGAGGAGATCCGCACCGAGCTGAACCGGCCGCTCAACGCCGATCTGCCCGAGCAGGGCATCACCAGCGTGGCCTTCAACACCTTCGTGGTGCAGTGACCCCCAGCAGGCGAGCCACCCATGGCCTATGAACAAGTCCTCTCGCAGGACGAGGTCGATGCCCTGCTGCAAGGCGTCACCGGCGGCAGCGTCGACCAGACCTCGAAGCCGGCCAAGCCGTCGGATGGCCTGCCGGCCTACGACCTCGGCGCGCCCGACCGGGTCGTGCGCAGCCGCATGCACACGCTGGAGGTCATCAACGAACGCTTCGCGCGCGGCCTGCGCAGCGCGCTGCTGAACTTCATGCGCCGCAGCCCCGACATCTCGGTCGGGCCGGTGCAGATCCAGCAATACGCCGAGTTCGTGCGCCACCTGCCGGTGCCGGCCAACATCAACATGATGCACATGAAGCCGCTGCGGGGCACCGCGCTCTTCGTGTTCGATCCGAAGCTGGTCTTCCTGGTGGTCGACAACCTCTTCGGCAGCGACGGCCGCTATCACGTGCGGGTCGAGGGGCGCGACTTCACGCGCACCGAGCAGCGCATCATCAAGCGCCTGCTCGATCTCTCGCTGCAGTGCTACGGCGAGGCCTGGCAGCCGGTCTACCCGCTCGACTTCGACTACGTGCGGGCCGAGATGCACGGCAAGCTGGCCAACATCGTGGCGCCCAACGAGGTGGTGGTCAACACCACGCTGCAGATCGAGTTCGGCCCGATCGGCGGCTTCCTGCACGTGTGCATCCCCTACTCGATGATCGAGCCGATCCGCGACCTGCTGTCGAACCCGATCCAGGACGAAGTCGAGATCGACAAGCGCTGGGTCAAGCAGATGTCCAGGCAGATGCAGGCCGCCGACGTCGAGCTGACCGCGGACTTCGTGAAGATGTCCTCGACCATCGGCGAGGTGCTCAAGCTCCAGGTCGGCGACGTGCTGCCGATCGAGCTGCCGTCCTCCGTCATCGCCCGGGTCGACGGCGTGCCGGTGATGGAGTGCGGCTTCGGCACCTCGAACGAGCGCTACGCCCTGCGCGTGCAAAACATGATCTCCCACCAAGACAGCGATGTGAAGAACGACCATGACTGACAACATTTCCTCCGCCAGCGACGCGGACGACTGGGCCAGCGCGCTGGCCGAGCAGACCGCCGCCACGCCCGCCCCACCGGCAGCCGAACCCGTGCCGGCGCCCGCCGCGGCTCAGGTCTTCCAGCAGATCCAGGAGCCGGCGGCCGCCGCCAGCGTCTCCGCCGTGGACATCGCGCGCGTGATGGACGTACCGGTGCAGCTGACCGCCGAGATCGGCCGCACGCGCATCACCATCAAGAGCCTGCTGCAGCTGTCGCAAGGCTCGGTGGTCGAGCTCGACGGCCTGGCCGGCCAGCCGCTCGACGTGCTGATCAACGGCTACCTGATCGCCCAGGGCGAAGTGGTGGTCGTCAACGACAAGTACGGCATTCGGCTGACCGACATCATCACGCCGTCGGAGCGGATGCAGAAGCTGGCCCGGTCATGAGCCGCACGGCCGCTCCGAAGGCGAACGCCGCAGCGCGAAGCGCGGAGGCTTTCCAATGACGCTCCCGACGGTGCCCTCCCACGCGGTCGAGATGGCGCCGGCAGTCGGTGCCTCGGGCCTGCTGCAGGCCGGCCTCGGCATGCTGGTGGTGCTCGGCCTGATCTTCGGTTGCGCCTGGCTGGCGCGCCGCTTCGGGCTGCAGCGCTTCGGCGGCGGCGGCCAGGTGGTCAAGGTCGTGTCCAGCGCCAGCGTCGGCCAGCGCGAACGCGTGGTGGTGGTCGAGGTCGCGGGCACCTGGCTGGTGCTGGGCGTGACGGCGAGCCAGGTCAACACCTTGCATTCGCTGCCCGCGCAGGCGGTGGCCGGCGCCGCCGCCGAACCGGTTTCGATGGCCCGCAACCCGGTCGACCTGTTCGCGCAGAAGCTGCGTGAATCGCTGACCGGCAAGGCCCGTCCCGCGTCATGGTGAAAATGCCTCTTCGCCGGGGGCTGCAGGCCGGCCTGGTGCTGCTCGCGGCTGCGCTGCCGATGGCCGCCTGGACCCAGGGCCTGCCCGGGCTGATCAGCACGCCCGGCCCCGGCGGCAGCCAGACCTGGTCCCTCAGCGTCCAGACGCTGGTGCTGCTGACCTCGCTGTCCTTCCTGCCGGCGCTGCTGCTGTGCATGACCAGCTTCACGCGGATCCTGATCGTGCTGGGCCTGCTGCGCACCGCGATCGGCACCCAGTCGTCGCCGCCGAACCAGATCCTGGTCGGGCTGTCGCTGTTCCTGACCTTCTTCGTCATGTCGCCGGTCTTCGACAAGGTCTACACCGAGGCCTACAAGCCCTTTTCCGAGAACAAGATCAGCACCGACAAGGCCCTGGAACGTGGCATCGAGCCCTTCAAGGCCTTCATGCTGCGCCAGACCCGCGAGAACGACCTGGCGCTGTTCGCGAAGCTGGCCAAGGTGCCCGACATGCAGGGCCCCGAGGAAGTGCCGCTGCGCATCCTGCTGCCCTCCTTCGTGATCAGCGAACTGAAGACCGCCTTCCAGATCGGCTTCACCATCTTCATCCCGTTCCTGATCATCGACCTGGTGGTGGCGAGCGTGCTGATGTCGATGGGCATGATGATGGTGCCGCCGGCCAGCATCGCCCTGCCCTTCAAGCTGATGCTGTTCGTGCTGGCCGATGGCTGGCAACTGCTGATCGGCGCACTGGCGCAGAGCTTCTACACCTGAAAGAACCGACATGACCCCCGAAACCATCATGTCGATGGGCAACCAGGCGATCCAGGTGTCGCTCGCGCTCGGCGCCCCGCTGCTGCTGGTGGCGCTGGTCGTCGGCCTGGTCATCAGCATCTTCCAGGCGGCGACCCAGATCAACGAGGCCACGCTGTCCTTCATCCCGAAGCTGCTGGCGGTGTTCGCGACCATGGTCATCGCCGGTCCCTGGATGCTTGGACAGATGCTGGACTACATCCGCACCTTGTTCATGAGCATCCCCCAACTGATCGGCTGAACGTGATTCCCACGCTCCTAACTTCGTGTGCCACCGCCCCCCGAGGGGGCGGCCCGGCGGCGGCCTGATGCCACCCGTCTTCGAAGTCACCTCGGCGCAACTCACCGCTTGGCTGGTGGGTTTCCTGTGGCCGTTCGTGCGGATGCTGGCGCTGGTCAGCACCGCGCCGATCTTCGGCGAGACATGGGTGGCGCGCCGGGTCAAGGTGGCGATCGCGGCGATGCTCGCGCTGGTGCTGGCGCCGACGCTGGGCCCTATGCCCGACGTGCCGGTGGTCTCCGCCGGCGGCGTCTGGATCATCATCCAGCAGGTGCTGGTCGGCGTCGCCATGGGCTTCACGATGCGCATGGTGTTCACCGCCGTGCTCGCCGCGGGCGAGTACATCGGCCTGCAGATGGGCCTGTCCTTCGCGTCCTTCTTCGACCCCATGAACGGCGGCGCCACGATGGTGGTGGCGCGGCTGCTGAACATGCTGGCGATGCTGATCTTCATCGCGGTCGACGGCCACCTGCTGATCATCGCCGCGCTGGCCGAGAGCTTCCAGGCCCTGCCGATCGCCGATGCGCCGCTGGCCGCGCAAGGCTGGATGGTGCTGGTCTCGGGCGCGAGCCAGATCTTCGCCAGCGGCATGATGCTCTCGCTGCCGCTGGTGACCGCCCTGCTGATCCTGAACCTGGCGATGGGCATCCTGAACCGAGCATCGCCCCAGTTCAGCATCTTCGCCGTGGGCTTTCCGCTGACGCTGCTGGCCGGGATCGGGATGCTGCAGCTGCTGACGCCGCACCTGGGCGCCTTCCTGGAGCCGCGCTTCGCGGCCGGTCTCGATGCAATGGTGCGATTCGCGGGCGCGCTGCGGCGCTGACCACGCGCGCAGCGGCGGTCGCGGCCTGTTTCAGCGCCTGCAGATCCCCAGCACCAGTTCCTGCTCGGTGCAGTTGCGCGGCAGAGGCGGCGGCGCCGTCGGCGCCGCTGCGCTGACGGCCGACCGGCGGGCGATGCAGTTGCGCATGCGCTTTTCCATCGGCCCGTAGTAGCGCCATCCCTGGCTCAGGGGCGGCAGTTCCAGGCGCACCTGCTTCCACTTGGGGTGGCCGTTGGCCTGCAGCTTGTCGAAGTTGGCGCAGAGGGAATCGGCAAAGCGGGTCAGCGCGCCGACCGTCGACTGCAGGCCGTAGTCATAGGTGACCAGGTAGGCCTTCACGGTCAGGGTGGGCACGTCGGCCTTGAGCCATGTCGAGTAGCTGGAGGCGCGGATCGCCGCCGGGAAGTAGGTCTTCTTCGCCCGCGCCGTCTCCGGCGCCGCGTCGTCGAGCTTCAGGATCTTGATGTAGTTGCGCGCCTCGGCCTTCATGTCCGTGAAAAGCTTGGCCGGCTGCCCGGCGACGATGATCGCGACATCGATCGACTTGTCGACCGTGAGCCTGGCCAGCGCCTCTTCATTGGTCAGGTACTGCGCGTTGGCAGGCGGCAGCGGCTCGCCGAACATCAGCTGGTAGAGCGTTCGCGAGGTCAGCGCGGTGCCGCTGCCCAGCGGGCCGACCCCGATCTTCTGGTTCTTGATCTCGTGGATGCTGTTGAGCGGCGAGTCGGCGCGGACGACGAAGTAGATCTCCTCGTCGTAGAGCGGCATGATCAGGCGCAGCGGCCGGATGATGTTGCCGGCCTCGGCGTTGCCGGCCTTCGCCTCGTCCAGGAAGGCCTGGTAGACATCGGACTGCACCAGCGCCAGCTTGACGCCCGGCTCGAAGCGCATGCGCTGGACGTTCTCGGCCGACCCCTTCGACTCGAGGACTTCGAGATCGATGTCGGCCGGGTCCGCGACCCAGGTCGCGAGGTCCCGGCCGATCTGGATGTACGTGCCGGTTTTCGATGCGGTGACGATCTTGTACTCCGCCCGGGGCGCCGCGGCCGCGCATGCGAGGAAGGCCATCCACAACAGCCCGATGGACAGGAATCTGATTGGCATGTTGGCTCCGTCGAAGGTTGATGACACTGCCAGGAGATGCCTGGCTCATTCTTGCGCGCACTCTCTAATTCTTCGAGCACAGGGCCAGCGCCGCCAGCGCCTCGCTGCACTCCTTGTCCTGCGGTCCGGCCGCACCGGCGGTCGGCGCAGGCGGGGACGCAACCGGCGCCTCCGGCCGCGCCGGGGCCGGGGCCGGGGCCGGGGCCGAAGGCGCAGCGGCCGGCGGCGCAGTGGCCTGCTCCAGCCGGATCGCCCTGGACGCCTTCAGCGAAACGTCAGGAAGGGGCTCCCCGCCGGCGGCCTGCGCCTGCGCTCGCTTGTCGAAGGCCTGCCACAGGGCCTGCACCGCCGGATCGTCCGAACGGTCGGCATCCAGGCCCTCGAGCACCTGCTCGGCAGTGCCCAGGTCGCCGCGTTTCAGGGCGCCCTGGACCCGCTCGACGTCGTCCCTGAACGCACGCTCCCTGCTGGCCTCGTTCTCACCGTCGACATAGACGCGCTCGAGCCCCACGACGGCGAGCCCGGTCACGACCAGCGCGAGCGCAATGGCCGCCACCATGCGCTGGGGGGTCGCGAAGCGAGTCAGCCAGTTCGACTTGCCGCCGCCGCCGAGCACTTCCGTCTGCCAGAACGCGCCCGGCCGGACCATGCCGATCTCGGCGTCGGCCTCCTGCCCGGCCATGCCCGTGGGGCCGGGAATGTGGATGACTTCGTCCGCTTCCGGCTGCACCGTGTCCCTGAAGTCGATGACCATCGGGGCCGGCACCTCCTTGGCCACGGAGAGGCCGCGCCCGGGCACGGCCGGCGGCTCGGCATCGCCGGTATCGGCCGGCGCCAGCTGATCCTCGAAACAAAAGGGACAAAACCGGTTCCCCTTCTGCAGCATGGCAGCACAACGCCTGCAAGGCACCGAGAACGATGGATCCAGATCGGCCAGGTTCGCCATGGTTCAGGACAAGTTTCATGCTCGCGCCAGAATTGAGCGATGTAATGATTTTGTACCTACTTTAACGCCTAACCAAGCCCGGTGGAGCGGGCCGCCCCCGGAGGGACGAGGCCCGGGCGCATCCGCCGCCCGGGCCGCTGTCGATCAAAGGTAGTTGAACAGCGAGATCGACGCCAGCTTGGCGAAGGTCATCTGGGTCGCCTGCAGCGAGGTTTGCCGCTGGTAGAACTCCGAGATCGCGCTGGCCGGGTCCAGGTCCTCGATCGAGGACATGTAGCTCTTGTCCATCAGCACGCGCGACGCGCCGCCGTCGTCGAGGGCGTCGACCTCGTTCATGCGCGAGCCCACCGAGGACAGAACGGTGAGCACGTTGTCGTGCGCGTTCGTGACCTTGACGTTGGCGGTGCTCAGCGCGTTCTGCAGCTTCGCCTGCGCCACCGCGCCGCCGCCTGTCAGCGGGGTGCGCAGCGCCGTGACCAGTTCGCCGATGGTCGCGAAGACGTCGGTGCCCGCGTTCTTGGCGGTCGTGACGTTGAAGGTGTCGCCGTCCGCCGGCGTACCCGTCATGCTGATCTGCAGCCCGCCGAAGGCGATCGGCGAGCCGGCCGTGAAGGCGCCGCTGGCGGCGACCACCGGGGGCGTGTCGTTGGTCGACACGGTGTAGTTCCCGGCCGCGAAGCTGATCGTGAAGTCCTTGCCGTAGTTGGCCGCGGTGGCATCGACCACGCTGACCGCGCCGAAGACGGCGGTGCCGGCGTTGGCCGCGGCGCCCGAGGTGACGTAGCCCGCGCCGCCCTGCACCGACTGGAACACGGTGCGGCCGTCGTCGGAGGTCGACAGCTGGCGCGCCACGTCGACCTGCATCAGACGCTGCCCCTGGTCGCCGATGTACTGCACGCCGCCGCCGGCCTGGGCCGCGAAGGGCGGGCTGGCGCTCTTGTAGCCGGCGAACAGGAACTGGCCGTTGCCGTCGTCGGAGTTCGCGATGCCCACCAGCTGGTCGAGATTGCTCTGGATCGCGGTCGCCAGCGAAGCGCGGTCGGCATCCGACAAGGTGCCGTTGCCGGCCTGCACGGTCAGGGTCTTGATGTTCTGCAGGATGACGGTGGTGCTGTCGAGCGCGGTTTCCTCGCGCTTGAGGGACAGGGTCGCGCGCTCGCGGCTGGTGGCGTACTGGGCCGACTCGGCCAGCGTCTGGGCGACGCCGAGAACCCGCGCCGCGCCCACCGGGTCGTCGCCGGCGGTCAGGAACTTGGTGCCCGCCGACAGGCGCTGCTGGACGTTGAAGAGGTTCTGCTGCTGCAGGCCCATCGCGAGGGTGTTCTGCTCGTAGAACGAACTGGTGCTGATACGCATCACGGCTCCTTGGATCTGGGTGGGGTCGGGGCGATCAGCTGCGGATGCCGAGGATCGCGTCGAAGATGGTCGAGGCGGTCTGGATGACCTTCGCATTGGCCTGGTACATCTGCTGGAACATCAGCAGGTTGGCGGTTTCCTCGTCCTGGTTGACGCCGGAGATCGACTGCTGGCTGGCCTTGATCTGGCTGGTCACGCTCTCCTGCGTCTTGGTCGCGACCTTGATCTCCATCGCCTTGTTGCCGACCTCGCTGACCAGCTGCGAGTAGGCGCCATTGAAGGTGGTGGTGCCGTTGCCCATCGTGGTCTGGCGCTGCAGGGCGCCCAGCAGCAGCGCGTTGCTGCCGTCCGACACGCCGCCCGAGTTCTTGCCGATGTTGAAGGTGTCGCCGTTGGCCGGCGTGCCGGTCATCGCCATGCTGAGGCCGTCGAAGCTGATCTGGGCGCCCGCCGTGTAGGGCACCGGGGCGCCGGCCGCGTAGGTGGTCGCGGTGCCGTTGGCCAGCGTCACGGTGACGGCGGAGGTGGCGGGAAATCCCGACAGCGCGCCGGTCGCGGAGTCGTAGCTCAGTGTCAGGTTGGCGGCCAGCGGGGTCGCCGGGTAGGTCGGGTCGACGGTCGCCTTGCCCAGCTTGCCGCTGCCCTGGTTGCCGGCGCCGTTGCCGGTCACGATCGGCGAGGCCGCCGCCACCTTGGCCGGGTCGAGCACCAGCACGTCCATGTCGCGCGCACCGGTGCGGGTGGGCTGCACCAGGAAGGAGTCGCCGGCCTGGGCCGTGCCGCTCGCCTGCGACAGGCTCACGCCGTCGAAGCTGATCGGGAAGCTCGTGAAAGTGCCCATCGACTGCTTGTCCGACAACCGGGTCACCGAGTAGTTCAGCGTGCCCGCCACGTTGCTGACCTGCACCGAATAGTCGCTGGTGCTGAGCTTGTTGGTGTCGGTCACGACACCCGACAGCACCATGTTGCCGGCGTTCTTCGCGTTCGAGAACACGCCGGGCGTGGCGGTGGTGAAGAAGTCGGTGCCCAGTGCACCGTTGAGGTCGACGCCGAGGCCGTGCTGCTCGTTGAAGGCGCCCGAGACCGCCATCGCCAGCCGGCCGATGGCGTTCTGGGCCGGGATCAGGGTCTGGGTGCGGAAGTTCATCAGGCCGCCCAGCGAGCCGCCGGTGATGACGTCGCTGCCGAGCTCCGACACGTTGCCGGCGATGCCCACCAGCGCCACCGTGGTGCGGGTCGGGTCGGCGGCCGAGGGCACCGCCTTCATGGTCGCGGCCTGGTCGCCGGTCACCAGCGACTGGCCGTTGCCCATGAACACGTTGTACTTGCCGTTGTCCTGCTCGAGCACCTTGACGTCGACGATCTGGCTCAGGTCGCTGACCAGCTGGTCGCGCTGGTCCAGCAGGTCGTTCGGCGGCTGGCCGCCGGCGACGGCGGTCATCATGCTGATCTGCTGGTTGAGGCTGGCGATCTTGCTCGAGTAGGTGTTGATCTGCGAGACGCTGCCCGAGATCTGGTCGTTGACCGACCCGTTCAAGTCGCTCAGGTACTGGTCGGTCGCGCGGAACTTGTTCGACAGCGACTGCGCCGAGCTGATGAGCTGCTGCCGCGCGGCCGAGTCGGCCGGGGTGTTGGCGACGCCCTGCACCGCGGTGAAGAAGGTCTGCATCAGCACGCTGATGCCGGAGGTCTTGTCGGCCAGCAGCGAGTCGATGCGGTTGATCTCGGTGCCGTAGGAATTCAAGGCCGCCGAGGAGGATTGGGCCGTGGCGAGCTGCGCGGTCAGGTAACGGTCGTAACTGCGGCTGATCGTGGTGACGCCGGCGCCGGTGCCGACATAGCCCGAGCCGGTGGCGACCGCCGCGTTGGTGGCGACTTCCGCGACCTGCCGGCTGTAGCCGGTGGTGTAGACGTTGGCCGTGTTGTGGGCCGTCGTCATCAGCGAGGTTCGCGCGACATTGAGGCCGCTCAGACCCGTGAAGAACAAGTTTCCTGACATGGGATCGATTACCTGGTTGGGTGTGGGTGGGTGTTGCGTGCGGCATCGCCGCTGCAATGCCTTCAGGGTCTATATCGGCAGCTTCAACCGAAAGTTGAAGACTGAACAGCGCCTGACTCCCGAAGCTTGAACACCCCCACCACCTCGGACAGGCCGCCGGCCTGGCCCTGCAGCGACTGAGCGGCCGCCGCGGCCTCTTCGACCAGTGCCGCGTTCTGCTGCGTCACCTGGTCCATCTGCGTGATCGCCTGGTTGATCTGCTCGATCCCCGAGGTCTGCTCCTGGCTGGCTGCCGTGATCTCGCCCATGATGTCGGTCACACGCTTCACGCTGCCCACGATCTCTTCCATCGTGTGACCCGCCTCGGCCACCAGCGCGCTGCCCACGCCCACCTTGCCCACCGAATCGTCGATCAGGCCCTTGATCTCCTTGGCCGCCGCAGCCGAGCGCTGCGCCAGGCTGCGTACTTCCGACGCCACCACCGCGAAACCGCGGCCCTGCTCGCCGGCGCGTGCGGCTTCCACCGCCGCGTTCAACGCCAGGATGTTGGTCTGGAACGCGATGCCGTCGATCACGCCGATGATGTCCACGATCTTCTTCGACGATGCGTTGATCGACGCCATCGTGTCCACCACCTGGCTCACGACCTCGCCGCCCTTCACCGCCACCTCGGAGGCCGAGGCCGCGAGCTGATTCGCCTGGCGCGCGTTGTCCGCGTTCTGCTTGACGGTGCTGGTGAGTTCTTCCATCGAGGCGGCCGTTTCCTCCAGCGAGCTGGCCTGCTGCTCGGTGCGCGAGGACAGGTCCTGGTTGCCCGCCGCGATCTGGTTCGAGGCCGTCGCGATCGTGTCGCTGGAGGCCTTGATCTTGCCGACCACCTCGGTCAGTTCGATCTGCATCAGCCGGATTGAATGCAGCAGGCTGCCGGGCCGGGCCGCGCCGGTGTCCACCTCGACCGCCAGGTCGCCGGCCGCGATGCGACCGACCACCTCGGCCGCGTAGGCCGGTTCTCCGCCCAGCTGGCGCCCGAGCGAGCGGGCCACCCCGGCGCCCAGGCCCAGGCTGGCCAGCAGGCCGACGGCCGCGATCACCAGCATCATCCAGCGCGAGCCCTGGTAGGTTTCCGTGGCCCGCTCCGCGCTGGCCTTGGCGAGCGTGTTGGCGTGGGCCACCATCGCCTCCAGCACCTCCTCGAGCGCGCGCGAGTCCTTCAGCAGCTGCGCGCTGTCGTCACCGACCCGGCCGTCGAATTGCGAACTGTCGAGCGATTGCTTGCCCACCAGCGTGACGAAATCTGCCATGCGCAGCTTCAACGGCGCCATCAAGGCCTCGTATTGCCGGAACAGCTTGGTGCCGGCCTCGCTGTCCAGGAACAACGGCTTGGCCTCGGCGGTGCGAGCCTCGAGAGCCTCGAGCGATTGGCGGATCGCATTGGATCCCGTGTTGCGCTCACCGCGGGTGGCCGCCGACAGCAGTGTCATCTGCGAGCGGCTGGCATAGAGCAGCGCGATATTGGCCTGCTGTACGGCCTGCAGAGCGCTCAGCTCATGGGTGTAGAGCCTCTCGGTCGACGCGCTGATGCGCCCCATGTGGAAGATGCCGAGCGCGCTGACGAGCGCGCCAAGGGCCGCGACCACGAGGAAACTCAAGACCAGCTTGACGGTGACGCGAAGATTTTGAAACCACTGCATTGCTGCTCCTAGGATGGCGGCCGTACGCCGCACGGGCTGTTAGAACTCGGTCCAGTCGCCGGACGAGGCCAGCTTCGGCTCGCTGCGAGCCGCCGACTCCGCCGGGGGGGGGGGGGGCCGCGCCCCCCCCCCCCGCGACCGCAGCCAACGAAGTTGCCTGCAGAGCGCCTGCCAGCAAAAGGCGGACGAAAGAAAAAGGGGTTACGT